>NZ_CP107757.1:5503047-5854570 GCF_041431095.1 Streptomyces sp. NBC_00597
CATCGGCTGGACGGCCGCCCTGCGGCTGTTCTCGGTGCCGCTGCGCTCGCGCTTCGCGGTCGGCGGTCTCGCCTTCCTCGCCCTCGCCTACAAGCCGTTCGAGAACCTCGTCCTGATCGGCAACTGGACGGCCATCTCGGCGGCCGCGCTGCCGGTGGCGCTGCTGCTCGCGCACCGGAGGTCCTGGGGGTCCGCCGGGCTGGTGATAGGGCTGGCCATCGCCTGCAAGCCGATGCTGGTGCCGATCGGGCTGCTCTTCCTGCTCGCCCGGCAGTGGCGGGGACTGGCGGCGGCCGTGCTGGTGCCGCTGGGGCTGTCGTTGGCCGGGGCCCTGATGATGCCGAGCCCCTCGCTGTTCTTCACCAAGACCCTGCCCTTCCTGCTCCAGGGGCAGGACGCGTACGCCATGCCGTGGGACGCTTCGCCGATCGCGGTGCTGCCGCGGCTGGGGGTGCCGCAGTCGGTGGCGGTGCTGCTGGCGTTCGCGGGGGCCGGGGCCGGCCTGTGGGCGGCCTGGACGCGGTGGCGGCGTCCGGACGGGGACGGTGACGACGGCGAGCTGCGGCTGGTGGAGACCGCCTGCATGGTGATGCTCGCCGCATTCCTGGTCTCGCGGCCGTCCTTCGACCACTACCTGCTGGTGGTGCTCCCGCTGCTGCTGGCCTCGGCGGTGCGGCCGGGCTCGATGCCCCGCTCGCCCTGGTTCTGGCTGGCCCTGACGCCCCAGGTGGCGCTGGTGCCGTGGCCCTCCGAGCTGGCCCACAAGCGGCGTGCCTTCAAGGACTGCGCCACCCTGTGCGGGCTCGCGATCTTGCTGGTGCGTCGTGCGCTGCGCTCCAGTCGGGTTACTCTGGGACCCGTAACAACTGCGGGGTCCCCACCCAGGACCGAACCGGAGTGCGCCGCGACGCCAGCAGAATCGGCATCGCGGACCGCGTTTTGACCCGTACGGGTCTGCTTGGGTATCCTGCTGGTTTGTTATGCGTATTGGCTTTCTCATTCTCACGTGAAAGGGCCTTGCGCCGGTCCACCGGACCGATGACCAGCGGTTCACACGGGTTGCGTCCCCGATGTGAACGAGGGCTGTCGTGATCGTCCGTGGTGACCCTGTCAGGACCTTCCCGTGGGGCTTCGCGCCCTTGGGATACCACCACTGAAGAAGCGAAGGCATACGCGTGCGTACGTTCAGCCCCAAGCCCGGCGACATCTCGCGCCAGTGGCTCGTCATCGACGCCCAGGACGTTGTCCTCGGCCGTCTGGCGACCCAGGCCGCTGCCCTCCTGCGGGGTAAGCACAAGCCGACCTACGCCCCCCACATGGACATGGGCGACTTCGTCATCATCGTCAACGCCGACAAGGTTCACCTGTCCGGCAACAAGGCGTCCCAGAAGATGGCGTACCGCCACTCCGGCTTCCCGGGCGGTCTGCGTTCCGTGCGCTACGACGACCTCCTGGCGAACAACCCGGAGAAGGCCGTCGAGAAGGCCATCAAGGGCATGCTCCCCAAGAACACCCTGGGCCGTCAGATGCTCTCGAAGCTGAAGGTCTACTCGGGCGACCAGCACCCCCACGCTGCCCAGCAGCCGGTGCCGTTCGAGATCACCCAGGTCGCGCAGTAGTTCCGGCCACCCCCTAAGACGTAGAAAATTCTGAGGAGCATCGTGGCCGAGACCACCGCCGAGACCCCCGTCGAAGAGTTCGAGGGCGTCGAGGAGTACACCACCGAGTCTGAGGTCGTCGTCGAGGGCGACTACACCTCCGAGTCCCTTGCCGGCCGCTTCGGCGACCCGCAGCCGGCCGCAGGCCTGGGCCGTCGCAAGAACGCCATCGCCCGCGTCCGGATCGTTCCGGGCACCGGCAAGTGGAAGATCAACGGTCGCACCCTTGAGGACTACTTCCCCAACAAGGTGCACCAGCAGGAAGTCAACGAGCCGTTCAAGCTCCTTGAGCTCGACGGTCGCTACGACATCATCGCCCGCATCTCGGGTGGCGGCGTCTCCGGTCAGGCCGGCGCCCTGCGCCTCGGCGTGGCCCGCGCCCTGAACGAGGCGGACGTCGACAACAACCGCCCGGCGCTGAAGAAGGCCGGCTTCCTCTCCCGCGACGACCGTGCGGTCGAGCGCAAGAAGGCCGGTCTCAAGAAGGCCCGTAAGGCTCCGCAGTACAGCAAGCGTTAATCTGCGCCTGCTGTTCAGCAACAAACCGCCCCGGCAGCACTCTCCGTGCTGCCGGGGCGGTTCGTTTACCGCCACAAGCGGCAAATACATGTCACAAGCGGTCACAAACGAAGCGTGAACTCGGGAGGACAACAGTGGGACAACTCTTCGGGACGGACGGTGTACGCGGCGTCGCCAACGCGGATCTGACGGCTGAGCTCGCGCTCGGTCTCTCCGTGGCAGCTGCCCACGTACTCGCCGAGGCGGGAACCTTCGCGGGCCACCGGGCGACCGCGGTCGTCGGGCGCGACCCCCGCGCCTCCGGTGAATTCCTGGAGGCCGCCGTCGTCGCGGGCCTCGCGAGCGCGGGCGTGGACGTCCTGCGCGTCGGTGTGCTGCCCACCCCGGCGGTGGCGTATCTCACCGGTGCGCTGGGTGCCGACCTCGGCGTGATGCTCTCCGCCAGCCACAACGCGATGCCCGACAACGGCATCAAGTTCTTCGCCCGCGGTGGCCACAAGCTCGCCGACGAGCTCGAAGACCGCATCGAGGCCGTCTACGAGGAGCACCGCACCGGCGCTCCCTGGGACCGGCCGACCGGCGCCGGTGTCGGCCGCGTCTCCGACTACGACGAGGGCTTCGACAAGTACGTCGCGCACCTCATCGGAGTCCTCCCCAACCGCCTCGACGGGCTCAAGATCGTCCTGGACGAGGCGCACGGCGCGGCCGCCCGCGTCTCGCCCGAGGCCTTCACCCGGGCGGGTGCCGAGGTCGTCACCATCGGCGCCGAGCCGGACGGCCTCAACATCAACGACGGCTGCGGCTCCACCCACCTGGGCCTCCTCAAGCAGGCCGTCGTCGAGCACGGCGCCGACCTCGGCATCGCGCACGACGGCGACGCTGACCGCTGCCTCGCGGTCGACGCCTCCGGCGCCGAGATCGACGGCGACCAGATCCTCGCGGTACTGGCCCTGACCATGCGCGAGGCGGGCTCCCTGCGCGGGAACACCGTCGTCGGCACCGTGATGTCCAACCTCGGCTTCAAGCTGGCCATGGAGGGCGAGGGCATCCAGGTCGTCCAGACCGGCGTCGGCGACCGGTACGTACTGGAGTCGATGAAGGAGCACGGCTACGCGCTCGGTGGCGAGCAGTCCGGGCACGTGATCATCCTCGACCACGCCACGACCGGCGACGGCACGCTCACCGGCCTGATGCTGGCGGCGCGCATCGCGGCCACCGGCCGTTCGATGGCCGACCTCGCGGGCGTCATGCAGCGGCTGCCGCAGGTGCTGGTCAACGTCCCCGACGTGGACAGGTCCCGGGTCAAGACCTCCGCCGAGCTGGCCGCGGCCGTCGCCGACGCCGAGCGCGAGCTGGGCACCACCGGCCGGGTACTGCTCCGTCCGTCGGGTACCGAGCCTCTCGTACGGGTGATGGTCGAGGCCGCCGACATCGAGCAGGCCCGCGCGATCGCCGGGCGGCTCGCGGACGTCGTGAAGTCGGCCCTCGGCTAGTACCGGCCAGGACCGCGCCCCGGCCCCGTCCTCCCGCGATCCGCGGGAGGACGGGGCCGGGGCCGTTTCACGCCTGCGGCCGGCGCACCCAGCGGCCGCGCTGCGTACGCCACAGCACCTTCTGCGCGAAGAGGGTCAGCACGCCGGCCAGCATGATCCCGCCCAGGTTCAGCAGCAGCTGCTCCGCCGACCCCCACATCTGGCCGAACTCGCCGTAGCTGAGGGCCACGGCGGCGTTAGCACCGGCCGGGACGGTGGTCACCGAGATCGCGACGCCCACCAGCGCCCCGGACTTGGCGGAGGTGAGCGACAGCACCCCCGCCACGCCCGCGAGCAGCGACACCACGAAGGAGAACGGGTCCGGCTGCCAGATGAAGCCGGTGTTCGGGCGGGGCCGGTCCAGCATCCCCTCGTGGAACTGCCCGATGGCGTCCATCCCCAGGCTGAAGAGGGTGGTGGCCGCGATCGCCACGCCGAAACCGATCAGCAGTGCGCTGAGGGACCGCAGCGCGAGCCGCGGCGCGCGCCGCACCACCGCGGTGCACACGCCCGCGAGCGGGCCGAACTCCGGACCGACCGCCATTGCGCCCACGATCAGGATGGCGTTGTCGAGCACGACACCGCATGCCGCGATCATGGTCGCCAGGACCATGAACGCGAGGTAGGTGATGGTGAGCGTGGACTCCTCGTGCGTGGCCTCGGTCAGCTGCTCCCACAGCACCGCGTCGGCGCCCTCGCCCGGCGCCTCCTCCTCGGCCGCGTCGGCCCGCCCGGACAGCGACAGGTCGATGTTCTCGACGGCGATCGAGCCGTCCTTCTCGATGCCGAGCTCCTGGAGCTCGTGCAGCAGCTCGTCCCCGGCCTCCCGGGCGACGTCGCACAGCACGAGGTCGCCCCGGGGTTCACGGGCGGCGCCCGGTAGTACGACCACATGGGTGGTTCCGACCGTCGATTCGATGACCGAGACCACGGCCTCGGTCCGGTCCGCCGGAGTGATCAATCGCAGGTGCAGCATGGCCGCACCCTAAGGGGCGACGTGGGTCAGAGCTTGCGGAGGCTGAGCTTCTGCACCTTGTGGTCGGGGCCCTTGCGCACGACGAGCGTGGCGCGGCCGCGGGTGGGGGCGACGTTCTCCAGGAGGTTGGGCTTGTTGATCGTGCGCCACATGGTCTGCGCGTACTCCATGGCCTCCTCCTCGGAGACCTGGGTGTACTTGCGGAAGTAGGAGAAAGGATTCTGGAAGGCGGTCTCGCGCAGCTTCCGGAACCGGTTGAGGTACCAGCGCTCGATGTCCTCGGGCCGGGCGTCCACGTACACGCTGAAGTCGAAGTAGTCCGCGAGACCCACGCGCGTGCGGCCGTCCTTGCCGGGCAGGGCCGGCTGGAGGACGTTGAGCCCCTCGACGATCAGGATGTCGGGGCGGCGCACGACGAGCTGCTCGCCCGGCACGATGTCGTAGATCAGGTGCGAGTACACCGGGGCGGTGACCTCGTCCTTGCCCGCCTTGATGTCCGCGACGAAACGGGTCAGAGCGCGCCGGTCGTACGACTCCGGGAAGCCCTTGCGGGAGGTCAGCCCGCGCCGCTGCAACTCCTTCATGGGGTACAAGAAGCCGTCGGTGGTGACCAGCTCGACCCGCGGGTGCTCCGGCCAGCGGGCCAGCAGGGCCTGGAGGAGCCGGGCCACCGTGGACTTGCCGACGGCGACGGAGCCGGCGACCCCTATGACGAACGGGGTGCCCTGCTGCGCGCCGTGGCCGTTGCCGGCGTCGCCCAGGAAGGTGTTGAGGGTGCCGCGGAGGTTGCTCGTGGCGCCCACGTAGAGGTTGAGGAGGCGGGAGAGCGGGAGGTAGACGTCCCGGACCTCGTCGAGGTCGATGACGTCCCCGAGCCCGCGCAGCCGCTCGACCTCGTCGGCCGTCAGGGGCAGCGGGGTGCGCTCGCGCAGGGCGCTCCACTCGGCGCGGGTGAGGTCGACGTACGGGGAGACCTCGGTCCGGCGGTGGGGTCGCTCGGGCCGTTCGGGGCGCTCCATCGCGCTGTCCGGCGTGCTTCGTGGCGGCGAAGTGATCACAGGGCCATTGTCGTGGCTCGGGGCCGGTTGTGGGTGGTGTGGTCGGTCACGTGCCGGGGGCCTGCGGCCGGCGGTGCGGTGTCGGCGGGGTGTCGTCCAGCGGTTCCCGGTCGGCCCGAGCTCCGGGTGCGAGTGGATCTCACCCCGGTCGCGATCGGCGGCATGCGGCGGGAAATGGGCGGCCCATGATCGGATCGACCCGTAGATTTGCCGGTGCCCGCGGGTCCTTTGCAGCCGCGGTCGTCTTTGTCGTGTTCTGTGTTCTGGGGGAGATCTTTCGTGCCTAGCACCCTTGTCCGTCGTACCGTCGTGACCGCGTCCGCGGTGTCCCTGGCCCTGCTGGCCACCGCCTGCGGTTCCGACAAGGCGGACGACAAGAAGGCCGACGCCAAGCCGTCCGCCGCCGCCTCGTCCGCGGCCCCGGCCGCGAAGGGGAAGACGGACGCGGAGCTGGCCGCGCTGCTGGTGACGCAGGCCGAGCTCCCGACCCACGCGGTGCGGGCGGCCACCCCCGCCGAGCTCGCGGCGGCGGCCAGTGCCGGGACCGACAAGCCCGAGTGCCTGCCGCTGGCCAAGGCGCAGTCCTCGGCGCCGGTCGGCACCCCGGTGGGCCGGGCGGGCACCAAGGCGGTCACCATCCCGAAGTCCGCGGCCGATGTCCTGGGTGCCACGGTCACGTCCATCGCACTCGCCTCGTACGACGGCAAGGGCGCCGAGGAGGCCTTCGCCGCCGTCAAGGCCGCGGCCACGGCCTGCGCCGGCGGCTACACGGGCAGCCAGGCCGGCGACTCCCTCAAGATCGAGAAGGTGGTCCCGGGCGCCCCGGTCACCGCGGGCGACGAGGCGCTCGCCTACACCGCGATGGCGAACGTGGACGGTGAGAAGGCCGCCACGGAGCTCGTGGTCGTGCGCAAGGGCAACACCATCGCCACCTTCTCGGCCGTGAGCCCGAGCGGCTCCGCCGAGCAGCCGAAGGCCGTCGTCGAGATCCAGGCCAAGAAGCTCGGCTGAGGTCCGGCCCGTTCGGGCGTTCGAACAGGTGCCAATCCCGCCCCGGCGCATTCGCCGGGGCGGGTTTTTCGTCTTGTTCAGGTACGGGGCAGGCAGCCGACTTCCGCGTACGCTGCGCCGTATGTGCGGAATTGTGGGTTACGTGGGAGCGCAGTCGGCGCTCGATGTGGTCATCGCCGGACTCAAGCGGCTGGAGTACCGCGGCTACGACTCGGCGGGCGTCGCCGTGCTCGCCGACGGGGGGCTCGCCGCCACCAAGAAGGCCGGAAAACTGGTCAATCTGGAGAAGGAGCTGGTCGGGCATCCGCTGCCGGCCGGTTCCACCGGAGTCGGTCACACCCGCTGGGCGACCCACGGCGGGCCCACCGACGTCAACGCCCACCCGCACCTCGACAACGCGGGCCGGGTGGCCGTCGTGCACAACGGCATCATCGAGAACTTCGCCGCGCTGCGCACCGAACTGACCGAGCGCGGGCACCGGTTGGAGTCCGAGACGGACACCGAGGTCGTCGCCCACCTGCTGGCGGAGCGCTTCGAAGCCGGCGGGGACCTCGCCGAAGCCATGCGGCAGGTGTGCCGGCGCCTGGAGGGCGCGTTCACGCTGGTCGCGGTGCACGCCGACGCGCCGGACGTGGTGGTCGGGGCCCGCCGGAACTCCCCCCTGGTGGTGGGCGTCGGAGAGGGCGAGAACTTCCTCGCCTCGGACGTGGCCGCGTTCATCGCCCACACCCGGTCCGCGATCGAGCTGGGGCAGGACCAGGTGGTCGAGCTCCGCCGCGACGGGGTCACGGTGACCGACTTCGACGGTGCGCCCGCGGCCGTGCGGGCCTACCACGTGGACTGGGACGCCTCGGCGGCCGAGAAGGGGGGCTACGACTACTTCATGCTCAAGGAGATCGCCGAGCAGCCGAAGGCCGTCGCCGACACCCTCCTGGGCAGGATCGACGCGAACGGCTCGCTGAGCCTGGACGAGGTGCGCATCCCCGTCTCGGTGCTCAGGGAGGTCGACAAGGTCGTGATCGTGGCCTGCGGTACGGCATACCACGCGGGCATGATCGCGAAACTGGCCATCGAGCACTGGACCCGCATCCCGTGCGAGACGGAGCTGGCGAGCGAGTTCCGCTACCGCGACCCGATCCTGGACCAGCGGACGCTGGTGGTCGCGATCTCGCAGAGCGGCGAGACCATGGACACCCTGATGGCGCTGCGGCACGCGCGCGAGCAGGGCGCCAAGGTGCTGGCCATCTGCAACACGAACGGGTCGACGATCCCGCGCGAATCCGACGCGGTGCTGTACACGCACGCCGGTCCGGAGGTGGCCGTCGCCTCGACCAAGGCGTTCTTGACGCAGCTGGTCGCCTGCTACCTGGTCGCGCTGTACCTCGGGCAGGTCCGGGGCACGAAGCGGGGCGACGAGATCGAGGCGGTGATCCGCGAGCTGTCCGACATCGCCGCGGCGGTGGACACCGTACTGGAGACCATGGAGCCGGTACGGCAGCTGGCGCGCTCGCTCGCGGACAAGGACACCGTGCTGTTCCTCGGGCGGCACGTCGGGTACCCGGTGGCCCTGGAGGGCGCGCTCAAGCTCAAGGAGCTGGCGTACATGCACGCCGAGGGCTTCGCGGCGGGCGAGCTCAAGCACGGGCCGATCGCGCTCATCGAGAAGGACCTGCCGGTGGTGGTCGTCGTGCCGTCGCCGCGCGGGCGTTCCGTGCTGCACGACAAGATCGTGTCGAACATCCAGGAGATCCGGGCGCGCGGGGCGCGGACGATCGTGATCGCGGAGGAGGGCGACGAGGCGGTCGTCCCGTACGCCGACCACCTGATCCGGATCCCGGCGACGCCGACGCTGCTCCAACCGTTGGTGGCGACGGTGCCGTTGCAGGTGTTCGCGTGCGAGCTCGCGACCGCGCGCGGGAACGAAGTGGACCAACCGCGTAATCTCGCGAAGTCCGTGACGGTGGAGTAGCGAAGCGAGTTGGCGTTGTGATTATCGGTGTGGGGATCGACGTTGCCGAGATCGATCGGTTCGGGGCGTCGCTGGCGCGTACGCCGCAACTGGCACAACGGCTGTTCGTCGACTCCGAATTGACACTGCCGAGCGGCGAACGGCGCGGGACCGCCTCGCTCGCCGCCCGGTTCGCGGCCAAGGAGGCCCTCGCCAAGGCGCTCGGCGCACCCGGCGGCATGCTGTGGACCGACGCCGAGGTGTACGTCGAGGAGACCGGGCAGCCGCGGGTGCGGGTGTCGGGGACGGTCGCGGCCAGGGCCGAGGCACTGGGCGTGAAGTCCTGGCACGTGTCGCTGAGCCACGACGCGGGTGTCGCCTCGGCCGTGGTGATCGCCGAAGGGTAGGGGGCGTCCGGCGGATCGGGGCCGGACACCCCCTGGCCGCTCGGGCCGCAGCCGCGTCCGCGGGGTTTTCGGGCAGGCTGGTGCCATGCGTACTGCTTACAGCGTGGAGACCGTACGGGCCGCCGAGCGGGAGCTGATGGCCCGGCTTCCGGAGGGCGCCCTGATGCAGCGGGCGGCGGCCGGGCTGGCCGCCGTCTGCGCGGGGCTGCTGCGCCGGGTGTACGGGGCGCGCGTGGTGCTGCTCGTGGGGCCCGGGGACAACGGCGGTGACGCACTGTACGCCGGCGCCCGGCTCGCACGGCGCGGCGCCGGGGTGACGGCCGTACCGATGGATCCGGAGCGCCTGCACGCGGGTGGGCTGCGGGCGCTGCTGGCCGCCGGGGGCCGGCTGGAGCAGGACGTTCCAGGCCGGGCGGACCTCGTACTGGACGGGCTCGTCGGCATCGGCGGACGCGGCGGTCTGCGGCCTGCCGCGGCGGCGCTGGCGGAGCGGATCCCGGCCGGTGCGGTCGTCGTCGCGGTGGACCTGCCCAGCGGCGTCGACGCGGACACCGGCGAGGTGGCCGGGGCGGCGGTCCGGGCCGACGTCACGGTGACGTTCGGGGCGTACAAGCCGGGGCTGCTGATCGACCCGGGGGCCTCGCGCACGGGCGCGCTGCGGCTGGTGGACATCGGACTGTCGCTGCCCGAGCCGGACGCGGAGGCCTTGCAGCACGCCGATGTGGCGGGCCTGCTGCCGGAGCCGACGGCGTCGAGCGACAAGTACCGGCGGGGCGTGGTCGGCATCGTCGCCGGCTCGGTGCAGTACCCGGGCGCGGCGGTGCTCGCCGTCGCAGGGGCGTTGCGCGGGGGTGCGGGCGCGGTGCGCTACGTCGGTCCGGCGGCGGACGCGGTACTGGCGCGGTACCCCGAGACGCTGATCGGGCGGGGCCGGGTGCAGGCGTGGGTGGTCGGGCCGGGGTTGGGGGAGGGCCGGGCGGCGGAGGTCGCCCAGGCGCTGGCGGACCCGGTGCCGGTGCTGGTGGACGCGGACGGGCTGCGCGGGCTGGACCCGGAGGTGTTGCGGGCCCGGCCGGCCGAGACCCTGCTGACCCCGCACGCGGGCGAGGCGGCCGTGCTGCTGGGGGTGGACCGGCAGTCGGTGGAGTCGGCCCGGCTGTCGTCCGTACGGTCCCTGGCGGCCAGGTACGGCGCGACGGCCCTGTTGAAGGGCTCGACGACGCTGGTGTCGCGCGGCGGCGGCCCCGTCCGGGTCAACCCGACGGGAACCGCGTGGCTGGCGACGGCGGGCAGCGGTGACGTCCTGTCGGGCCTGGCGGGCTCGCTGCTGGCCTCGGGCCTGCCGGCGGTGGACGCCGCTTCGGTCGCGGCGTACCTCCACGGCCTGGCGGGGCGCCGGGCGGCCTCCGGGGCCCCGCTCCTCGCCCAGCAGATCGCCGAGTTCCTCCCGGAGGCGTGGCGCGGTATCGGCCGCTCCTGAGACGCCGGCCGGGTATCAGCCACCCCCGAGATGCGGTTGATGTGTCATCAGGGGTGAAATAACCCGGTATGCATGGTGTGAACGGCGGTCGCGCAGGCCACGGCCGGGCTCTGAGAGACTGGGGGCGATGAACGAGACACCGACGCGCGTGTACGCCGAGATCGATCTTGACGCCGTACGGGCGAACGTACGCGCACTGCGCGAGCGGGCACCCCGTGCCGAGCTGATGGCCGTCGTCAAGGCGGACGCCTATGGCCACGGCGCGATCCCGTGCGCCCGCGCGGCCCAGGACGCCGGTGCCACCTGGCTCGGAACCGCCACTCCCGAGGAGGCGCTCGCCCTGCGCGCCGCCGGGATCGGTGGGCCGATCATGTGCTGGCTGTGGACCCCCGGCGGGCCCTGGCAGGAGGCCGTCGAGGCCGACCTGGACATCTCCGTCAGCGGGATGTGGGCCCTCGACGAGGTGCGCAAGGCCGCGCACGCCGCCGACCGCCCGGCCAGGATCCAGCTCAAGGCCGACACCGGCCTCGGCCGCAACGGCTGCCAGCCCGCCGACTGGGCCGAGCTCGTCGGCGCGGCCGTCGCCGCCCAGGCCGAGGGCACCGTCCGGATCACCGGCGTCTGGTCCCACTTCGCCTGCGCCGACGAGCCCGGCCACCCCTCCATCGCGCTCCAGCTGGCGGCCTTCCGCGACATGCTGGCGTACGCCGAGAAGGAGGGCGTGGAGCCCGAGGTCCGGCACATCGCCAACTCGCCCGCGACCCTGACCCTGCCCGAGAGCCACTACGACCTCGTGCGCTGCGGCCTCGCCGTCTACGGCGTGTCCCCGGCCCCCGAGCTGGGCACCTCCGAGGAGCTGGGCCTGCGCCCCGCGATGACCCTCAAGGCCTCCGTCGCGCTGGTCAAGGCCGTGCCCCCGGGCCACGGGGTGAGCTACGGGCACCACTACGTCACCGAGGCCGAGACCAACCTCGCCCTCATCCCCGCCGGGTACGCCGACGGAATCCCCCGGCACGCCTCCGGCCGCGGCCCCGTGTTCGTCGGCGGCAAGGTCCGCCGCGTCGCCGGCCGCGTCGCCATGGACCAGTTCGTCGTCGACCTCGGCAGCGACCTGGTACGGGCCGGGGACGAGGCCGTCCTCTTCGGCACCGGCGAGCACGGCGAGCCCACCGCCGAGGACTGGGCTCAAGCGGCACACACCATCGCCTATGAGATCGTCACCCGTATCGGGGTGCGCGTTCCTCGGGTCTACCGCAACGGCTAACGGGCTGAGTGAGGACGGCGTGAGCGAGAACTGGCGCAAGGCGGGCTGGGCCGGCGCCGCGATCGGCGTGATAGCCGCAGGCGCGGCCGCCGGTGTCGCGGTCGAACGGATCACGGTCGGGCGCGGCGTGCGCCGCAAGGCGCGCCTCGCGCTCGACGCCACCGGGGACTACGGCTCGCTGCGCGGGACCCCGGGCGCCTGCTACGCCGAGGACGGCACCGAGCTCTACTACGAGGTCGACGAGCCGCCCGAGGGCCCGAAGAAGCGGGCCCGGCTGCGCCGCAAGGGCCCGGTCGCCCCGACCGTCGTGTTCTGCCACGGCTACTGCCTCGCCCAGGACTCCTGGCACTTCCAGCGCGCCGCCCTGCGCGGACTGGTCCGCTCCGTGTACTGGGACCAGCGCAGCCACGGCCGCAGCGCACGCGGGTTCGCCCAGGCCGACGGCGAGCGCGTGACCATCGACCAGCTCGGCCGCGACCTGAAGACCGTCATCGACGCCGCCGCTCCCGAGGGCCCGCTGATCCTGGTGGGTCACTCGATGGGCGGCATGACCGTCATGGCGCTGGCCGAGCAGTTCCCCGACCTGATCCGCGACCGGGTGCTCGGCGTCGCCCTGGTCGGCACCTCCAGCGGGCACCTCGACCAGGTGACGTACGGGCTGCCCTCCGTCGGCATGGGGGCCGTCCGACGCATCCTGCCGCCCGTGCTCAAGGCGCTCGGCTCACAGGTGGAGCTCGTGGAGAAGGGCCGGCGGGCCACCGCCGACCTCTTCGCCGGCATGATCAAGATGTACTCGTTCGGCGCCCCCCGCGAGGTCGACCCCGGCGTCGCCCGCTTCGCCGAGCGGCTCATCGAGGCCACCCCGATCGACGTGGTCGCCGAGTTCTACCCGGCCTTCCAGATCCACGACAAGAGCGCCGCCCTCCAGCGGTTCGCCGACATCCCCGTCACCGTCATCGCCGGCGACCGCGACATGGTCACCCCGGCCGCGCACAGCCAGGCCATCAAGGACGCGCTGCCCGCCGCCGAGCTCGTGGTCCTGGAATCCGCCGGGCACCTGATGATGCTGGAGTACCCCGACACGGTGACCGTCCTGCTGACCGAGCTGCTGGCGCGCACCGGTGCGGTGCCCGCAGCGACTAACGTTGGCGGGCATGGAAGAAGTACCGCTGGAAGCGCCGCGAGCACCGCACCGTCAGGCACCGCGGCAGGGAACTGAGGCGGCCGACGCCGAGGCGCGCATCACCGTCGACTCGCCCGAGGCCATGCAGGAGCTGGGCCGCACCCTCGCCGGCCTGCTGCGCCCGGGCGACCTCGTCCTGCTGACCGGGGAGCTCGGCGCGGGCAAGACCACGCTGACCCGGGGCCTGGGCGAGGGGCTGGGCGTACGGGGCGCCGTGACCTCGCCGACCTTCGTGATCGCCCGGGTCCACCCCTCGCTGCGGGGCGGGCCGGCGCTGGTCCACGTGGACGCGTACCGGCTCGGCGGCGGGCTGGACGAGATGGAGGACCTGGACCTCGACGTCTCGCTGCCCGAGTCCGTGGTCGTCGTGGAATGGGGCGACGGCAAGGTCGAGGAGCTCTCCGACGACCGGCTGCACGTGGTGATCGCGCGGGCGGTCGGCCACGAGGAGGTCCTGGACGACGTACGGGAGGTCTCCGTGCGCGGGATCGGCGCGCGCTGGTCCGGGGCGGACGCACTGGCGGCGCTGTCCACGACCCCGGCGCGCTAGAACCGGCGCGCTAGAACCGGCGCGCTAGAACCGGCGGGCGAGGACCGGCGGACGGGGCAGGGGGACCGCGGGAAATCGTACCGACAACTCGTCGGCAAGATATTGCGCCGACGGAGTCGGGCGTGGTCACATGGTACCGAGGGCTGGTTAGGCCTACCTAAGTACGGGCCGGCCCCGGGCCAGGAGGCAGCCATGTCCGCAGCAGGAGCGCAGCGCCACCCCCGCCCGTCCGTCGTGCCCATGGGGGCTCTGCTCGCAGCGGGGGCCGCCGCCACCGCCGTATCGACCCCGCCGGGCCGCGAGCACGCCCCGGACGCGCCCGAAGACGCCGTGGCCCAGGTGCGCGAACAGGCCGCCCCGGAGTCCGAGGCGGCCTGAGGTCTGCACGCGCCGTAGCCCGTGCGGGTGAATCCGCGGCCGGCCGCCCGTCAGGGGCGACAGGGGGTCAGGGGAGGACGACGACCTTCGAGTTGAGCGTCGCGAAGGACCACATCGCATCGCCGTCGGTCCGCGTCATGCGGATGCCGCCGGTCTTCTTGTTCGGATCGGGCTCCGGCATCTGGCCGTCCACCCGGGCGCTGAACCCGACCACGACACCGTCCGCGGTGGCGAACCGCACGACGTGCTCGATCGGCACCCCGTCCGAGCCGGTGACCGCGCCCGAGCGCGAGTTCACCAGGTACGTGCCCGGCAGCGGGTGGGCCGTGCTGGGCTTGACCACGAACGACTTCGGCTCCTGCCCGCCCTCGCCGACCAGCCACACCCGCTTCAGGCTCACCGAGTACACGACCCGCGAGCCGGTGCCCGAAGCGTTCGGCACCGCCACCGGCTTCGCCTCCTCGCCCGCGTGCGCGGACGGGACGGGGGAAGGGGCCGCCACCTGCGGGGCCGCCTTCGCGGGGTGCGCGGGCGCGGTCGCGGAGGCCTGGTATCCGAGGAAGCCGACGACGGCGATCGCCGCGACGGTGAGCCCGGCCACGATTCCCGAGCTGCTGCGTGCCACCTTGCTCCACCTCTCCCGTGCTTCCCCAGTGCCGGGGCGCCGTCCGGGCAGCTTGCCCCGGCCCGGAACCCGGCCGATACCTGGGTCGAAGGTAGCAGCCGGGGTGCCCCGTGACCGGCCGCGAGGGCCCGGCCCCCCGGAGTCGTAGGCTGTTCGCGTGCTCTTGCTCGCTGTAGATACCGCCACGCCCGCCGTCACCGTCGCCCTGCACGACGGCGAGTCCGTCCTCGCCGAGTCGAACCAGGTCGACGCCCGCCGCCACGGGGAGCTCCTGCTGCCCTCCGTCGACAAGGTGCTCGCCGAGGCCGGGCTGAAGCTCGACGCCCTCACCGGCATCGTCGTCGGCGTCGGCCCCGGCCCCTACACCGGGCTGCGCGTCGGCCTCGTCACCGCCTCCACCTTCGCCACCGTGCTCGGCATCCCCGTACACGGCCTGTGCACCCTCGACGGCCTCGCGTACGCCGCGGGCGCCGCCGGGATCGAGGGCCCCTTCACCGTCGCCACCGACGCGCGGCGCAAGGAGGTCTACTGGGCCCGGTACGAGGACCCGCGCACGCGCGTCGGCGAGCCCGCGGTGGACCGCCCGGCCGACATCGCCGAGCAGGTCGCCGGCCTGCCCGCGGTGGGCCAGGGCGCGCTCCTGTACCCGGACGTCTTCAACGACGCGCGGGCTCCCGAGCACCAGAGCGCCGCCGCGCTCGCCTCCCTGGCCGTGGAACGGCTCGCGGCAGGGGCGGAGTTCCTGCCTCCCACGCCGCTCTACCTGCGCCGGCCCGACGCGCAGGTGCCCAAGAACTACAAGGTGGTCACCCCGCAGTGACCTCAGTGACCGCAGTGCTCCGCGAGATGCGCTGGTGGGACATCGAGCCCGTGCTGGACCTGGAGCACGAGCTGTTCCCCGAGGACGCCTGGTCCGCGGGCATGTTCTGGTCCGAGCTCGCCCACGCCCGCGGCCCGCACGCCACCCGCCGCTACGTCGTCGCCCAGGACCCGGGGACCGGCCGCATCGTCGGCTACGCCGGGCTGGCCGCCGCCGGCGACCTGGCCGACGTACAGACCATCGCGGCCGCGCGCGACCAGTGGGGGACCGGGCTCGGCGCCCGGCTCCTCACCGACCTGCTGCGCGCCGCCACCGCATTCGAGTGCGCCGAGGTGCTGCTGGAGGTACGGGTGGACAACACCCGGGCCCAGAAGCTCTACGAGCGCTTCGGCTTCGAACCGATCGGCTTCCGGCGGGGCTACTACCAGCCCGGCAACGTCGACGCGCTCGTGATGCGCCTTTCCGATCCCGCTAGCTCCGTCACCGCAGACGGACCCGTACAAGGTGAGACCCATGGCTGACGAACCGCTCGTCCTCGGCATCGAGACCTCCTGCGACGAGACCGGCGTCGGCGTGGTCCGCGGCACGACCCTGCTGGCGGACGCGATCGCCTCCAGCGTCGACGAGCACGCGCGCTTCGGCGGCGTCGTGCCCGAGGTGGCCTCCCGGGCACACCTGGAGGCGATGGTCCCGACCATCGAGCGCGCCCTGAAGGAGGCCGGGGTCAGCGCCCGCGACCTCGACGGCATCGCCGTCACGGCGGGTCCCGGCCTCGCGGGGGCGCTGCTGGTGGGCGTCTCGGCCGCCAAGGCGTACGCGTACGCGCTGGGCAAGCCGCTGTACGGGGTGAACCACCTGGCCTCCCACATCTGCGTGGACCAGCTGGAGCACGGCCCGCTGCCGGAGCCGACCATGGCGCTGCTGGTGTCCGGCGGGCACTCCTCGCTGCTGCTCGCCCCGGACATCACCTCCGACGTACGGCCGCTGGGCGCGACCATCGACGACGCGGCGGGCGAGGCCTTCGACAAGATCGCGCGCGTGCTCCAGCTGGGCTTCCCCGGCGGCCCGGTCATCGACCGGCTCGCGCGCGAGGGCGACCCGAAGGCGATCAACTTCCCGCGCGGGCTGACGGGGCCGCGCGACGCGGCGTACGACTTCTCCTTCTCCGGGCTCAAGACGGCGGTCGCCCGTTGGATCGAGGCGAAGCGGAACGCGGGCGAGGAGGTGCCGGTGCGCGATGTGGCGGCGTCCTTCCAGGAGGCCGTGGTGGACGTGCTGACCCGCAAGGCGATCCGCGCCTGCAAGGACGAGGGCGTCGACCACCTCATGATCGGCGGCGGCGTGGCGGCCAATTCCCGGCTGCGCTCGCTCGCGCAGGAGCGGTGCGACGACGCGGGGATCATCCTGCGGGTGCCGCGGCCGAAGCTGTGCACGGACAACGGCGCGATGGTCGCGGCGCTGGGCGCCGAGATGGTCAAGCGGAACCGGCCGGCCTCGGACTGGGACCTGTCGGCGGACTCCTCGCTGCCGGTGACGGACCCGCACGTGCCGGGCACGGCGCACGGGCACGGGCCCGGCCATGACCACGACCACGTGCACGAGTTGAGCAAGGACAACCTGTACTGATGGGCACCGTCGCGCTGATGTGGGAGGCCCGGGCCGCCGCCGGGCGGGGCAACGAGCTGCTGGAATGGGCCCGTTCGCAAGTGCTGGCGCGCGAGCCGGTGCGCCGCGAACTGTTGCGGGCCCCGCAGGACCGGGTGCTGGTCGTCACCTGGTGGGAGGCGGCCGAGGGCGTGGCGGCGGAACTGCCCGAACTCCCCGAGCCCGCCGATGACCTGATCACCCGCCCGGTACACCGCTGGCGGTTCGAGTCGGTGGAGACCATCGGGAGTTGACGCGCGGCCGACTCCCGGGGGCCGGCGCACGGGAGCCGGACCGTGGGGGTCCGCTCTCCAGCGACTCCGGAGCGGGCCTGTGGCAGAGTGCGGATATCGTCATGTGCATGCCTCGCCGTGACCTGCCGCCTCCGCCGCCCCCCGCCCACATGCGCGCTTGGCTGGACGCGAACGCCGTACGGGCCGACCGCGCGCGGTTCCTCGACGAGCTGGGCCGACGCAGCCTGGGTGTGGGGCGGTTGCTGCTGCTCTGGGCCGTCGCCGCGGTCTTCGCGCTCGGCTGGTCCTTCGTCGGCATGGCGCTGATGTCCTTCGAGACGCCCGGCGACCCGCTCTCGTACGTGTTCGGCCTGATCTTCGCCCTGCTCGGCGCGGGCGTGCTGATCCCGGCCGGGTTCTGGTTCGCCCGGGGCGCCAAGCGGGACCGGCTGGTGCACCGGCTGCTGTGCGCCTGGGCCGAGTCGGACCGCGATCCGGCCGCCGACGCCCGGGTCCGTGCCCCCGGCCGCAGCCTGACCTGGCTGCTGGCCTCCTTCGTGCTCGGCGCGTTCGGGCTGTACGTGACCTTCGGGTCCGCCGTGTCGGCCCGCCCGGGCAGCACCACGTACGGAGAGGTCACG
This sequence comes from Streptomyces sp. NBC_00597, assembly GCF_041431095.1. GTDB lineage: Bacteria > Actinomycetota > Actinomycetes > Streptomycetales > Streptomycetaceae > Streptomyces. The sequence goes on from NZ_CP107757.1 coordinate 5,520,975, forward strand.
TACTACATGGGGCTCGGCATGATCCTGTGGATCACCGGCCTGCTGGGCCTCGGCAAGGCCGGCGCGCACTACCGGTGGGCGGTGCGCGCCTTCCGCGGCGGCCCTACGGTGCGCTGACGGGCGAGCCGATCAGCATCGACGGGGCGCCCGCGACCCGGGTCAGGAAGACGGTCGCCGAGTGCGGCCCCTGCGGCTTGACCTTCTTGCGCAGCTCCTCGGGCTCGATGGCCGAACCGCGCTTCTTGACGGTCAGGACGCCCACCTCGCGCTCGCGCAGCAGCGCCTTCAGCTTCTTGAGGCCGAACGGCAGCACGTCGGTGATCTCGTACGCGGTGGCGTAAGGCGTCGCGCGCAGCTCGTCGGCGGTGATGTACGCGATGGTCGGGTCGATGAGCCGGCCGGCCAGCTGCTCGGCGGCCTCGGCGACGAGGTGGGCGCGGATCACGGCGCCGTCGGGCTCGTAGAGGTAGCGGCCGACGGGCCCGGCCTCGGGGTCGGGCAGCGGATCGGCGGTGTGCAGGGTCCGAGGACCCGGCAGCAGGGTGGCGCGTACGGTGCCGGGCGCCGTCCCGAACCACAGCACGGCCTCCTTCACGTCCCCGTGGTCGGAGATCCACTCGGCCTCGGCCTCCGACGGAACGGCCTCGTGCGGAATCCCGGGGGCGATCTTGATGGCCGCGTACTCGGCCTTGCGGGCGGCCTCGACGGCCCACGACAGCGGCGGCGAGTAGCTCTCCGGGTCGAAGATCCGGCCACGGCCGCTGCCACGCCGGGCGGGGTCGAGGAAGACGGCGTCGTACCCGGAGGTGTCGACGTCGGTCACGTCCGCCTCGCGGACCTCGATGAGCTCCGTCAGCCCCAGTGCCTCGGCGTTGGCGCGGGCGACGGCGACGGTCAGCGGGTCGCGGTCCACGGCCAGCACGCGGATGCCGAGCCGGGCCATGGCCAGGGCGTCCCCGCCGATGCCGCAGCACAGGTCGGCGACGCTGCGCACGCCGAGTGCCGCGAGCCGCTCGGCGCGGTACGAGGCCACCGAGGCGCGGGTGGCCATCTCGCCGCCGCCGGGCGTGAAGTACATCCGGAACGCGTCCTCGGCACCGAACTTCGCCACTGCGCGCTGGCGCAGCCGGGCCTGCCCGAGCGCGGCGGAGACCAGTGCGGCGGGGTGTTCGCGGCGCAGCCGGGTGGCGACGGCGAGTTCCTGTGCCGGGTCGTGGTCGCGGAGCGAGTCGAGGAGGGCGCGGCCCTCGGGCGTGAGGAGCGCGGCGAAGTCTTCGGGGGTCACCGGTTCATTGTCGGTCAGTGTGGGCCACTCGATGGAAGGTCGTCTTCCGTCGGCGGTGTCGGCGGGGCGGCGCGCAGGGCCGGGTGCCAGGATGCGCTGCTATGCAGCTAGTCAGACAAAAGGAACATAAGACGCTCCATGGTCACCGGTCCGCGGCTGGTCCGCGCGGCCGCGTTGGGGTGGCACTGGCCGCACTGCTGGTCGCCGCCCTCGGAACGGCATGCGGCTCCGGCACGGACTCCGGTGCGCCCGCCAAGACCAACGGCGCCAAGACCGGCAAGGGCGCCGAGACCGTGGGCGCGGGCGGTGCGGTCGCCGGCTCGGCCGAGCAGCTGAAGGCCGCCCAGCAGGCCCGCGTCGCCGCGGCCAAGAAGTGGAAGCTGGCCAAGCCGCCGCTGACCGCGCCGCCCGCCCCGAAGACCAAGCCCGAGATCAGCGCCCGCGAGGGCTTCGAGGTCGAGGGCCAGGAGGACCTCCCGCCCGTCTTCACCACCGTCCCCACCGAGGAGAAGGTCGTCTTCCTGACGATCGACGACGGCGCGGAGAAGGACCCCGAGTTCCTGAAGATGATGCAGGAGCTGAAGATCCCGTACACGGCGTTCCTCAGCGACTACCTCGTCCGCGACAACTACCCCTACTTCAAGGAGATGCAGGCCGCCGGCGTCACCTTGAACAACCACACCCTCAACCACCGGTACCTGCCGGCCCTCTCGTACGAGGAGCAGCACGAGGAGATCTGCGGCCAGCAGGACACCATCCAGAAGCAGTTCGGCAAGCGGCCGACGCTGTTCCGGCCGCCGTACGGCAACTACAACCAGGACACGCTGCGCGCGGCCAAGTCCTGCGGCATCAAGGCGGTTCCGCTGTGGAACGCGGAGGCCTTCCCGAACCGCATGGACTGGCGCGAGTGGGACCGCGACCTCCACCCCGGGGACATCATCCTGACTCATTTCCGAGGGCGGGAGGACTGGAAGGGGTCCATGCCTGACATGATCCGTCATGTCATGAAGACCGTCACGGACAAGGGGTACGCCGTGGCCCGCCTGGAGGACTACTTGTGAGGCACACGCGCCGGTTGGTAGCCGGATCGCTGGCGGCCGGCGCGCTCGCGCTGTCCCTGACGGGGTGCGGGAACAGCGTGGACCCGATCGAACGACTGGGCCGCAAGACGACGGAGGCGCAGCAGCAGTCACCGACGGCGACCCCGTCGCAGTCGGCGACCGCAGCCGCGCCGGGGGACGAGGCGTACAAGAAGTGGGGCCTGTCGGCCCCGCTCCAGTTCGCCCCGAAGCCGGCCCAGAAGCCCGCCCTCGCCCCGGCGGTCCCGGGCAAGGCCCAGGTGGTGGACCGAATACCCGTCCCGGCCACCGACAAGGTCGTCTTCCTGACCTTCGACGACGGCGCGGAGAAGGACCCCGAGTTCCTGAAGATGGCGGCCGACCTCAAGCTGCCGATCAGCATGTTCCTGACGGACAACATCGCCTCGTCGGACTACGGGCACTTCGAGAAGCTCCGCGACAACGGCTCAGGCAGCACGATCAACAACCACACCCTGACGCACCCGAACCTCCGGACCCTGCCCTTCGCGGCGCAGAAGAAGGAGATATGCGGCCAGCAGGAACACCTGGAGAAGCGCTTCGGCGCCAAGCCGACCCGCTTCCGTCCGCCGTACGGCAACTACAACGACGACACCCTCAAGGCCGCCTCCGAATGCGGCATCTCGCAGGTCATCCTGTGGCGCGTGTCGATGCAGATCAACAACTTCCAGTACGCCGAGGGCTCCGCCCTCAAACCGGGCGACATCATCCTGGCCCACTTCCGCGGCCCGTCGGAACTCAAGGGCGCGACGGAGATCCAGATGACGACCCGCATGCTCCAGCGCATCCAGGAACAGGGCTACCGGATAGGCCGCCTGGAGGAATACCTCTGAATCACCCGGCACCCACCGGCGGGAGCGCCGCCACCACCGGGGTGATCGTCGTCTCCGCCGGGCCGCGGACGTCCGCCTCGCGTTGGCGTTCCGTGCTGTCGCTGATGCGCAGGAGCAGGGCGATCATGATCCAGTTGGCCAGCAGGGACGAGCCGCCCTTCGCCAGGAACGGCAGCGCCTTGCCGGTCAGGGGGATCAGGCCCGTCACACCGCCCGCCACCACGAAGACCTGGAGCGCCAGCGCCGCCGACAGGCCCACCGCCAGCAGCTTCCCGAACGGGTCGCGGGCACCCAGGGCCATCCGCAGCCCCCGCTGGACCAGGAGCGCGTACAGCACCAGTACCGCCATGACCCCGGCCAGGCCGAGCTCCTCGCCCACCGTGGTCAGGATGAAGTCGCTGCGCCCCGCGAAGCCGATCAGCTCCGGGTGGCCCATCCCCAGCCCGGTGCCCGACATGCCGCCCGTACCGAAGCTGAACAGCGCCTGTGCGGACTGGTCCGAGATGACCCCCGGCGGCCGGTCCTTCCAGTAGTACGACAGCGGTTCCAACCAGGCGGCCACGCGCCCCTTGACGTGCGGTTCCGTGGAGCCCACCACGAAGGCGCCCACACCCGCCATGAGCAGGCCGGTCACGATCCAACTGGTGCGCTCGGTGGCGACGTACAGCATCACCACGAACACGCCGAAGAAGATCAGCGACGTACCCAGGTCGCGTTCGAAGACCAGCACCAACAGCGACACGATCCACACCGTGATGATCGGCCCGAGCTGCCGCATCGGGGGCAGCCGCACGCCGAGGAACTTCCGGCCCGTCAGGGCCAGCGAGTCGCGGTGGATGACCAGGTAGCCCGCGAAGAAGACCGAGATCATGATCTTCACGAACTCGCCCGGCTGGAGCGAGAACCCGAAGAGGATGATCCAGCGCTTCGCGCCGTAGGTGTCCGCGCCGAAGAACGCCGGCGCGATCAGCAGCACCAGTGCGACGACCATCGTGATGTAGATGAACCGCTGGAGCAGCCGGTGGTCGCGCAGCAGGGCCACGACCGCGAGGCAGGCGGCCACGCCGATGACCGTCCACAGCAGCTGCCCGGGTGCGTTCGCGTCGCCGCCGTACCGCGCGATGTACGACTGGTCGAGCCGGTGCAGCAGGACCAGCCCGAGCCCGGACAGCAGCATCGCGAGCGGGAGGACCAGCGGGTCCGCGTACGCCGCGAACCGGCGCACGCCCAGGTGCCCGACCATCGCCAGCAGCGTCATGCTGATCGTGAAGCCGGCGAGGTTGGCGGGCAGTTCGCCGTTCATCGCCAGGCCGGCGCTCGCGTGCCCGAAGACGGTGAGCGCCACGACGAAGACGAGGAGCAGCGCCTCGGTACGGCGGCGGGCGCCCGCCGTGGTGAGGGGCCTCAGTCCACGCACGGGATGCCGCCACCATCGCGGGCGGGGCTGCTGCTCGCCCCCGCCGGGGCGGTCGGATCCGGGGCGGCCGGATCCGGTGCCGGACCCGAGCCGGCCGCACCCGACGCACCCGATGCGCCCGGTGCCGGTGGCGTCCCCGGTGCGTCGCTCGAACCCGGAGCGGTCGCGGAGGCGGAAGCCTGCGGTCCGATCTGCTCGGCAATGAGGCGCTTTATCTTCATATCGTCTACGACGTTTATGTCCTCCCCATGGTTCCTTCCGAACCGCTCGACGGGCAGTGTCGTGAACGCCACTTTGCCGCCGGACAGGTTCTTCGCCTGCTTCACGAACGCCAGCAGGTCCCAGCCCTCGTCCGTCACCACGTCCTGTTTCGCGGCGTCGACCAGTTTCATCAGCTTGACCGGATCGGTGAAGGTCCCGGCCGAGTTCAGCTTCTGCGCGGCTCCCGCCAGGAAGGCCTGCTGGCGCTTCGTCCGGTCCAGATCGCCCATGTCCAGGCCGTGCCGCTGCCGTACGAAGGCCAGGGACTGCTGACCGTTCAGGCTCTGGCGGCCCGCCGGGAAATCGGCGCCCGAGTACGCGTCCCGCACCGGCTTCTTCAGGCACACGGGTACGCCGCCCAGCGCGTCCGCCAGGTGGTAGAAACCAGCCAGGTTGAGTTCGGCGAAGTGATCGATCGGGACGCCCAGGAAGTTCCGTACCGTCTCGATCTGCGCCGTGCGGCCCGCCTCCCGCCCCGCGCGCTCCAGTTCCCGCGCGTCCTCGACCCCCCGGGCCGTCAGCCGCTCCTCCTCCGCGGCCTTCGCCAGCCCGTACGCCTTCTTGATCTTGTCTTTCCCCCGGCCCGGGAGGTCGACGAAGTCGTCGCGCGGGACCGAGAAGGCCTTCGCCCGGCTGCCGTCGCCGGGGACGTGGAGCAGGATCAGCGTGTTCGCGTTGTAGCCGCCGATGTCCGAGCTGCCGGCGTGCAGTTTGTCGAGGACCGCCTCGGGGAGCTTCTCGCCGTTCTGGTCGCGGCGGCTGTCCAGGCCCATCAGCAGGATGTTGGTGTCCCCGTGCTTCGACTTCTCGGCGCCGTGGAGGGCCTTGGAGCTGCCGATGCTGCCGGCGAGGTCCCGGTACGCGTACCAGGCACCAGCGGCGGCCACGGCGGCCAGCGCGCAGACGGCGACGAGCAGGGTGCGGGCGGTGCGGCGCGGCCGGTGCCGCTGCCGGCGGGGGCGGCGGGCGGGACGGCTGGGCTTCCTCCGGTGCGCGCTCATGCCAGTCGATGGTGGGGGAGGGGTGCTGAAGAAGTCCTGAGGGTCCTGAAGGCGCGTTCAGGACCCTGAGCAGGAGTCCGAGGACGAGACCGTCCCGCGCGGCAGGCGCAGGACCACGCGGGCACCGGAGCCGCCGCTTCCCCTGTCGCTTCCGTTGTCGCTTCCGCTGGCCGCGCGCGGCGGCACGGCACGGGCGTCACCGCCGTGGGCGCGGGCGATCTCACGGACGATCGACAGGCCGAGGCCGGTGCCGCCGGCGGTGCGGCCGCGGTCCGCGTCGAGCCGTACGAACCGCTCGAAGACCCGGTCCCGGTCCGGCTCCGCAATGCCCGGGCCGTCGTCCTCGACCTCCAGAACCGCCCAGCCGTCGCGCTCCGCGGACGGCTCGGTGGCCGCCCGTACGACGACCCCCGTACGGGCGTGCCGCAGCGCGTTGTCCACCAGGTTCGCCAGCGCCCGCTCCAGCCGCGCCGGGTCCCCGGCCGCCGGTACGGGTGCGGGCGCCTCCAGCCGGAGCGGGACCCGGGGCGCCGGGCGCCGGGCCAGGTCCTCCGCGGCCAGCAGGGCCAGGTCCACGGGCTCGGTCCGCGGTATTGGGCCGCCGTCGAGCCGGGCCAGCAGCAGCAGGTCCGCGGCGATGCGCTGGAGCCGCTCGGTGTCGGCCAGCGCGGCGGCGACGGACCCCCGGTCGGGGCGGCCCGTGGCCAGGGCCACCTCCAGCCGGGCCCGCACCGCGGCGAGCGGGTTCCGCAGCTCGTGAGAGGCATCGGCGGTGAACTGGCGCTGCCGGGCGTCGGACCGCTCCAGCCGGTCGAGCGTGTCGTTGACGGTCCGGGCCAGCTGCGCGATCTCGTCCGCCCCACCCGGATCGGGAACCCGCCGGTCCAGCTCGCTCGCGGTGACCGCCGCCAGGCCGGTCCGGATCGCGGTGACCGGCCGCAGCGCATGCCCCGTCACCCACCAGGCCAGGGCCGCCGCGAAGCCGATCAGCGGGGGTGCGCCGGCCAGCAGGCCGAGCGCGATGGCCCGTGTCGCGTCGTCGACGTCGCCGAGCACGGTGACGGCGTACACCTCGTGGGCTCCCGGCGCCTCGACCACGACCACCGCACGCCGTTCCGCGCCGGGGTGCGCGGGTGCAAGGACCGCGGAACGGGAGTCCTCGCCGGGTGCGCCGGGCGGCGGAGGGCGCAGACCACCCAGGTCGGGGGCGTCCCCGAGGTCCCCGGTGGAGGCGACGGTCCGGCCCTGCGCGTCCCGTACGAGGACCAGGTCCACCCCGCTCTCCGGCGCGGCCAGTCGGCCGCCGGGCGGTACGCCGTCGCCCCGGAGCTGGGCGGCGACCTTGCGGGCGGCGAGCTCGGTGCGGCCGGTGGTGTTGTCTAGGAGGTTGGCCCGCAGCAGCGTGTAGAGCCACAGACCGCCGGCGGCCAGGACGGCGGCCATGGCGAGGGCCGCGGCCACGGCCGCGCGGCGCCGGAGCGGGCTAGCCACCGTCCTGGGCCATCCGGTAGCCGGTGCCGTGGACGGTCAGGATCGAGCGACGGCCGAACGGCGCGTCGATCTTCTTGCGCAGCGAGGAGACGTACACCTCGACGATGTTCGGGTCGATGGCGTGCGGGGTGTCCCAGACCTGGTCCAGGATGTCCTGCTTGGCGACGGCCCGGCCGGGCTGCTCCATCAGGCAGGCGAGCACGCCGAGCTCGCGGGCGGTGAGCTCGATGTCGTGCGTGCCGCGGCGGCAGCGGCGGGCGGCGGGGTCGAGGAGGAGGTCGCCGGCCTGGAAGGTCGCGGGGCCCGCGGCGGCCGTGGGGGCGGCCGCGCGGCGGGCGAGGGCGCGCAGGCGCGCGGCCAGAACGACGAACGAGAACGGTTTGGTGAGGTAGTCGTCGGCGCCGGAGTCGAGGCCTTCGGCCTCGTCGTACTCGCCGTCCTTGGCGGTCAGCATGAGCACGGGCGTGGGGTCGCCGTCGGCGCGCATGCGGGCGCAGATCTCGTAGCCGCTGATGCCGGGCAGCATCAGGTCCAGGAGGACGGCGTCGTACGGACCGGTGCGGACGAGGTCCAGGCCGCGGTGGCCGTCGTGGGCGACGTCGACCCAGTGGCCGTCGGCGGAGAGGCCGCGCCGCAGGGACTCGGCGAGGCCTTCTTCGTCTTCGACCACGAGAATGCGCACCCCACCAACTGTCACACACCCCCACCCCGAGCCGGGGCCTCCGGCCGGGTCGGCCCCACCGGACGGTGGTCGTGGGCGGGTGCGGCGCCGTGCCGGGGGCGCTGCCCCCGAACTCCCGCGCCTCAAACGCCGGTGGGGCTGGAATTGCAGGGGTTCGGGGTGCCCGGGGAGCCCCTGGATGCCGAAGACGCAGCGGAGCGTGTTGGCACTCCGCTTGACCGAGTGCTAATCACCGGAATAGTCTCGCACCTGGCACTCACCCCCGGTGAGTGCCAACACAGCGACGGGCAGGTCCGGCACCCGCGACGACGGATCCACCTGGTCGCCACCTCAGACAGTTAGCCCCGTGAGATCTCCGAAGGGGGAGGTCGGATCGTGACGACCACCAGCTCCAAGGTTGCCATCAAGCCGCTTGAGGACCGCATTGTGGTCCAGCCGCTCGACGCCGAGCAGACCACGGCTTCCGGCCTGGTCATCCCGGACACCGCGAAGGAGAAGCCCCAGGAGGGCGTCGTCCTCGCCGTGGGCCCGGGCCGCTTCGAGGACGGCCAGCGTCTTCCGCTGGACGTCAGCGTCGGCGACATCGTGCTGTACAGCAAGTACGGCGGCACCGAAGTGAAGTACAGCGGCGAGGAGTACCTCGTCCTCTCGGCTCGCGACGTGCTCGCGATCATCGAGAAGTAAGACGTACAGCGTCATTCGCTTCACCTGTATTGCTTGAGCTGCGCCCCTGGTCACCCCGCTGATTGCCGGGCGGCAAGGGGCGCAGTTCGTTAAACCCGAGTTTTCGAGAGGGCTGAACCGCTCCCATGGCGAAGATCCTGAAGTTCGACGAGGACGCCCGTCGCGCCCTCGAGCGCGGCGTCAACAAGCTTGCCGACACGGTCAAGGTGACGATCGGCCCCAAGGGCCGCAACGTCGTCATCGACAAGAAGTTCGGCGCCCCCACCATCACCAACGACGGTGTCACCATCGCCCGCGAGGTCGAGCTGGACGACCCGTACGAGAACCTGGGCGCGCAGCTCGTGAAGGAGGTGGCGACCAAGACCAACGACATCGCGGGTGACGGCACCACCACCGCCACCGTGCTGGCCCAGGCGCTGGTCCGCGAGGGTCTGCGCAACGTCGCCGCGGGTGCTTCCCCGGCCGCCCTGAAGAAGGGCATCGACGCCGCGGTCAAGGCCGTGTCCGAGGAGCTCCTCGCGACCGCCCGCCCGATCGAGGACAAGTCCGACATCGCCGCCGTGGCCGCGCTCTCCGCGCAGGACCAGCAGGTCGGCGAGCTCATCGCCGAGGCGATGGACAAGGTCGGCAAGGACGGTGTCATCACCGTCGAGGAGTCCAACACCTTCGGCCTGGAGCTGGAGTTCACCGAGGGCATGGCCTTCGACAAGGGCTACCTCTCCCCGTACATGGTCACCGACCAGGAGCGTATGGAGGCCGTCCTCGACGACCCGTACATCCTGATCAACCAGGGCAAGATCTCCTCCATCCAGGACCTGCTGCCCCTGCTGGAGAAGGTCATCCAGGCCGGCGGCTCCCGCCCGCTGCTGATCATCGCCGAGGACGTCGAGGGCGAGGCGCTCTCCACCCTCGTCGTCAACAAGATCCGCGGCACCTTCAACGCGGTTGCCGTCAAGGCCCCGGGCTTCGGCGACCGCCGCAAGGCGATGCTCCAGGACATGGCCACCCTCACCGGTGCCACCGTCATCGCCGAGGAGGTCGGCCTCAAGCTCGACCAGGCCGGTCTCGACGTCCTCGGCTCTGCGCGCCGCGTGACCATCTCCAAGGACGACACCACGGTCGTCGACGGTGGCGGCAGCTCCGACGAGGTCCTCGGCCGCGTCAACCAGATCAAGGCCGAGATCGAGTCCACGGACTCGGACTGGGACCGCGAGAAGCTGCAGGAGCGCCTGGCGAAGCTCGCCGGCGGCGTCTGCGTCATCAAGGTCGGCGCCGCCACCGAGGTGGAGCTCAAGGAGAAGAAGCACCGCCTTGAGGACGCCATCTCGGCGACCCGCGCCGCGGTCGAGGAGGGCATCGTCTCCGGCGGTGGCTCCGCGCTCGTCCACGCCGTGAAGGTGCTGGAGGGCAACCTGGGTCTGTCCGGCGACGAGGGCACGGGTGTCGCGGTCGTCCGCCGCGCCGCCGTCGAGCCGCTGCGCTGGATCGCCGAGAACGCCGGCCTTGAGGGCTACGTCATCACCTCGAAGGTGGCGGAGCTGGAGAAGGGCAACGGCTTCAACGCCGCTACCGGCGAGTACGGCGACCTGGTCAAGGCCGGCGTCATCGACCCGGTCAAGGTCACCCGTTCCGCGCTGGAGAACGCCGCTTCCATCGCCTCCCTGCTGCTCACGACCGAGACCCTGGTCGTCGAGAAGCCGGCCGAGGACGAGGGCGACGCCGGTCACGGCCACGGTCACGGCCACAGCCACTGACCCGTGTAGTCGAACGGAGGAAGGCCCCGGTCGTCGCCGCCAACGCGGTGGTGACCGGGGCCTTTCCCATGGGTTCGGGGGTTCGGGGGTGCGGAGGGTTCGGGGGCGCGGGGGTGCGGGAGGCGGTTACATCGCGCCCAGTTCCCTCATCAGGCGCATGGCGTCGTAGTGCCACCAGCCTTCTTTGATCATTCCGTCCTCGCACCGGAAGACCGTCGTACCGGTCATCGTGCACGTCTTGCCGGTCGGGCTGATCCCCATGAACTCGCCCTTGTGCTTGCCGGTCCAGGTCCACATCGTGGTGACGTAGTCGTCCTGCGCCATCTGGGCGTCCCGCGTGAAGGTGAAGTCGAACGCGCTGCGCCACATCCCGACGTCCTCGCGGATGCCGTCGCGGCCCATCTTGTCCACGGGGTTGCTGATGTCGTGGTCCCGGTAGTCCGCCGCGAAGATCTCGTCCACGACGGACATGTCGCCCTTCATGGCGACGTCGTCGTACATGCGGTTCGCGAGCAGCGTGTTGAGGTGCTCGTCGCGGATGACGTCCAGGTTGGTGAACCTGGGCATCCCGTCGCAGAGGGCCATCATCTCCTGGAACATCTTGTCCGTCTCGGGGAGGTGAGAGTTCTTCATGGCCGCTTCGTACGACGGGAATTCGACGACGTCCACGAAGTGCGTGTCGGATTCGCGGTCCCTGCCCACGACGGTGTGGGACACGGTGCGCTTGCCCTTCGTCTTCGCCAGGTACCGGTCGATGACCTCGTTGACGGCATCCGGCTTGCTGGTCTCGTAATCGACTATTTGTACGAATGTCATGGTGTGCTCCCGGGCTGGATGGGACACGTCCAGTTTAGGGAGATTTCACCCGGTCGGCCGGTTTCAGGGCAGGCCTACCCGCAGGTCACTTGGGCGGTCACCCGCACTACTGCGGACCGTACTTGCGGCCCGTGCGCGAGGACACCCCGCCCAGTAGCCCGCGCGGGGTCAGCTTCACCACGCCCATCAGCGCCTTGTACCGCGGGTCCGGGATCGAGACGGTCTTGCCGCGCGCCAGGTCGGCCAGGGCCGCGGCGACCAGCTTGTCCGCGTCCAGCCACATCCAGTTGGGGATGTTGTCCGTTCCCATGCCGGCGCGCTGGTGGAACTCGGTCCGTACGAAGCCGGGGCACAGCGCCATCAGCCGTACGCCCGATCCCCCCAGGTCCTTCGCCGCGCCCTGGGTGAACTGCACGACCCACGCCTTGCTCGCCCCGTACGTCCCGCGCGGCACGAACGCCGCCACCGAGGCCACGTTGATGACGCCGCCGCGCCCGCGCGAGCGCATCGACTCGGTGGCCGCCGACGTCAGCCGCAGGACGGCCTCGATGTGCACCTTCAGCATGGTCAGCTCATCGGCCATGGAGACTTCGAGGTACCGGCCCTTGTTGCCGAAGCCCGCGTTGTTGACCAGCAGGTCCACCGGGTGCGTACGGTCGCCGAGGCGCTGTTCCACCGCCGCGATGCCTTCGTCGGTGGACAGGTCGGCGGTCAGTACCTCGGCCTCGATGCCGTGCCGGTCGTGCAGCTCGGTGGCCTGCTCGCCGAGCCGCTTCGTGTCGCGGGCCACCAGCACGAGGTTGTGGCCCTGGGCGGCGAGCCGCCGGGCGAAAGCGGCGCCGATGCCCGCCGTGGATCCCGTAATCAACGCAGTCGTCATAGGCGCAACCTAGCCGCCCCCGGCGACAGCTCAAGGGGAGCCCGCCGGGCGGTACCCCTTCGTGACGCAGCGCGGCGCGGACCGTCGCTTCCCGCTGCGGAACCGTTACTTCCGGCTACTTGTCGGCCACTTCCCGGGCCGGCGCGGCCGCATCGGCGCCGACTCCCGGGCCGGTACCCGCACTTCCCGTACGCACCCGTGCCCGCTCCCCGTACTTCTCCAGGTACGAGCGGACCGCCTCGTGCCCCGCCGGCTCCATCGCCGCGCCCGCCGCCAGGGTGCGCGGGAGCAGCGACCGCTCGGTGGTGAAGGCCCGGAACCAGAGCTCCACCGTCACGTCGTGGTCCGGGCGGTGGAGGACCTCGACGCGGTCGCCGGGGGAGACCGGACCCTCCTGGACCACGCGCAGGTACGCGCCCGGCCGCGCGGCCCGTGTGAACCGCTTGACCCAGGCCTTCTCGCCGAGGGCGCCCTGGAAGGTGCGGCACGGGATGCGGGCCGAGGCCACTTCGAGGACGAGGTCCGCGCCGACCCGCCAGCGCTCGCCGAGCAGTGCGCCGGTCAGGTCGAGGCCGGTGGTGGTGAGGTTCTCGCCGAAGAGCCCGGCGGGCAGCGCGCGGCCCAGCTCGCGTTCCCACCAGTCGAGGTCCTCGCGCGCGTAGGCGTAGACGGCCTGGTGGTCCCCGCCGTGGTGGCGCAGGTCGCAGACGGCGTCGCCGTCGAGTCCGCCGGCGCCGATGCCCTTGGGCCCGGGGGAGGACACCCGGACCGGGCCGGGGACGGGGCGCTTGCCGATGCCGGTCGCCCCGCCCTCCGCGTCGGTGTAGTCGACGGCCGTCGCGCGACCGAGGTTCACGGAGAGGACGCGCCGGGGCGCCACGGGGGCGGGGGCGGCGGAGGTGATGGGGGCCATGCGGGACACGCTAGCCCAGCCCCCTCAAAGGGGCACGGGAATATTGGCGCTGCGATCAAAGTGGGGCTTATGCTTCAAGGATGATCGAGGCACGTCATCTCCGGGTACTGCGCGCCGTCGCCGGCACCGGATCCTTCTCCGCCGCCGCCCGCGAGCTCGGCTGCACCCAGCCCGCCGTCTCCCAGCAGATGAAGGCGCTGGAGCAGTCGGCCGGCACCCCGCTGCTCATCCGGGCCGGCCGCGAGATGCGGCTGACCCAGGCCGGCACGGCCCTGGTCCGGCACGCCGCCGGGATCCTCGCCGGGCTGACCGCCGCCGAGGAGGAGGTCGCGGCCATCGCCGGGCTGCGCGCGGGCCGGGTCCGGCTGGTGTCCTTCCCCAGCGGGAGCTCCACGCTGGTGCCCACCGCGCTCGCCGCGATGCGCGCCGAGCACCCCGGCACCCGGATCTCGCTGGTCGAGGCGGAGCCGCCGCGGTCGGTGGAGATGCTGCGCGAGGGCGACTGCGACCTGGCACTGGCCTTCCGGTACGGCGGGGCTGCGGGTTCGGCCGCGGAGTGGGAGGACCTCGTCGTACGGCCGCTGCTCACGGACCGGCTCGTCGGGCTGGTCCCCGAGGGGCACCGGCTGGCCGGGGCGGAGCGCGTGGGCATGGCGGAACTGGCCGACGAGCCCTGGATCGCGGGCTGTCCGCGCTGTCGCCGCCATCTGGTGGAGGTGTGCGAGGCGGCGGGCTTCACCCCGCGCATCGACTTCGCGACCGACGACTACCCGGCCGTGGTCGGCCTGGTCGGCGCCGGACTGGGCGTCGCGGTGCTGCCGGAGCTCGCCGTGGAGTCCGTACGGGCCAAGGGCGTGAGCACGGTGGCCGTGGAGCCCGCAGTGAAGCGGGAGGTCGTGGCGCTGACCCTGCCAGACCTGGCCCGGGTGCCGGCCGTTGCGGCGACGCTGGCCGAGCTGGAGCGGGCCGCCACGCGCTGACCTTTGACCGTACGGGAGTACGGCGGTACGGCCGATCGCGTGGCGTTCCGGTCCGTGACCCGGGTCGGGCGGCCAGGAGAAACGTTCCTTCGTGCGTTTCGGCGAATCCGCGGATCAGTGCGGGGGCAGGGGTCCGATCGTGCTCGACGCGGGGATCAGGCGATGGCGTGCGCGTCCCATCAGCTCTTCGCGCTCGTCTTCGGTGAGGCCGCCCCACACCCCGTAGGGCTCGCGGACGGCCAGTGCGTGCGCGGCGCATTCCGAGCGCACCGGGCATCTCATGCAGACCTCTTTAGCCGAGGCCTCGCGCGCACTCCTGGCCGCGCCCCGCTCGCCTTCCGGGTGGAAGAAGAGGGAGCTGTCGACCCCCCGGCAGGCGGCCAGCAGCTGCCAGTCCCAGAGGTCGGCGTTCGGTCCGGGGAGGCGGGAGAAATCTGCCATGGGTAGTCCTCTTGGTGCCGGTACTGAGACGGATACGGTCCAAGTCTCCACACCTACTGTCGTAGTAGATGTAAATATGACTCATTGGGAATCTAGCCTCAGACACGTGCCAAACGGAAGGAAAGCCGCCAAATAGGGCATAGCTCCAGATGGAGGACGCGCGGCGAGTGGCAGCCGCGTCGTGATCGCATCCTCACGTAGAGTGCCGAAGGTGTCCGTCCGACCCGTAACTCTTTCGAGTGACCATCGTTGAGAGTGCGAAGGCGGTTGAACCAAGAAGTTCCCGGACAGGTGTCCGAGGGCATCGACCGCACAGGTGACGATACGTACCAGCCTGGAGGCTCAAGGTGACGCGCATCAGCAGCTGCGGAGGGCGGTCATGACTTCCGTCCTCGTCTGCGACGACTCCCCGCTTGCCCGAGAGGCGCTCCGTCGCGCGGTTGCCACCGTGCCCGGCGTCGAGCGTGTGACGACGGCTGCCAACGGCGAGGAAGTCCTCCGCCGCTGGGGTGCCGACCGCTCCGACCTGATTCTGATGGATGTACGGATGCCGGGGCTGGGCGGTGTGGAGACGGTGCGCCGGCTGCTCTCGGCCGATCCGGGCGCCCGCATCATCATGCTGACGGTCGCCGAGGACCTGGACGGGGTGGCCCTCGCGGTCGCCGCCGGCGCCCGGGGCTATCTGCACAAGGACGCCTCGCGCGCCGAACTGCGGGCCACGGTCACCCAGGCCCTCGCCGACCCGACCTGGCGACTGGCCCCGCGCCGGCTCCGCTCGGCCGAGATGGGCGCCGCGCCCACGCTCACCGCGCGCGAGATCCAGGTCCTGGAGGGCATGAGTCACGGCCGGTCCAACGCGGAGATCGGGCGCGAGCTCTTCCTCTCCGAGGACACGGTCAAGACACACGCCCGCCGACTGTTCAAGAAGCTGGGCGCCTCGGACCGGGCGCACGCCGTGGCGCTCGGATTCCGCTGGGGCTTGGTCCGCTGACCGTGAGCCCGCAGGCCGGAGGCTGAGAGCGGTCCCGTCCGCCACCGGCGGGCGGGGCGCCGTGCCGAGGCCGGCGGCCCGTCGGCCACGGCCCGTTCCCTGCCGATCCGGCCCGTCCGTTCCCGTCCCGCCGTACCCGGTGCGTACCCGGGGACGGGCGGGGCACAATCGGGGGACGTGTCGCTTCGCGCGCGATGCCGCATGCTTGAGGTGTGGCGCATTTTCTGGGATGGGGCCTCGGGGAGTATTCGGTCGAGCGGGAGGGGAGGGCGCAGTGACGAGCTCAGGCGCACCCGCTCATAACGCTTCGACGCACAACACGGGCCGTGGTGCCGCGAATGCCCCGGCGCCAAGGCACCATGGATTGATGCGCGACGACGAGGCCCCGGGGGCACCCGCGGCCACAGGTTCCACCGGCGCCGCCAAGAGCGGCAGCGCCGGGGCCGTCAGCGCGCTCGTACGCCGTGCGGTGGAGGGCGACGAGCAGGCCACGCACGACCTGCTCGCCTTCGTGCACCCGCTGGCCATCCGCTACTGCCGTGCCCGGCTCTCGCGGCTTCCGGGCGACGCCCGCCACTTCGTGGAGGACCTCGCACAGGAGGTCTGCGTGGCCGTGCTGATGGCGCTGCCGCGGTACCGGGACACCGGCCGGCCCTTCGAAGCCTTCGTCTTCGCCATCGCCGCGCACAAGGTCGCCGACCTCCAGCGGGCCGCCATGCGGCACCCGGGGAGTACGGCCGTGCCCTCGGACGAGATGCCCGAGCGGCCGGACGACTCGCTGGGCCCGGAGGAGCGGGCGCTGCTGAGCAGTGACGCCGCCTGGGCCAAGAAGCTGCTGGCCAACCTTCCGGAGAACCAGCGCGAGCTCCTCGTACTGCGGGTGGCGGTCGGGCTGACCGCCGAGGAGACCGGGCAGATGCTCGGGATGTCCCCCGGCGCGGTGCGGGTGGCACAGCACCGTGCGCTCAGCCGGCTGCGGGCGCTCGCCGAGCAGTAGCCGGGAGCAGTGACCCGGAGACGATCGGGGCGGACGTGCATGTTCCGCCGAGATCCCGCTGCCTATCAATAGTAGGAAGCCACGAAACTTGGGCTTGATTGAGCTCGTGGAATGAGACGCGCCGCGATCCCGTTAGCATGGAGACCCGCGCTGAGCAAGACCATTTGGGAAGGTGTCATGACCGCCGACGGAGTGCCCGACAAATTCGCCACGCTCGGACTGACCTACGACGACGTGCTGCTGCTGCCGGGCGCGTCCGATATGGCGCCGGACGAGATCGACACCTCCTCCCTCATCTCGCGGAACGTGCGCGTGAACGTTCCGCTGCTCTCCGCCGCGATGGACAAGGTCACCGAGGCCCGCATGGCCATCGCGATGGCCCGCCAGGGCGGCGTCGGCGTCCTGCACCGCAACCTGTCGATCGCCGACCAGGCCAACCAGGTCGACCTGGTCAAGCGCTCCGAGTCCGGCATGGTCACCGACCCGATCACGGTGCACCCCGACGCGACGCTGCGCGAAGCCGACGAGCTCTGCGCGAAGTTCCGCATCTCCGGGGTCCCGGTCACCGACCCCGCCGGCAAGCTGCTGGGCATCGTCACCAACCGCGACATGGCCTTCGAGTCGGACCGCAGCCGCCAGGTGCGCGAGGTCATGACCCCGATGCCGCTGGTCACGGGCAAGGTCGGCATCTCCGGCGTGGACGCCATGGAGCTGCTGCGCCGCCACAAGATCGAGAAGCTTCCGCTGGTCGACGAGGCGGGCATCCTCAAGGGCCTCATCACGGTCAAGGACTTCGTCAAGGCCGAGAAGTACCCGAACGCCGCCAAGGACAAGGGTGGCCGCCTCCTGGTCGGCGCCGCGGTCGGCGTCGCCGGTGACGCGTACGACCGCGCCCAGGCCCTGATCGAGGCGGGCGCCGACTTCATCGTCGTCGACACGGCCCACGGCCACTCCCGCCTGGTCGGCGACATGGTCGCCAAGATCAAGTCGAACGCCTCCGTCGACGTCATCGGCGGCAACGTCGCCACCCGTGACGGTGCCCAGGCGCTGATCGACGCCGGCTGCGACGGCATCAAGGTCGGTGTCGGCCCCGGCTCCATCTGCACCACCCGCGTCGTCGCCGGCATCGGCGTCCCGCAGGTCACCGCCATCTACGAGGCCTCGCTCGCCGCGAAGGCGGCCGGCGTCCCCGTCATCGGCGACGGCGGCCTCCAGTACTCCGGCGACATCGCCAAGGCACTCGTCGCGGGCGCCGACACGGTGATGCTCGGCTCGCTGCTCGCGGGCTGCGAGGAGTCCCCCGGCGAGCTGCTCTTCATCAACGGCAAGCAGTTCAAGTCGTACCGCGGCATGGGCTCGCTCGGCGCGATGCAGTCGCGCGGCGACCAGCGTTCCTTCTCCAAGGACCGCTACTTCCAGGAGGGCGTGGGCGGCGACGACAAGCTCATCCCCGAGGGCATCGAGGGCCAGGTCCCGTACCGCGGCCCGCTCTCCGCGGTCGTGCACCAGCTCGTCGGAGGCCTGCGCCAGTCGATGTTCTACGTCGGCGGCCGCACCGTGCCGGAGCTCCAGGACCGCGGCCGCTTCGTCCGCATCACCTCGGCGGGCCTCAAGGAGAGCCACCCGCACGACATCCAGATGACGGTCGAGGCGCCGAATTACTCCCGTAAGGGCTGATCAGGCTACAAGCGACGGTGAAGGGCGGCCCCGGGTTACCGGGGCCGCCCTTCACCGTTCCCGGGCGGGCCGCCGCCGGAGCGGCTGGATCGGGCGTCCGTACGGCGGTCACCGGAACGCGCGGGGCCGGGGTTCGGGGATACTGGACGGGCAGACCCAGAGGAAAGGCCACCACACGTGACTGAGATCGAGATCGGGCGCGGCAAGCGCGGCCGCAGGGCGTACGCGTTCGACGACATCGCCATCGTCCCGAGCCGGCGTACGCGGGACCCGAAGGAGGTCTCGATCGCCTGGCAGATCGACGCCTACCGCTTCGAGCTCCCGTTCCTCGCCGCCCCCATGGACTCGGTCGTCTCCCCGCAGACCGCCATCCGCATCGGCGAGCTCGGCGGCCTCGGCGTGCTGAACCTCGAAGGCCTGTGGACCCGCTACGAGGACCCGCAGCCGCTGCTCGACGAGATCACGGAGCTGGACGAGGAGTCCGCCACCCGTCGTCTCCAGGAGATCTACTCCGCCCCCATCCAGGCGGACCTGATCCGGCAGCGCATCAAGGAGGTCCGCGACTCCGGTGTCGTCACCGCCGCCGCGCTCTCCCCGCAGCGCACCGCCGAGTTCTCCAAGGCCGTCGTCGACGCGGGCGTGGACATCTTCGTGATCCGCGGCACCACCGTGTCGGCGGAGCACGTCTCCGGCGCCGCCGAGCCGCTGAACCTCAAGCAGTTCATCTACGAGCTCGACGTCCCGGTCATCGTCGGCGGCTGCGCCACGTACACCGCGGCCCTGCACCTGATGCGTACCGGCGCCGCGGGCGTCCTGGTCGGCTTCGGCGGCGGCGCCGCGCACACCACGCGCAACGTGCTCGGCATCCAGGTCCCGATGGCCACCGCCGTCGCGGACGTGGCCGCGGCCCGCCGCGACTACATGGACGAGTCCGGCGGCCGCTACGTGCACGTCATCGCCGACGGCGGCGTGGGCTGGTCGGGCGACCTCCCCAAGGCCGTCGCCTGCGGTGCGGACGCCGTGATGATGGGCTCCCCGCTGGCCCGTGCCACCGACGCGCCCGGCAAGGGCCACCACTGGGGCATGGAGGCCGTCCACGAGGACGTGCCGCGCGGCAAGAAGGTCGACCTGGGCACGGTCGGCACCACCGAGGAGATCCTCACCGGCCCGTCGCACATCTCGGACGGCTCGATGAACCTCTTCGGCGCGCTGCGCCGCTCGATGGCCACCACGGGCTACAGCGAGCTCAAGGAGTTCCAGCGCGTCGAGGTCACGGTCGCGGACTCGCAGCACCGCCGCTGACCCCCGCGTACGCCTAAGGGCCGGCCCCGGACGGGGCCGGCCCTTAGGCGTACCGCGGTCCGGCGGGTGGGCCGGCCTGCGGGTGCGTGGCGCCAGGGGTCAGTCGCTCGCCTTCTTGGCCGCGCCGAAGGCCACGAAGCCGCCGATGGCGAGGAAGACGTAGTCCATGGCGTCCGCGCCCTCCTGCCAGATGTCGTTCAGGCCGCCGACGCCCGCCTTGTCGAGCACCTCGCCGAGGCCGACGTTGCCGTAGTCCGCGAGTGCCAGTGCGATGAAGAACAGCTGGCCCAGGTAGACGGCGCCGAGGGAGAGGACCGCGCCGGCCACGGGGAGCACCGGGTTCCTGCCGCCGAGCTTGCCCGCGGCGAAGCCGACCAGCAGGCCGACGCCGACCGCCGCGTAACCGACCTGGCGGTCGATCGCGTTCATGATCGCGCCGTACGCGGCGGCCGCGGCCAGGGCGGCGACCACGGCCGCGACGATGCCCAGGCCGATGTTGCCGCTGCGGGCGGGCTCGGCGGGGTACGGGGCGGCCGGGGCCGCGGAGTCGGGCGCGGGCGGCTGGACGTGCTGGCTCATGAAGAAATCCCCCCCAGGGATTCGGGCATGCGCAGCTCCGCGGTCACCGGGGCGCATGTATGTGCGAGATAAGTCGCCGCAGGCTAGCAGCCCGTTGAGACATCCGCGGGTGGGATTTCCGGCGAGGTCAGAGCCGGTGGGCAGCGCCCGGCGGGCTGGCGCCCCGGGTGTCCAGCAGCAACTGTGCCTTCACCGCGAGCCCTTGGAGGTCGTACGTGCGGTGCTGCTGGAGCAGGATCGTCAGATCGGCGTTGGCGGCGGCCTCGTACAACGATTCGGCACGGGGGACCGGACGGTCCCTGACGCGCCATCCGGCGATGTACGGGTCGTGGTAGCTGACCAGCGCCCCGAGGTCCAGGAGGCGGCTGGCGATCTCGCGGGCCGGGGAGCCCTCCTGGTCGCCCAGGTCCGGCTTGTACGTGACGCCGAGCAGCAGGACCCGGGCCCCGCGGGCCGATTTGCCGTGCTCGTTCAGCAGGGTGGCGGAGCGCTGGATGACGTACTGGGGCATCCGGCCGTTGATCTCCTGTGCCAGTCCGACCATGCGCAGGGGGTGGCCCGGGGTGCGGGTGGTGTGGGGGAGGTAGTTGGGGTCGAGGGGGACGCTGTGGCCGCCGACCCCCGGGCCGGGTCGGAAGGCCTGGAAACCGTACGGCTTGGTCTCGGCGCAGCGGATGACGTCCCACAGGTCGACGCCGAGGTCGTGGCAGAGCACCGCCATCTCGTTCATGAGGGCGATGTTGACGTGCCGGTAGTTCGTTTCGAGGAGCTGGACGGTCTCGGCCTCGCGCAGCCCGCGGGCGCGGACCACCTTCTCGGTGAGGCGGGCGTAGAAGGCGTGCGCGGACTCGGTGCAGGCGGGGGTGAGGCCGCCGATCACCTTGGGGGTGTTGGCGATGCCGTGCGTCCGGTTGCCCGGGTCGAGGCGGCTGGGGGAGTAGGCCAGGTGGAAGTCCCGCCCTGCGCGCAGTCCGGAGCCGGCCTCCAGGACGGGCCGCAGGTAGTCCTCGGTGACGCCCGGGTGGGCGGCGGATTCGAGGATGACGGTGGTGTGCGGGCGCAGCCGGGCGGCGAGCGTGCGGCCCGCCTCGCCGACGGCGGACAGGTCCAGCGCGCGGTCGGCGCCGAGCTGGGTGGGGGCGCAGATGACGGCGGTGCGGACCCGGCCGAGTTCGGCGGGGTTGGTGGTGACCCGGAAGCCGGCGGCCGACATGCGCCGGACCTCGGCGGCGGTGAGGGTGGAGTCCGTGGCCGGACCGCTGTCGTAGCCGACCGTCTCGATTCCGGCGGCGACGGCCGCCTGGGCCAGCGGGAGGCCGAGGTGGCCCAGTCCGATGACGCCGAGGTCTGCGGGCATGGGGTGCCGTCCCTTCCCTGACATGCATGAGGAGGCTGGGTGCGCAAGTCCTGTGGACCGTGCGGGTCCGGCATGGAGCTGGCGCGATGTCAGACTAGGCGTATATATGACCGATCTGTCGCATTACGGGGTAGAGGTCACCGTTGTGTTGTCCACAGGCGGTGGCTGATGTGGGTGCGGCGGGTCAGAATCGTGAGCGGGGGATGTGAGCGGGATCACCCGCCCCGACCGCACCGAGCGGGGATGACCCGCACCAACGGGAGGCAGCCGTGAGGACAGCGACACTGGGGCCGGTCCAGCGCGAAGAGGCACTCGCCCGGATGGCCGAGCGGGAACTGGACGTGCTCGTGGTGGGTGCGGGCGTGGTCGGCGCGGGCACCGCGCTCGACGCCGCGACCAGAGGCCTCTCGACGGGGCTGGTGGAAGCCCGCGACTGGGCCTCCGGCACCTCCAGCCGGTCCAGCAAGCTCATCCACGGCGGCCTGCGGTACCTGGAGATGCTCGACTTCGCCCTCGTGCGGGAGGCCCTCAAAGAGCGCGGCCTGCTCCTGGAGCGGCTGGCCCCGCACCTGGTGAAACCCGTGCCGTTCCTCTACCCGCTCCAGCACAAGGGCTGGGAGCGGTTCTACGCCGGATCGGGCGTCGCGCTGTACGACGCGATGTCGGTGTCCAGCGGGCACGGGCGGGGCCTGCCGGTGCACCGGCACCTGTCGCGCAAGCGCGCCCTGCGGGTCGCGCCGGCCCTGCGCAAGGACGCGCTGGTGGGGGCGCTCCAGTACTACGACGCCCAGATGGACGATGCGCGGTACGTGGCCACGTTGGTTCGGACGGCCGCGGCGTACGGGGTGCACTGCGCCAACCGGGCGAGGGTCGTCGGCTTCCTGCGCGAGGGCGAGCGGGTCGTCGGGGCCCGCGTGCAGGACGTCGAGGGCGGCGGCGAGTACGAGATCCGCGCGCGGCAGGTGGTGAACGCGACGGGGGTGTGGACGGACGACACGCAGGCGCTGATCGGGGAGCGCGGGCAGTTCCACGTCCGGGCGTCGAAGGGCATCCACCTGGTCGTCCCCAAGGACCGGATCCACTCCTCGACCGGGCTGATCCTGCGCACCGAGAAGTCGGTGCTGTTCGTGATCCCGTGGGGCCGGCACTGGATCGTGGGCACGACCGACACCGACTGGGACCTGGACAAGGCGCACCCGGCGGCGTCGAGCGCGGACATCGACTACCTGCTGGAGCACGTGAACTCCGTGCTGGCGGTGCCGCTGACGCGGGACGACGTACAGGGCGTGTACGCGGGCCTGCGGCCGTTGCTGGCCGGGGAATCCGACGCGACGAGCAAGCTGTCGCGCGAGCACACCGTGGCGCATCCCGTGCCGGGGCTGGTGGTGGTCGCGGGCGGCAAGTACACGACGTACCGGGTCATGGCGAAGGACGCGGTCGACGAAGCGGTGCACGGGCTGGACCAGCGGGTCGCGGAGTGCGTGACCGAGGACGTACCGCTGGTGGGGGCCGAAGGGTACCGGGCGTTGTGGAATGGACGGGTCCGGATCGCGGCACGGGCGGGCCTCCATGTGGTGCGGGTCGAACACCTGTTGAACCGGTACGGCTCGATGACCGACGAACTGCTGGACCTGATCGCGGCGGACCCCGGACTGGCACAGCCGCTGGGCGGGGCGGAGGACTACCTGCGGGCCGAAGTGGTGTACGCCGCCTCGCACGAGGGAGCGCGGCACCTCGACGACGTACTGACGCGGCGGACCCGGATCTCGATCGAGACGTTCGACCGGGGGACGCGGTCGGCGCGGGAATGCGCGGAGCTGATGGCGCCGGTCCTGGGGTGGGACAAGCAGCAGATCGAGAAGGAAGTGGAACACTACGAGAAGCGGGTTCAAGCGGAACGGGAATCGCAGCGCCAGCCTGACGACCAGACCGCAGATGCGGCGCGGTTGGGGGCTCCCGACATCGTTCCGTTGTAACTCCGGGATGCGGAGGGGGGAACCGCGGACCCGGGGCGCCCGTCCGTTGCGGAGTGAGGAACAATGAGGGTTCTGCCGGGGCGGGTTACCGCACGGGTTCTTCCGGAGCGGGCCACCGGGGACCCCGGGGGCTGCCGGAGCAGCGATCGCAGAGGGGACGCATGTCGAAGCCGGAGCACACCGAGTCGCCTGCGGCGAAGCAGGACCGGGCGAAGCCCGTGTCGGCGAAGCCGGAGTCGCCTGCGGCGAAGCCTGCAGTACCGCCTGCGGCGGAGCCGGCCTTGTCCGCCGAGCCGGCGGACGAGGAACCCGCGGCTGCCGCCGAGGGCGCGAAGCCTGCCGGCACGCCTGCGGCGAAGGCCGACCTGACGAAGCCTCCGGCTGCCGCCGAGGGTGCGAAGCCGGACCTGGGCAAGCCTGCGGCTGGTGCCGCTGAGGGTGCGAAGCCGGACCTGGGCAAGCCTGCGGCTGGTGCCGCTGAGGGTGCGAAGCCGGACCTGGGCAAGCCTGCGGCTGGTGCCGCTGAGGGTGCGAAGCCTGCCGACTCGCCTGCGGCGAAGGCCGACCTGACGAAGTCTCCGGCTGCCGCCGAGGGCGCGAAGAAGGCCGATACGGCCAAGCCTGCGGGGAATTCCGTCGTCGAGAAGGCCGATGCCGTTGCGGCCGCCGTCAAGGCCGCGGCCGCCAAGGCCGCCGAGGAGGGGCAGGACGAGGGACGGCTGCTCGCGCGCCGCTACCGGCTGCGCGGAGTCCTCGGCAAGGGCGGCATGGGCACCGTCTGGCGTGCCGAGGACGAGACCCTCGGCCGGACGGTCGCCGTCAAGGAACTCCGTTTCAGCACCGGCGTCGACGAGGACGAGAAGCGCCGCCTCATCACCCGGACCCTCCGCGAGGCCAAGGCGATCGCCCGGATCCGCAGCGGCGGCGCCGTCACCGTCTTCGACGTCGTGGACGAGGACGGCCGCCCCTGGATCGTCATGGAGCTCATCGAGGGCCCCTCGCTCGCCGAGTTCATCCGTGAACAGGGCCCGCTGACCCCCCACCGCGCCGCCGAGGTCGGTCTCGCCGTCCTCGACGTGCTCCGCGCAGCGCACGGACAGGGCATCCTGCACCGGGACGTGAAGCCGTCCAACGTGCTCATCGCCGGCACCGGCCGCGTCGTCCTCACCGACTTCGGCATCGCCCAGGTGGAGGGCGACCCCTCCGTCACCTCCACCGGCATGCTCGTCGGCGCCCCCTCGTACATCTCCCCCGAGCGCGCCCGCGGTCAGAAGCCGGGCCCGCCCGCCGACATGTGGTCCCTCGGCGGACTGCTCTACGCCGCCGTCGAGGGCGTGCCCCCGTACGACAAGGGGTCCGCCCTCGCCACCCTCACCGCCGTCATGACCGAGCCGGTGGACCCGCCCAAGAACGCGGGCCCGCTGACCGAGGTCATCTACGGCCTGCTGGCCAAGGACCCGGCCCGCCGCCTCGACGAGGAGCGCGCCCGGGCGATGCTCACCGCCGTCATCAACGCGCCGGAGCCGGCGCCCGCCCCGCTCCTCCCGCCGGCCGTCGAAGAGACCCGGCAGATCTCGCTGGTCGACGCCAAGGAGGCGGCGGCCAAGGCCGCTGCCGAAAAGGCCGCCGAAAAGGCGGAGAAGAAGGAACGCGAGCGGCAGGAACGCGAACAGCGCGACCGCGCCCGCGCGGCGCTGAAGGCGGCCCGCAAGGCCGCGGCGGCCGCAGCGGCGGCGCCCGCGGTCTCGGCGGCCGAGCCCCCGGCGCCCGCCCCGGGCAGGACCTCGCCGGTCGCGGCGCCGCTCACCGACGTCATGTCCCGCCGCACCATCGCCCTCGCGATAGCCGGTGTGGTCGTCGCGCTCGCCGTCATCGGTTCGCTGATCGCCTACATGTTCAGCGGTGACGACCCGGTCACGAAGAAGGACGAGGGCAAGGGCGGTCCGGGCACGAAGGTTTCCGGCAGCCCCGACCCCGGCGCGTCCGCCAAGACGGGCGAGACCAACGCCACCGCGGGCAAGGGCGCAGGCACCAGCGCGACCGCCGGCACCGGCACCGGCTCCGGCGGTACCGAGCCGAGCCAGGGGCAGTCCCCGGGCGGGCAGCAGGCCCAGGGTCAGACGCAGGGGCAGAGCCAGGGCCAAGGCCAGGGCCAGGGCTCCACCACGGGCGGCCCGGGAGCCGGGCTCCCCGACGGCTACACGAAGGTGACCGACCCGGGGTTCCACTTCTCGATGGCGATGCCCTCGGGCTTCAAGGTGACGGGCATAGCCGGCGAGAACTCCGGCGCGATATACAGCCGCGACGGCGGCTTTCCGCGCATTCAGGTCGACTACACCGACAGCCCCGGCAACGACGCCCGCGCGGCGTGGGCCGCGGCCGTCGCGGGAGTGGCGAGCTCCAGCACGAACTACCGCACGATCCGCATCGACTCGACGGAGTACAACGGCTACCCGACCGTCGCCGACTGGGAGTTCGAGCGGGAACAGAAGGGCATCAAGGTCCGGGTCCTCAACCGCGGCTTCAAGGTCGACGCGAAGCGCGGCTACGCCATCATGATCAGCTGCGCGGCGGACCAGTGGGACGGCCCGGAGTGCACGACGATGCGCAACACGGCGTTCCAGACCTTCCAGCCGCTGGGCTGACGGGCCACCGGGCTGACGGTCCGCCGGACTGACGGCCACTGGACCCACGAGCCTTCCCAGGCCCGGGACGCGGGCGCCCTGCGCGACGTATCGTGGCAGTGGGGCCATGGGGGACGTGCGCCCCGGCACTCGGGGGAGGCGAAGTGGAGGACTACGCGGGCCGGATCCTGGCCGACCGCTACCGTCTGCCGCTACCGCCGTCGGACGAGTACGAGCTGGTCGAGACCCGCGCCTTCGACACGCGCAGCGGGCAGGAAGTCCTGGTACGGCAGGTGCCGTTACCGGAGATCGTGGATGCCGAGCTGCTCGACGAAGCCCCCGGGCAGGCGCTCCGTCCCGCGGGGCGCCGTTCGGCGGGGGACCTCCCGGCCGTGCGCCGCGCCATCGCCGCCGCGCAGGCGGCCGCGTCCGTGCCCGACCATCCGCGGCTGGACCAGGTCTTCGACGTGTTCGCCGAGGGCGGGTCGCTGTGGATAGTGAGCGAGTTGGTGCCGGCGCGTCCGCTGGCGGCACTGATCGCCGACGAACCGCTGAGCCCGTACCGGGCGGCGGAGGTCGCCGCGGACGTACTGACCGCACTGCGGGTGCTGCACGCGCACGGCTGGACGCACCGGAACATCACGGCCCGGACCGTGTTGGTATGCGATGACGGACGGGTCGTCCTGACGGGGTTGGCGGCGGGCGCCGCCGAAGACGCCCTCTGCGGCTACGACCCGGTCCCCCCGGAGTCCGCTCCCGCCTCGGACGACGCCCCGGGCCGGGGCGCGCCGGGCGTTGGCGCAGCCGTGGTCCGGAGCACGCCGCCCGCGACGGCGCCGGGTGCGCACGCGTCGGGCGGTGGTCCGGGCAATGGTGCACCCCCCGTTGGGCTGAACCATGGTGGGGTCGAGGAGTGGGCCGTGACGCCCGGTGCGGGAGCCGACCCGGAGGGCGGTTCGGTCCCGGCCGCGCAGGCAGGTGTGGAACTGCAGGCCGAAGACGGTGCGGCCGGTACGGGGCTCGCCGTACGGGGGCCGCAGCCCGGTGCGCAGGCCGGGTACGCGCCGCTCGTGGCGCCCGGGTACGACACCGGGCCGCGGTACTCCGATCACATCACCCCCGGGGCCGCGGGGGAGCGACCCGAACTCAAGGCGGCCGCCCGGGCCGGGGCCATCGCCGCGTACCGGGCCGGGGCGCAGGCCGCCGTCGCACGGGTCACGGAACAGCGCAAGGGCGGCTCCGAGCCCGCGCCGGAGCCGAGGCCGCAGGGGTCGAACCTCCCGCAGGGGTACTCGTACCCGTACGGGGGCCCGGAGAACGGGACGAAGGCGCCCTGGCACGGGGCCACCCCGCGCCGGCAGCCCGCGCTGCCGGCCGCCGGGCAGCCCTCGCCGGAGTCGTCGCTGGAGCCGGAGCCGGAGCCGGAGCCGGAGTCGTCGCTGGAGCCGGAGCCCTCGCCGGAGTCGTCGCTGGAGCCGGAGCCGGAGCCGGAGCCGGAGCCGGAGCCGGAGCCGGAGCCGGAGCAGGAACAGGAGCCCGGGGCGACGCCCGCCCCGGCGCCGGTGCGCCCCGCGCTGCCCGCGCAACTCGCCCTGCCCGAGGGGTACCACCAGGCCGAAGCCCCGGCCCCGACCGCCTACCGGACGCCGCGCGGCTCCCACGACCCGACCCCGGTTCCGCGGCCGACCATGGCCTCCTACTTGCCCTCCGAGGACCCGGACGGCCAGACCCGGCCCGCCCGGCCCGCCCGGTCGGCCGCCGAACTCCGCCCCGACCGTCCCCGGCCCGGGCAGGCCGTGTTGCCGGGGAGCGAGGTCGAGGGCCCGGCCGCGACCTCGCACCTGCGCCCCGGCTCTTCCGGCTACCCCGGCCCGTCCGTGCCGCACGCCGAGGCCGCGGGCCGGGGTTGGGGCGAAGGGGGGATCCGGAGCGGGTTGGATGCCGAGCGGGCCCGGCAGACGCGGATGGCCGTCGTCGGGGCCGTCACCGAGCGGTGGGCTCCCGAGCAGGCCGGGTCCGTCGCGGGGCCCTGGCAGTTGGCCGCGCCCGTCGGGCCCACCACCGACCTCTGGGGGCTCGGCGCGCTGCTCTACCGGGCCGTGCAGGGCCATGCCCCCTACCCCGAGGACAGCGTCACCGAGCTCGTCGACATGGTGTGCGCCGAGCCCCCGGCCTTCGCCGAGGAGTGCGGGCCGCTGCGCCCGATCGTGGAGTCGTTGCTGCGCCAGGACCCCACCGAGCGCCCCGACTTCGAGGAGCTCCGCGGCTGGCTGCGTTCGCTCGTGCGGTCCGCCCCCGAACCGGACGGTGGCGTCGGCCTCGCGGCGCTCCCGCTGCCGGAGCCGGATCCCGCGCGGCTGCCCGTCGTACGCCGACGGGGCGACCTGCACGGCCGTCACCGCAGTACCGCCCCTTCCCGCAAGCCGCGTTCCCTCGGGCGGAACCTGCTCGTCGGCGTACTCGCCCTGCTCGCGGGGGCGGTGGCGTACGCGCTGCTCTTCCTGCCCCGGGCCGGGGAGCAGGGTCAGGGTGCCGTCGCCGAGTCCCCCGTGGCGCAGCCCTCCGCCTCCCCGTCGCCTTCGGCCAAGCCGAGCCGGACGCCGCAGGCGTCGCAGACGCCCCAGTCGGCGCCCGCTCCCGGGCCCGCGCCCGCCGGTTACACCACCCAGCAGGACCCCGAGCACTTCGAGATCGCCGTTCCGGGCGGCTGGGAGCGGCGCGGGATCAACGAGGCAGGGCAGGTCCGCTACACCGACGGGGAGTACGTCCTGACGGTCGTTCCCGGCCGGGACAAGGTGGACGGCAATCCGGACCCGGCGACGTACCAGAAGGACAAGGAGCCCGAGCTGGCTCCGTACCGGTCCTCCACCTGGGCCAGCGGCGGCGACGTCAAGACGACGAAGGTCGGTCAGCAGCTCCGTGTCACCGGCCGCTACACGTGGATCGACGGCAACGGCCGCAGCGTCGTCGCCCGGAACTTCGTGGTGGCGCTCGGCGGCAGCTACCACGTCGTCATGGTCACGGGTCCCCAGGACGGGGAAGGTAAGGTCACCGAAGTCTTCGAAAAGGCCACGGCGAGTTACCGCGCGGGCGGGTGACGGGCAATCAGTACGGCGATTGCGTCACAGTGCTACCGGAACCGCGCCTTCACGGTTCCGGGAGCCCCGAGCGCTCCGTAATCTGGCCCGAAGTGCACAGAGTGGCGGGGTTTCGTGGAACAGCAGACAGGTGCGGGCGCGGTGCTCGCTGGCCGGTACCGGCTCGTGGAGCCCATCGGCAGCGGCGGCATGGGCAAGGTGTGGCGCGCGCATGACGAGCTGCTGCACAGGACCGTCGCCGTCAAGGAACTGACGGCGGGTCTGTACGTGGCCCAGGCCGACCGGGAGGTGCTGCACGCCCGGACCCAGAAGGAGGCCCGGGCCGCGGCCCGGATCCAGCACCCGGCGGTCGTGGTGGTCCACGACGTGCTGGAGCACGACGACCGGCCGTGGATCGTCATGGAGTACATCGACGGGCCCTCCCTCGCGGAGGCCGCTAAGGCGGCCGGCCGGATCGAGCCGGCCGAGGCGGCCCGGATCGGCCTGCACGTACTGGGAGCACTGCGCGCCGCGCACGCGGTCGGTGTCCTGCACCGGGACGTCAAGCCGGGCAACGTGCTGCTCGCCAAGGACGGCCGGGTCCTGCTCACGGACTTCGGGATCGCCGCGATCGAGGGCGACTCCTCCATCACGCGGACCGGCGAGATCGTCGGCTCCATCGACTACCTGGCCCCGGAGCGGGTCACCGGCGGGACCCCGGGCACGGCCTCCGACCTGTGGTCGCTGGGCGCGACCCTGTACACGGCCGTCGAGGCGCGTTCGCCGTTCCGTCGGACCTCGCCCATCTCCAGCCTCCAGGCCGTGGTCAACGACGAGCCGCCGGCGCTGCGGCAGTCGGGCGTCCTGGGACCGGTCATCACGGCCCTGCTGCGCAAGGACCCGGCCGAGCGGCCGTCGGCGCAGGAGACCGAGCGGATGCTGATCGAGGCGATGGAGGGGCGGGCGCCGAAGGCGGCGCAGGCGTACGTGCCCACGCGCGCGGTCACTCCGCAGGAACTCGCCGACGCCCAGGAGCCCGACACCGCGGGCACCGACCCGCGGGCGCAGGCCGAGTCTGCCGCGAGGACGCCGTCGGCACCCGATGCGGCGCGTACGGCGGCCCTGCCCGAACAGCCCGGGCCGGTCCCCCCGGCGGGGAGTCCGGCGACGGGCGGCGGCCGCATCAAGCGGGCCGCGGCCGTGGCCCTCGTGGCGGCGCTGGTGGGCGGCGGTGCCGTCTTCGGCGTGCTGAAGTTCACCGGGGACGGCGAAGGGGGCGCGGGCGACGGCTCCGACAAGAACGCGAGCGCCCCCGACCAGCAGGGCGGCGATGACGCCGCCCCTCCGGCCGGCTACAGCGAGGTCACCGACCCGGCGGGCTTCACGCTGTTCGTTCCGGACGGCTGGAAGCGCCAGATGGACGGCGACCAGATCGACTACACCCCGGACAACGGGAAGCACTTCATCCGGATCGCCTCCGACGCGACGCCGGACTACGACAACCCGTACATGCACCTGCTCGACCTGGAGAAGCAGCTCAAGCAGCGGACGGACTACAAGCGGCAGAAGCTGAACCAGAACACCTTCCAGGACAGCACCCGCGCCGCCCTGTGGGACTTCACCTGGACCGAGAAGGGGGCGCACGCCGGGCCGCGCCGGGCCATCGAGCAGATGTACATCGCCCCGGACGGCACCGAGTACGCGGTGTACATGTCGGGTCCCGCGGCCGACTGGCAGACCACCCGTGCCCAGTTCGACAACGTGCTGAGCGGCTGGGCCCCGCCCCCCAAGAAGGGCTGACCCGGCCCCGGGGAGCGGCTCGCCGCGGGGCTTGCCGGCCATCCTGCCAGCGATCGCTGGCGGAAATGACAAAATCCGGTTACCGACGGGTACCCAAAGCCCCGCGGGCGGAATACGCTCACCGCCATGACGGACTCGCAGGCCCCGGCCCCCCTCCGCAGCGCACCGCAGCCCACCAACCCGGTCGCCGCCGCCCCGGCCGGTGCCCGCACCGCAGCCGACGTGGTGACCCCCG
Source organism: Streptomyces sp. NBC_00597 (assembly GCF_041431095.1). Classification (GTDB taxonomy): domain Bacteria; phylum Actinomycetota; class Actinomycetes; order Streptomycetales; family Streptomycetaceae; genus Streptomyces. The sequence goes on from NZ_CP107757.1 coordinate 5,552,125, forward strand.
ACCTGGTCACCCGGCTCACCCGCGGAGTGATCGGCTCCGGCCGGACCGCCAACCACACCCCCTTCACCGGGGCCAAGCTGGCGGACCTCCCCGAGGCCACCCCCGAAGACGTCGCCGAGGCCTTCGAACGGGCCCGCGCCGCCCAGGGCGCCTGGGCCGCCGTCCCCGTACGCAAGCGGGCCGCCGTGCTGCTCCGGTTCCACGACCTGGTCCTGGCCCGGCAGGCCGAGGTGCTCGACCTCATCCAGCTGGAGACCGGCAAGGCCCGCCTGCACGCCCACGAGGAGGTCCAGGCCGTAGCCGTCGCCTCCCGCCACTACGGCCGCAAGGCCCCCGGGTACCTGCGCCCCAAGGGCCACACGGGCGCCATGCCCACCCTCACCAAGGTCACCGAGCTGCGCCAGCCGCGCGGGGTCGTCGGCCAGATCGCCCCCTGGAACTACCCCCTCGAACTGTCCGTCGGTGACGCGCTGCCCGCCTTCGTGGCCGGCAACGCCGTCGTGATGAAGCCCGACACCGAGACCGCGCTCACCGCCCTGTGGGCCCGTGACCTGCTGATCGAGGCCGGACTGCCCGCCGAGGTCTTCCAGATCGTCCTCGGCGAGGGACCCGTCGTCGGCCCCGAGGTGGTCCGGCACGCCGACTACGTCTCCTTCACCGGCTCCACGCGGACCGGCCGCGAGGTCGCCCGGGGCGCCGCCGCCCGCCTGGTCGGGGTCTCCCTCGAACTCGGCGGCAAGAACGCCATGCTCGTCCTGCACGACGCCGACGTGGAGAAGGCCGCCGCGGGCGCCGTCCGCGCCTGCTTCTCCTCCGCGGGCCAGCTGTGCATCTCCATCGAGCGGCTCTACGTCCACGCCTCCGTCGCCGACGCGTTCGTCGAGCGCTTCGCCGCCCGTACGAAGGCCATGCGGCTCGGCGCGTCCCTCGCGTACGGCGCGGACATGGGCTCGCTGGTCGGCGAGCGCCAGCTGGAGACCGTACAGCGGCACGTCGACGAGGCCGTCGCCAAGGGCGCCACCCTCGTCGCGGGCGGTACCGCCCGCCCCGACATCGGCCCGCTCTTCTACGAGCCCACGATCCTCGACGGCGTCGAGGCGCCGATGGCGGTCTGCGGCGAGGAGACCTTCGGCCCGGTCGTCTCGATCTACCGGTTCACCGACGAGGACGAGGCCGTCGCACAGGCCAACTCCACCGCGTACGGGCTCAACTCCAGCGTCTGGACCAAGGACGCCCGCCGCGGCCACGCCGTCGCCGCCCGCCTGCGCACCGGCACCGTCAACATCAACGAGGGCTACGCCCCCGCCTACGGCAGCGCCCAGGCGCCCATGGGCGGCATGAAGGACTCCGGGCTCGGCCGCCGCCACGGTTCCGAGGGCATCCTCAAGTACACCGAGGCGCAGACCGTGGCCCACCAGCGGCTGCTCCCGATGGCGCCCTCGCTGGGCATGGACGACGAGAAGTACGCGGCGTTCATGACCCGCAGCCTCAAGGTCATGAAGGCCCTCCGACTCCGCTAAGGGGCAGCACCGTGTCTGAGTCGTACGACTACGACGTCATCGTCATCGGATCGGGCTTCGGAGGGTCGGTCTCGGCACTGCGGCTGACCGAGAAGGGGTACCGGGTCGGCGTCCTGGAGGCCGGGCGCCGGTTCACCCGCGAGAGCCTGCCGAGGAACAGCTGGGACCTGCGGAACTACCTGTGGGCCCCGGCGCTGGGGCTGTACGGCATCCAGCGCATCCACCTGCTCGGCAACGTGATGGTCCTCGCCGGCGCCGGAGTGGGCGGCGGCTCGCTCAACTACGCCAACACCCTGTACGTGCCGCCCGCGGCCTTCTTCGAGGACCGGCAGTGGGCTTCCATCACCGACTGGCGCGAGGAGCTCGCCCCGTACTACGACCAGGCCAAGCGGATGCTCGGCGTACGCCTCAATCCGACGATGACCCCCTCCGACGTCCACCTGAAGGCCGCCGCCGAGAAGATGGGCGTGGGGGACTCCTTCCACATGGCCCCGGTCGGCGTCTTCTTCGGCGACGGCGCGGACGCCGAGGGCGGCTGCGGGGCCCGCCCCGGCCAGGAGGTCCCCGACCCGTACTTCGGAGGTGCCGGACCCGCCCGCAAGGCGTGCACCGAGTGCGGCGAGTGCATGACCGGCTGCCGGCACGGCGCGAAGAACACCCTCAACGAGAACTACCTGCACCTCGCCGAGCGCGCCGGCGCCGTCATCCACCCGATGACCACCGTCACCGCGCTCGCCGAGCACCCCGAGGGCGGCTACCGGATCCGCACCGTCCCCACCGATGCCCGCCGCCGGGGCATCGCCAAGGAGCTGCGCGCCCGGCACGTGGTCGTCGCGGCGGGCACGTACGGCACCCAGACGCTGCTGCACACGATGAAGGACAACGGGCTGCTCCCGCGGATCTCGGACCGGCTCGGCGAGCTGACCCGGACCAACTCGGAGGGCCTGGTCGGTGCGCAGACCGACGACCGCCGCTACCGCAGGCGCCGCGGCGCGGGCCCCGCCGGGGAACCGCGCGCCGACTTCACGCGGGGCGTCGCGATCACCTCGTCCGTGCACCCCGACGCCGACACCCACATCGAGCCCGTCCGCTACGGCAAGGGCTCCAACGCCATGGGGTTCATGACCGTCCTCCAGGTGCCGTACGGAAAGAACCGGGTGCGGGCCTGGTTCGCCCGGACCGCGAAGCACCCGGTGCAGCTGGCCCGCTCGCTGTCCAACCGGCGCTGGTCGGAGCGCACGATCATCGGGCTCGTCATGCAGTCGCTGGACAACTCGCTGACGACGTACCGCAAGCCCGGCGGCCTCGGCAAGGGCCTGCTCACCGCCCGCCAGGGGCACGGCGCCCCGAACCCGGTGCAGATCAAGGAGGCCACCGAGGCGGCCACCCTGCTGGCCGAGGAGATCAACGGCTTCGCCGGCAGCAACATCGGCGAGCTGATGGGCACCCCGCTCACCGCGCACTTCCTCGGCGGCTGCCCGATCGGCGCCTCCGCCGAGCAGGGCGTGGTGGACCCGTACCACCGGCTGTACGGGCACCCGGGCATCTCGGTGGTCGACGGCTCGGCGGTCTCCGCGAACCTCGGGGTGAACCCGTCGCTGACGATCACGGCGCAGGCGGAGCGGGCGATGTCGTACTGGCCGAACAAGGGCGAGCAGGACCCGAGGCCGGATCAGGGTGCGGCCTACGCGCGCCTGGCAGCGGTGGAGCCCGTCCGTCCGGTGGTTCCGAAGGAGGCGTTCGGCGCGCTGCGGCTGCCGCTGCTGCCGGTGCCGGAGGTTCCGAAGAAGCCGTGACCGCGTGACACGTGTACCGGCGGCGGGGTCTGCGCTCCCCCTCCGAGCGCAGAACCCGCCGCCGTGCACCTAAGTGACAGGTGATCAGTCCGGATGGTTGCATGTGATGCCCGTCACCCTTCGAAGAGGGCAACTGTGGCCCGGCCTCGGCGGTCTCGATCTTCATGGACAAGCGCATCTCCCTTTTGGCGGCTACGGGGTTGGCGACACTGAGCCTCGGCGCGGCCGCCCCCGCGCTCGCCGCGGAACCCGCCTTCCCGCTCAGCGGGCCCTCCGCCCAGGTGCTCCAGCCCTCCCCGGACTCGGGCGCCTCGAAGGAGCGGAGCCTCCGCTACGACCTGAACTACGTGGGCCCCGGAAACGGCTTCCCCGGCGAGTTCACCGTCACCGTCGACCTGACCAAGGTCGCCGGGTTGGCATCCGTCCGACTCGATCCGGCCAAGCCCAGGCCGCACTGCACGACGAGCGCCACCGCGATCGTCTGCAAGCAGCAGGGCCTTTCCGTCGGGCCCGGCAACAGCTTCGACCTGCTCGTCTCCGCCGCCCAGGGCAGCAAGAACGGTGGGAGCGGCGAGATCGCGGTCAAGGCCGCGGTGGCCGGGGCGACCGTCACGCCCGTCACCACCAAGGTCACCGTCGGCGGCCCCGACCTGCACATGGGGGAACTGAAGCCCAAGGCGGAGGTGACCGCCGGCGAGCAGCAGGACCTGCCGCTCGCCTTCGCGAACCGGGGCACCCTGCCCGCCAAGTCGGTGGCGCTGGAGCTGGACGCCACGGCCGGCCTGGCGCCGGCGGAGACCTACGACAACTGCAGCAGCCAGGACCACGGCAGCATGGGCGCCACCACGGTGTGCCTCGTCGAGGGCGAGTTCCTGCCGGGTGAGTCGTACCAGCTGTCGCCGGACTCCCCGCTGCACCTCAAGACGACCGAGCGGGCCTACCGCGACTCGCTGCGGTACGGGGTCGTGCCCGACCCGGCGCCGCGCAAGGACGCGCCGGCGGCCAAGGCGGCCACCGGCAAGAAGCTGATGCTGGTCAAGGCGTCGGCGGCCGTGCCGGTCTCGGACTCCCACCTGGACCCGGCGGCCGTGAGCGGGACCGGGGACACCGACCTGAACCCGGGCGACAACGGGCGCTCGTTCGACTTCACCGCCAAGGGCACCACGGCCGATTTCGAGGCGGTCACCGCCTCGCCCGCCGGCAAGGTCGGCGACACGGTCGTGGCCGACCTCGGCTTCCGCAACAAGGGCCCGGCCGTGATCAACTACGTGCGGTCCGGTGAGAGCGTGGCCCGCACCGACATCGTGATGCCGGCCGGCGTGCAGGTCACGGACGCGCCCGCGAACTGCCGTGCGGTCAACGCCGACGGCAGCGCCCGTACGGAGCGCCTGGGTGCGCCGCGCTACTTCTGCGACGGCGGGACCTTCGCGGACGTCCACGAGCCGTACACCCACAAGTTCGTCATGAAGATCGAGAAGGCGGTCGCGAACGCCAAGGGCTCGGTCACCGTCGGCGAGCCGGCCGCGGCCGGTACCAAGCTGCACGCCGTCGACCCGGTCGCGGGCAACAACACGGCCGCGTTCGTGGTCGACGTCAAGGCCGGCGCGAGCGCGAGCCCGTCCACCTCGGCCTCCACCTCGCCGTCCCCGTCCGCCTCGGTCTCGGCGTCGGTGTCGGCGAGCGCGTCCTCGTCCGTCTCCGCCGCCGGCGGCACGGGCGGCAACCTGGCCTCGACCGGCAGCTCCGTCGGCCCGATCGCGCTGGGCGCGCTGGGTGCCGTGGTCGTCGGCGGTGCGCTGTACGTGGGGGCGCGCCGCCGCTCCGGCAAGCACGCGTAGCCCGAAGGAACGCGGAACGGCCGGCCGGGGGCGTCCCCCCGGCCGGCCGTCCTTTTCCCGGGGTGACCGGGCTGCTGTCCCCTGCCGTCCGGTCACACGAAGGAGCGAGGTCCCACGACGCACGTTCCGGAGGGCCGTACGTCTCATCGCTCCGGCGGAGCCACGCGTGGTGCTGCGGTCCCGCGCCTGGCTGACGCGGCCATCCACACCAACGAAGACCGCCGGGGCCGGTCACGGGTCCGGACGAGTGACGAACGGGCGTCAGACCGGCGGCCGGGCAGGCGGCGCCGGACGCCTCAGACGCGGCCGCGGCACAGCTCCAGCAGGGTCATGGCGAGCGTGGTCCCCGGCTTCCCGAGGGCGTCGTTCCAGTGCGCGAGCACCTCCATCTCGCGCGAGAGGTGCACCCGGCGGCCGCCCGAGGCGATCCGGGCCTCCTGGATGACGGCCGACACGGCCATCCGTTCCTGGATCAGGCCGATGATCCGGTCGTCGATGGCGTCGATGCGCTCGCGGGACTCGGCGATCAGCTGCGCGGGGGTGGTCGTCACGGTCATGTTCTTACTCCTGTGGGTCTTGCCGGCAGGAGCGGAAACGCCAGAGCGCCCCGGTCCTGTCGGACCGGGGCGCTCTGGGAAGTCAGTGGCTCAAGCGAGCATCACACGGACCCATGGCGACCGGACCGGCCGGTGCCATAGGTAAAGAGGAAGCTCAGCTGCTTGCGCACGGTGTGGATTATTGCCTCCCGCCCCCGTCCCGGCCAACCGGGTTCGGATCGTGAGACGGTCGGGGTGACGCGGGCCTCGGATGGTGCGACAAACCCGCCGCCGGCGCCACCGGTAGAATCGACAAAACAGCCACCTCTTCCGCCGGAAGGCCGCCCCGTGCCAGAAGCACCCTCCGCCGCCCACGACAGCGCCCCGGACACGGTTCTCGTCGTCGACTTCGGCGCCCAGTACGCCCAGCTCATCGCCCGCCGCGTCCGCGAGGCCCGGGTCTACAGCGAGATCGTGCCCAGCACGATGCCCGTGGCCGAGATGCTGGCCAAGAACCCCAAGGCGATCATCCTCTCCGGCGGCCCGTCCTCCGTCTACGAAGAGGGCGCCCCGCGCCTGGACGACGGCCTGGCCCTGTTCGAGTCCGGCGTCCCCGTCTTCGGCATGTGCTACGGCTTCCAGCTGATGGCGACCACCCTGGGTGGCACCGTCGACAACACCGGCGCCCGCGAGTACGGCCGTACGCCGCTCGCCGTCTCCAAGGCCGGCTCCACGCTCTTCGAGGGCACCCCCGAGAACCAGTCGGTGTGGATGTCCCACGGCGACGCCTGCTCCGCCGCTCCCGAGGGCTTCACCGTCACCGCGTCGACGAACGTCGTCCCGGTCGCGGCCTTCGAGAACGACGAGAAGAAGCTCTACGGCGTGCAGTACCACCCCGAGGTGATGCACTCCACGCACGGCCAGCTGGTGCTGGAGCACTTCCTCTACCGCGGCGCCGGCCTGGAGCCCACCTGGACCACCGGCAACATCGTCGAGGAGCAGGTCGCGGCCATCCGCGAGCAGGTCGGCGACAAGCGCGCCATCTGCGGCCTCTCCGGCGGCGTGGACTCCGCGGTCGCCGCGGCCCTCGTCCAGAAGGCCATCGGCTCCCAGCTGACCTGCGTGTACGTCGACCACGGCCTGATGCGCAAGGGCGAGACCGAGCAGGTCGAGAAGGACTTCGTCGCCGCCACCGGCGTACAGCTGAAGGTCGTCGACGCGCAGGAGCGCTTCCTGACCGCGCTCGCCGGCGTCTCCGACCCGGAGACCAAGCGGAAGATCATCGGTCGCGAGTTCATCCGCGTCTTCGAGCAGGCCCAGCTGGAGATCCTCCAGGAGGACGGCCCCGCGGTGGCCTTCCTGGTCCAGGGCACCCTGTACCCGGACGTCGTCGAGTCCGGCGGCGGCACCGGCACCGCCAACATCAAGTCCCACCACAACGTCGGCGGCCTCCCCGACGACATCGAGTTCGAGCTCGTCGAGCCGCTGCGCCAGCTGTTCAAGGACGAGGTCCGGATGGTCGGCCAGGAGCTCGGCCTGCCGGACGAGATCGTCCAGCGCCAGCCCTTCCCGGGCCCCGGCCTCGGCATCCGCATCGTCGGCGAGGTCACCAAGGAGCGCCTGGACCTGCTCCGCGAGGCCGACGCCATCGCCCGCCACGAGCTGACCGCGGCCGGCCTGGACCGCGAGATCTGGCAGTGCCCGGTCGTCCTGCTCGCGGACGTCCGCAGCGTCGGCGTCCAGGGCGACGGCCGCACCTACGGTCACCCGATCGTGCTGCGCCCCGTCTCCTCCGAGGACGCCATGACCGCGGACTGGACGCGCATGCCGTACGAGGTGCTCGCGCGGATCTCCACCCGCATCACCAACGAGGTGCCCGACGTGAACCGCGTCGTCCTCGACTGCACGAGCAAGCCCCCGGGCACCATCGAGTGGGAGTAGTCCCCACCCGCAGCCCGTGACGAAGCCGCCGTTCCCCCCGGGGAGCGGCGGCTTCGCCGTCGGTATGGCCAGTTTCGGGAGCCGCCGGTACCTTGCGCCGCGAGCCGAGCCGTCGAAGGAGCGCCCATGGCCGAGCAGCCCGTACCCGTACCCGTGGACCGGCTGCGGTTCCCGATGCCACCCGTGCACACCGACCCGGACGTGGAGCGCGCCCACCGCAAGGGACGCCTCGCCGGAGCGCTGCGGCTGTTCGGGCGGCTCGGGTACGAGGAGGGCGTCGCCGGGCACGCCAGCACGCGCGACCCCGAGTTCCGGGACTGCTACTGGACCAACCCCTTCGGCCAGGCCCTGTCCGCACTCACCGCCGACGACCTGCTGCTCGTCGACGGCGACGGGCGCGTCCTCCAGGGCGACCGGCGCGTCAACGAACTGGCCTTCGCCGTGCACGCCGCCGTGCACCGGGCCCGCCCCGATGCGGTCGCGGTGGTGCACACGCACGCCCCGTACGGCAGGGCGCTGGCAGCGCTCGGCGAACTGCTCGCCCCGATCACCGAGGAGGCCTGTGCCTTCTTCGAGGACCACGCGCTCCTGGACGGTTTCGCCGGTCCGGCGGACGCCGACCGGATCGCCCGCGCCCTCGGCCCGTACAAGGCGCTGGTCCTGCGCAACCGCGGGCTGCTGACGGTGGGGAACTCCGTGGACGCGGCGGCCTGGTGGTTCATCGCGGCGGAACGCGCCGCGCAGGTGCAGCTGATCGCCCGGGCCGCCGGGAAGCCGGTACCGATCGAGCACCGTAGCGCGCTCGCCGCGCGGGAGCGTTTCGGCACGGATCTCGCCGCCTGGGTCAGCTACCAGCCCCTGTGGCAGACCGTCGCCCCCTGACGGGACTGGGCCGGGCGGGTGACGTCAACATCATGAACGGTTAATCACCTGCTCTGACATCGTGCGCAATCCGGAGCACTGCCGCAGTGGTGCACAATTCGCTGGCATTGCACCGTAGTTCAGAGAGGCGGCACGCACGTGGCTGTCCAAGAGATGTCCCGAAGCACCCACGGCGGCGCCTGCACCTGTGACGACTGCCCGCACGGCGCCCAGGAGGGGCACCGGCGCGCGGTCGCCGCGTTCACCGAGAAGCGCGACGAGTTCGCCGCCGGCCAGGGGCTGCCGGCCGCGGTGGCCCGGTCCGCCGGAGCCTCCCGGCAGTGGGTCTCCGACGAACTGACCCTGTCCGCCCGCACCGTCGCCGACCGCAGCCGGGAAGCCGGCAACTCCTGGCTGTACCTGTTCTCGCGGCGGGCCGTCCTCGCCGTGTGGATCGCCGCCGGGGTGCTGCTGCTGGTACAGGTCGGCACCGCGCTGGGCACCGGCTGGTCCACGGCGCGCACCGCCGGGCTGCTCGCGGCGGTGGTCCTGGCCGGGCTGCTCACGGTCGCCGCCCGCGCCCAGTCGGTGCGCGGCGGGCTGCTCGCCCCACTGGTCGGGGAGGACAACCGGCTGTCCACCTCGAAGGCGGTTCCGTGCGCGTGGGTGGTGCTGACGGCGTTCGCCGCGCTGCTGCCCGCGCTGCGGCTGGCGGCCTCGTCGCCCGGCCCGGAACGACAGGCCCTGTACGCCGGGCTGGCGCTGGGACGGGCGCTGCCGCTGCTCGCGGTGGTCGCGCTGACCTCGGCCGTCGCGGTGCTGGTACGCCGCGTGGTCACCGTACGGATCATGGGCCAGCGGATGCAGAAGCTGCCGGCGGACCGGCCGCGCGGGGTCGACCTGCTCACGGACGACGCGGGCCGCGGGAGCTTCCCGGACGCGCAGTACATCCTGGTCTCCACGGTGGTGCTGGCCTTCGCAGCGGTGTCGTTGGCCCGGTTCCCGGACCGGCTGCCGCGGCTCCCGTGGGCGCTGGCCATGCTGGTGGCCCTGTCGGCGACGGTGTACCTGGCGGCGAAGTTCGCGGAGGTGACCCGTCCGCTCGTGCTGTCGGTGGTCCGCAGACGGGAGCCCGGCGACCTCGACGCGGCCGTCCGGCCCGGCGACGACATCGAGATCCGCGGCGTGGGCTTCGTGCCGCCGGGGGCGCAGACGCCGGAGATGCTGGCCCGGCTGGTCGTACGCGTCGGGGCGGTCCACGTGCACGTGCCGCTGGTGCCCGTCGCGGGCGGGTTCACCAACCCCTCGGACTCGGTCCTGACCGTGCCGGTCCCGGCGGAAGTGGAACCCGGGCGCGTCGAGGTCCAAGTGGTCACGGCCGCAGGAGTGGAATCCAACCGCTGCACCATCGACGTGGCCGAATGAACGGGGTACACATGGGGCGTGACCCGAACTGACGTCCCTTCCGCCGCCCGGCCCGGACTACGGGAACGGGCCGCCCGCTACGCCCTGCTGCCGCTGCGGATCTTCCTCGGCGTGACCTTCGTCTACGCGGGCCTGGACAAGCTGACCGACTCCGCGTTCCTGTCCGTCTCCGGCCCCGGCTCCATCGGCGAGCTGATGCACGGCGTGCGCGACACCTCCGCGATCCCCGCCCTGGTGGACTGGGCCCTGCTGTCGCCCGTCGGCTTCGCCGTGGTGCTGGCCATCGGTGAGCTCCTGGTCGGCCTGGGCGTCCTGGCCGGCCTGCTGACCCGGATCGCGGCCACCGGCGGAGCGCTGATCTCGCTCAGCCTGTGGCTCACGGTGTCCTGGCAGGTGTCCCCGTACTACTACGGCAACGACCTGATCTACCTGATGGCCTGGATCCCGATGATCCTGGCCGGTGCGCCCTACCTGTCGCTGGACTCGCTGATCCGGTCGCGCCGGTCCCGGCGGACCGCGTAGGTCACCAGCCCCACCAGCGCGGCAAGGCCGAGCCCGCCCATGGTCATCGGGATGACCAGGAACCACGGCAGGTCCGCCTCCCCGGTCGCATCGAGCAGGTACAGCACGCCCGCGGCGACCAAGACCAGGCCGGCCAGCAGCCGCCCGGGCTGGAACTCATGACGCCGCACGGGCCACCTCCACCTGTCCCACACCCGTGTCCAGGTGCAGCTCGATCGTCCCCCCGGCCTCGGTGCCGGCGGACGGCTTCAGCGTCACCTGCTGGGTTTCGCCACCGCTCTTGATGCGTACGTCCTGGCTGGTGTCCCCGGGCATCGCGATGTCGCCCAGCTTGACCGAGACATCGGCCTGCGCCGTGACCTCGCGGGGCAGGATCACCTTGAGCCGGCCCGCCTTCAGGTGGGCGCGTACGGGCAGCGTGCTGCCCTTCGGCACGTCCAGCCGGCTCAGGTCCAGCGTCGCCAGCCCCGTGCCCGCCGTGTACACGGGCTTCACATCGGCCACCGCGGCCGGCCGCCACTCCACGGCCTTCCAGTCGGTGCCGATCTCACGGGGCAGCGCGGAGGCGCCGGCCAGCAGCCCGGCGGTGATCATCGCGAGCAGGATGGTCCCGAAACCGGTGCGGCCCTTGACCGAGCTGAACGCCAGACCCAGACCGAAGACGGCCAGCGCCGAGGCCAGCCCGATCTGCAGCGCGTGCGAGAGGGTGCTGCCCTGCCAGACCGACGCGGTGGCGACGCCCCCGGCCAGCAGGGCCAGGACGAACACCCGGCCGCCGATGCCACCGCGCGGGACCGGCGTGGCAGCGGCCCGCCCGAACTCCGCCGCGACGCGACCGCTCCCGATGTTCCGGGCGGCGTTGGCGTCGGCGGAATCATCCGGCCCCCACAGGTACCCGGTGGTTCCGACGGGGCCGGTGGTGCCGTCCTTGACCAGCGGGTCCCGCCACCACGACGGACTGCCCGGCGCGGGCGGCGCCTGGGTCTCCGGCGGGCCCGGGCGGTGCGTCGCCTGCGGCTCCGCCTCGGGGGCGGCCGTGCTCCGGCGGCGCTGCGACCAGTACGAGGCGCCGCCGAGGGCCAGGACGGCCAGGACGGAGAACACGGCCAGTCCGCCGTTGTCCAGCATCGACAGGAACAGTGCGCAGCCGACCAGGGCCGCGAACACCGCGGCCAGGGTGGCACCCTCGACCCGGCCGGTCAGCAGCTTCTTCGCCTCGCTGTCCTCCTCGCCGTCCACCGGCACCAGCAGCCAGGCGAAGCCGTAGAAGATCAGGCCCACACCGCCGGTGATCGCGAGGACGCCGAGCACGATCCGGAAGATCACCGGATCCAGGTCGAAGTACCGGCCCAAACCGCCGCACACGCCCGCGAGGACCTTGTCGCGCTTGCTGCGGCGCAGCGACGGCCGGTCGGCGGCGCGATCGGTCGCGCGGTCGGCGGGCCGGTCCGCGGTGCGGCCGCCCGGCGGCGGCGGTGCCGCGCCGGCACCGGCCGGAGAGGGCGGGGAGTCGTGCTTGGTCATGGGTCCATGGTGACAACCCGCCGCACCGCGCGGCACCGGGCCCGACCCTGGCACAACCCTGATATCCCCCCGACAGAACTGGGGGGATGCCCTGATGCCGCACGCGCCGCGCGCATGTGACCATCAGTGACATGCCCGTCTCCGCCGCCCCCCGCCCCCCGCACACGGCAGATGCCGACGAACCGGTCCAGCGCAGGCTCTACCGCAGCGCCGACGGTCGGATGCTCGGCGGTGTAGCGCGCGGTCTCGCCGGGCACCTCGGGCTGCCCGTCGTCTGGGTCCGGCTCGCCTTCCTCGGCCTGTTCATGTGGGGCGACGGACTGGGCGTCCTGCTGTACGCCGCGTTCTGGGTCTTCGTACCGCTGGGGGTCGGCGGCCGCACCGGCCACCGCTCCTTCTTCGAGACCCTCTCCGACGGCACCCGCCGCCTGCGCAAACCCGACAAGGGGCAGATCACCGCGCTCATCGCCCTGTGCATCGGCGCCGGGATCTTCATCTCCAAGGTCCAGCTCGGCGGCACCTCCGGCCGGTACGTGTGGCCGACGCTGCTGGTCGGCGCCGGCGTGGTCCTCGTCTGGCGGCAGGCCGACAACGCCCGCCGCGCCCACTGGGGCGCGGCCGCCGGGCGCAACGCCCGCCTGCTCCAGCTGGCCCGCGGGTTCGCCGGGGTCGCGCTGGTCGGGGTGGGCCTGACCGTCTTCATCGTCGTACGCGGCTCCGCGGCGCAGCTCGGCAACGTACTGACCGCGGCCCTCGCCGTCCTCGTCGGCATAGCCCTGTTGGCCGGACCCTGGCTGATCCGGATGACCCAGGACCTCTCCGAGGAACGCCTGATGCGCATCCGCGCCCAGGAGCGCGCCGAGGTCGCCGCCCACGTACACGACTCGGTGCTGCACACCCTCACCCTGATCCAGCGCAACGCGGAGGACGTCGGCGAGGTGCGCCGCCTCGCCCGGGCGCAGGAGCGGGAGCTGCGGAACTGGCTGTACAAGCCAGAAGGCACCGGCAAGGACGAGGCGGAGGAACCCACCACCCTCGCGGAGGCCGTCAAGAAGACGGCGGCCGAGGTGGAGGACCACCACGGCGTCCCGATCGAGGTCGTCGTGGTCGGCGACTGCCCGCTCGACGAGAAGCTGGCCGCACAGATGCAGGCCGCGCGCGAGGCGATGGTCAACGCCGCCAAGTACGGTGGCGAGGGCGGGCCGGTGCAGGTGTACGCCGAGGTGGAGGGGCAGCAGGTGTTCGTTTCCGTACGGGACCGGGGGCCGGGCTTCGACATCGACGCGGTACCGGACGACCGCATGGGCGTACGAGAATCGATCATCGGCCGGATGCAGCGCAACGGCGGGACCGCACGGCTGCGGTCCGCGCCCGACGGCGGCACGGAAGTCGAGCTGGAGATGGAGAGGGCGGCGAACGCAGCATGACCGAAGAGACCGGCATCGGGGCAGTGGCCAGGCACGTTCGGGTGGTGCTCGTCGACGACCACCGGATGTTCCGTACGGGCGTGCAGGCCGAGATCGGCGAGACCGCCCGGACCGGGGTCGAAGTCGTCGGCGAGGCGGCCGATGTCGACCAGGCCGTCACCGTCATCACCGCCACCCGGCCCGAGGTGGTCCTGCTCGACGTGCACCTGCCCGGTGGCGGCGGTGTCGAGGTGCTGCGGCGCTGCGCCCCGCTGATGGCGGCGGCCGAGGACCAGGTGAGGTTCCTGGCCCTGTCGGTGTCGGACGCCGCCGAGGACGTCATCGGGGTCATCCGGGGCGGCGCGCGCGGGTACGTCACCAAGACCATCACCGGGACCGACCTGGTGGACTCGATCTTCCGGGTGCAGGAGGGGGACGCGGTGTTCTCGCCGCGGCTCGCGGGCTTCGTGCTCGACGCCTTCGCCTCGACGGACGCACCGCCGGTCGACGAGGACCTGGACCGCCTCACGCAGCGCGAGCGCGAGGTGCTGCGGCTGATCGCGCGCGGGTACGCGTACAAGGAGATCGCCAAGCAGCTCTTCATCTCGGTCAAGACCGTCGAATCGCACGTCTCGGCGGTGCTCCGCAAGCTCCAGCTCTCCAACCGTCACGAGCTGACCCGCTGGGCGACGGCGCGCCGCCTGGTCTGATCCCGGGCCGGGACGCCCGGACCTTTGGCCTGTGATTTACGCCGCAGCCACCGGCGGGAACCCGCGCGTACGACGCGGCCCTCTTGGGTTGCGTGATGAGCTTGACCGGGATTCCCCTTTTCGCGACGGCGATCGTCCTTACGGCGATCGCCGTCGTCCTGCCGCTGGTCGTGTGGAGCAAGGTGCGCGGCCCCGCCGTCGTACGGGTGTCGACCCGGGCCGTGATGCTGCTGTTCGCCCAGGTCACCGCCGTGGCCCTGGTGTTCATCGCGGTGAACCGGCAGGAGACCTTCTACAACTCCTGGGGCGATCTGCTCGGCACCGGCAAGTACGTCACCGCCGCCCCCGACCTCGGCCCGGACGGGCTCGGCGGCAAGAAGGCCGCGGAGGTCAAGGCCGAGCCGAAGGTGCACCAGGAGTTCCAGCCGGTCGAGGGCCTCGGCGGCCGGGTCAAGAAGACCGAGCTCGACGGCAAGATCTCCGGGGTCAAGGGCGACGTCATGGTGTGGCTGCCGCCGCAGTACGACGACCCGGCGTTCAAGGACAAGAAGTTCCCGGTGGTGGAGCTGATCCCCGGCATACCCGGGACGGGCAAGTCCTGGTTCCAGGGGCTCAAGGCGGCCGAGGTGCTGGAGCCGCTGATGAAGAGCGGCAAGGTGCAGCCGTTCATCCTGGTCTCGCCGCGCGCGATGCTGCTGGGCAACGGCGACACCGGCTGCGCGAACATCCCCGGCAAGGTCAACGCCGACAGCTGGTTCAGCGTCGACGTCCGCAAGATGGTCACCGACAACTTCCGGGCGTCGGACGAGGCCCGCACCTGGGGCGTCGCCGGGTACTCGGCGGGTGCGTACTGCGCCGCGAAGCTGGCGATCCTGCACCCCGACCGCTACAGCGCGGCCGTCTCCCTGTCCGGATACAACGACCCGGGCCAGGAGCCCACCTCGCTCGTCGCCCAGGACCCGGAGATGCGGCGCACCCACAACCTGAAGGCCCTGCTCAAGGCCGCGCCCGCGCCGCCGGCGGTGTCGCTGTGGATGTCGGGCGCCGAGCAGGACGGCTACCTGTCCGGCACGGACCTCAAGGGGATCGCGCAGAACCCCACCGCGGTGCACGCGGAGAAGGTCACCGGCGGCCACAACCTCGACTCGTGGTCGAAGCAGATCCCGCAGACCTTCGGCTGGCTGAGCACGCAGGTCAAGGCGCCGTAGGCCCGTCACGCCACCCGGCCCGTCACGCCACCCGGCCCGTCACGCCGGGCGGGAAGCGCCGGCCCAGGGCATGGAGTCGACGGGGGCCACCCGGACCGTGGACCCGGGCCGCGGGGCGTGGATCATCTGGCCGTTGCCGATGTAGAGGCCGACGTGGGTCACCCCGGAGTAGAAGAACACCAGGTCGCCGGGGGCCAGCTGGTCGCGGGAGACGCGCTGTCCCGCGTTGATCTGGGTGTAGGTGGTGCGGGGGAGGGAGACCCCGGCCGAGCGCCAGGCAGCCTGGGTCAGGCCGGAGCAGTCGAACGAGCCCGGTCCGGTCGCGCCCCAGACGTACGGTTTGCCGATCGCCCCGTACGCGAAGGCGACCGCACGGGCGGCGCGCGAGCCGTCCGAAGCCGGCGGGGCCGTGGTGCCCGGCCCGGCCGGGGCCGCACCCGCGGCGGACCCGGTCCCCCCGGCGGATCCGGCACCTGCGGCCTCGTAGGCGGCGCGCTCCTCGGCGGTGAGCTTGGCCAGCAGCTGCTTGGCGGTGCTGAGCTTGCCCTCGATGGTGGTCTTGGCCGCCGCGAGTTCGCCCTCGCGGGCGCGCAGGTCGGCGAGCCGGCCGGCGGCCTGCTCCTTGAGCTGTCCGACCTCGTCCAGTTGGTGCCGCACGGAGGAGATCTCGGCGGCGCTGCGGTCGCCGGTGCGGGTGAGGAACGAGGCCCGGGCCAGGTAGTCCTGCGGGTCCGCGGCCAGGGCCAGCTGCATGGCGGGTCCCAGGCCGCCGCTGCGGTACTGGCCGGCGGCCAGGGAGCCGAGCGCCCGGCGGGCGGTGTTGAGCCGGTCGGTCTTGCGGGCGGTCTCGTCGCGCAGGCCGTCGAGCGCGCGCTCGGCCTCGTCGGCCTTCTCCTTCGCCCCGTTGTACCGCTCGGTCGCCTCCTCGGCCTGCTCGTAGAGCCGGTCCACTTCCGCCTTCACCTGGGAGGGCGTCTGCTGGGGGTCGGCCTGCGAGGTGCCTTCGAAGGCGGTGGCGGTGGCAGCGCCCGCCAGGGCGAGCGTGGCGGCGGTGCGTACGGTGCCGCGGGAGAGCGGGCGCTGCCTGGGCTTTCGGTGACTGGCCACGAGGGCCTCACGTCCTTCCTCGCTCGGGAGCTCGGTGCTTGGAGGAGGACGCTAGACCGGGAGGTAACAGTCGGATGACGAGATGACCGCAAGTGTTCCGACCCGACCGGATGTGGCGGTTCCGGGTCGGTGCCGGGTCAGTGCCAGAGGACGGCGATGAAGATATTGACCACGGTCAGTCCGCCGACCGCGCCGAACAGAGCCTTGTCCACGTGTTCCTCGTCCCGCTTCACGTAGACGAGCGCGAGGATCACGAAGAGCACGGCGAGCTTCACGCCGATCTTGATGTTGTTGACGCTGCCGCCGTCCATCTCGCGGAAGCCGACCAGCAGGACGCCGGTGACGAGCATCGTCAGCGCACCGTGCAGCATCGCGGGCACGAAGCGGGCGGTGCCGGCGCTCATCGCCTTCATCTGGGTCAGGAAGCCGCCCAGGAGGGAGGCGATACCGATGATGTGCAGGCCCACGAAGACACTGATGAGTACGTCCATGGGGGCGAGCGTACGGGGGCTCCCGGTCAGCCCAGGAAGCGGGTCAGCTCCTCGACGACCACCTCCGGGCGCTCCTCCGGCAGGTAGTGCCCGCTGCCGTCGACGCGCACCACGCGGGTGTCGGTGCCCAGGGCCGGGACGGCGGCGACGAGGCTCTCGTAGTTGCTGTACTCGCCGCCGAGGGCCAGGATCGGCGCGGTCACCGGGGCGTACGTGGCCAGGTCGGCGATGTCCCGGGTGAAGGCCCGGTACCAGTCGTTGGCGGCGCGTACGGCCTCCGGCGCGTCGTAGGCGCGGGCGTACACCTCGCGGGCGTGCGCGTCGACCGAGGCGGGGTCGGCGGTGGCGTTCTCGAACAGCCAGTCCAGCAGGAGGTGGAAGCGGCCGGCGAGCAGCTGCTCGGGGAGCCCGTGGACCTGGTTGAAGGCGAACCACCACTTGTGGCGCTGCCCCTGCTGGGGGAGCAGGGTCATCCGGGCCCAGCTCTCCTCGGGGTGGGACACGTCCAGGAGGGCGATCTTCCGGGTCGCCCCGGGGTGGTTGGCGGCGTACGCGTAGGCCACCATCGCGCCGATGTCGTGGCCGACGAGGTGCGCGGAGTCGATGCCGAGCCGGCCGAGCAGCGCGTGGACGTCGCGGGCCAGGGTCTTCTTGTCGTAGCCGGCCGCGGGCTTGGCGGAGCCGCCCATGCCGCGCAGGTCGACGGCGATCACGCGGTAGCGGGCGGCCAGGGCGGGCAGCACCTTGCGCCACTGCCACCAGGTCTGCGGCCACCCGCCGAGCAGGACGAGCGGCTCGCCGCTGCCGCCCTGGACGTAGTGCAGCCGGGTGCCGTCGACGTCGACGTGGTGGCTGGTGAAGCCGCCGTCGAGGGAGGCGGCGAGGGTGGCGTCGTCGAAGGGGAAGGCCTGGGGAGCGGCGGTGCCGGGCACGGGGTGTCCTCACGGGGCGGGGGCGATGGGGCCCGACCGTACGAAGAATTCGAACGGTCAGGCAGTGTCGACTGTACGAGATCTTCGAATGGTCAGGCAAGGTCCGTACGAGATCTGCGTACAGTGAGGGCATGGCTGCCGCTGCTGAGCTGACCCACCCCTGCGCCGAGCACCTCGAACTCGCCGAGGTGCTCGCGGCCCTCGGCCACCCCGTCCGGCTGGAGATCGTCCGCAGGCTCGCCTCCGGCGCGGAGGCCTTCTGCGGCGAAGTGGTGCCCGACCTGCCCAGGTCGAGCGTCACCCACCACCTCAAGACGCTCCGCGAAGGCGGTGTGATCTGCCAGCGCCCGCAGGGCCGCAAGCTCTACCTCACGCTGCGCCGGGACGACCTGGAGCTGCGCTTCCCCGGCCTGCTGGAACTCGTCCTGCGGTGAGCCCGGGGTGAGGGGAGCCACAGGGGCGGGAGCAGCCGATTTTCCGCGGCCGGGGCCGGGTGTCCGTCCCGCCCCCTAGACTCGGAAAGCGATGAGCAGCCTCTTTGACGACAGCTTCCTGGCGGACCTCTCCCCCTCCGACGAGGTCCCTCCGCCGCCCGAGGACCACGCCGCACCGGAACCGGGTGCGGACGACCTCTTCGGGGGCCGGTTCGACGTACCCATGAGCGGGGACGCGTACTACCGGGACGGCGCCCCCAAGCCCGTCATCGACCCCGCGACGCTCCTGGACGGGCTCAACGAGCAGCAGGCCGCCGCCGTGGTGCACGCGGGCTCGCCGCTGCTCATCGTGGCCGGCGCCGGCTCCGGCAAGACCCGGGTGCTGACCCACCGCATCGGCCACCTGCTGGCCGCGCGGGGCGTCCACCCCGGCCAGATCCTGGCGATCACCTTCACCAACAAGGCCGCCGGTGAGATGAAGGAGCGCGTCGAGGGGCTGGTCGGCCCGCGCGCCAACGCCATGTGGGTCTCCACCTTCCACAGCGCGTGCGTGCGCATCCTGCGCCGCGAATCCAAGCGCCTCGGCTTCACCTCGTCGTTCTCGATCTACGACGCCGCCGACTCGAAGCGCCTGATGGCGCTCGTCTGCCGCGACCTGGACCTGGACCCGAAGAAGTTCCCGCCCAAGTCCTTCAACGCCAAGATCTCGAACCTCAAGAACGAGCTCATCGACGAGGACGCCTTCGCGGCACAGGCGGCCGACGGCTTCGAGAAGACCCTCGCCCAGGCGTACGCGATGTACCAGGGGCGGCTGCGCGAGGCCAACGCGCTCGACTTCGACGACATCATCATGACCACGGTGCACCTGCTCCAGGCGTTCCCGGACGTCGCCGAGCACTACCGGCGCCGCTTCCGTCACGTCCTCGTGGACGAGTACCAGGACACCAACCACGCCCAGTACACGCTGGTGCGCGAGCTCGTCGGCACCGGCTACCCGGACCTGCCGCCGGCCGAGCTGTGCGTGGTGGGTGACGCCGACCAGTCGATCTACGCCTTCCGCGGCGCGACCATCCGCAACATCCTCCAGTTCGAGGAGGACTACAAGGACGCGACGACGATCCTGCTGGAGCAGAACTACCGCTCCACGCAGACGATCCTCTCCGCCGCCAACGCGGTCATCGAACGCAACGAGAACCGCCGCGCCAAGAACCTGTGGACCCAGGCCGGCAGCGGCTCCGTCATCACCGGCTACGTCGCGGACACCGAGCACGACGAGGCGCAGTTCGTCGCCGATGAGATCGACCGGCTCACGGACGCGGGCGAAGCCAAGGCGGGCGACGTGGCGATCTTCTACCGGACGAACGCGCAGTCGCGCGTGTTCGAGGAGATCTTCATCCGGGTCGGCCTGCCCTACAAGGTCGTCGGTGGCGTCCGCTTCTACGAGCGCAAGGAGGTCCGGGACGTCCTCGCGTACCTGCGCGTCCTGGCGAACCCGGAGGACAACGTTCCGCTGCGCCGCATCCTGAACGTGCCGAAGCGCGGCATCGGCGAGCGCGCGGAAGCGATGATCGACGCCCTCGCCATGCGCGAGAAGATCACCTTCCCGCAGGCGCTGCGACGCGTGGACGAGGCCTTCGGCATGGCCGCCCGCTCGACCAACGCCGTGAAGCGGTTCAACGTGCTGATGGAGGAACTCCGCACGATCGTCGAATCGGGCGCGGGCCCGGCGGTGGTGCTGGAAGCGGTGCTGGAGCGCACGGGCTACCTCGCCGAGCTCCAGGCCTCGACCGACCCGCAGGACGAGACGCGGATCGAGAACCTCCAGGAACTCGCGGCCGTGGCCCTGGAATTCGAACAGGCCCGGGGCGAAGACGCCGCGACGCCGGCGGCAGCCGCCACGGGCGGGACCCTCGCCGAGTTCCTGGAACAGGTCGCACTCGTCGCCGACTCCGACCAGATCCCCGACGAGGACGAGGACGGCTCGGGCGTCATCACGCTGATGACCCTGCACACCGCCAAGGGCCTGGAGTTCCCGGTGGTCTTCCTGACCGGCATGGAGGACGGGGTCTTCCCGCACATGCGGGCGCTGGGCCAGACCAAGGAGCTGGAGGAGGAGCGCCGCCTCGCCTACGTCGGCATCACGCGGGCGCGCGAGCGGCTGTACCTGACCCGCTCGTCGATGCGCAGTGCGTGGGGCACCCCTTCCTACAACCCGCCGTCGCGGTTCCTCGAAGAGATCCCGGCGGAGTACCTCCAGTGGAAGCGCACGGGCGCGGCCCAGAGGCCGGCGGGCCCGATGCGGGGCTCCGGCTCGGGGTCCGGGTACGGATCCGGGACGGGGAAGGCGACCTTCGGGACCTCGCCGGAGGCGTTCCTGTCCTCGTCGCGTACGAAGTCGGGGCCGTCCGGGTTCGCGACGCGCCGGGCCAACGACAAGCCGGTCATCGCGCTGGCGGTCGGGGACCGGGTCACGCACGACCAGTTCGGGCTGGGCACGGTCATGGAGGTCAGGGGAGCCGGCGCGGACGCGCAGGCCACCGTCGACTTCGGGGACGACAAGCCGAAGCGCCTGCTGCTGCGCTACGCGCCGGTGCAGAAGCTGTAACGGCTCCGCCGGGCCCGGGCCGGTGCGGTCCGGGCCGATGTGGCTGAGGCTGATGTGGCTCTGGCTGATGGGGCCCGGGCCGATGTGGTTCGGCCGGGGCGGTCTTAGCTCGGGTCCAGGCCGTGGCTACGGAGCCACGGCAGCGGGTCGATCGCCGAGCCGCCGCCGGGCCGGACCTCGAAGTGCAGGTGCGGACCGGTGGAGTTGCCGGAGTTGCCGGAGTAGGCGATGACGTCGCCCGCCTTGACCTTGCCGGACCGGAGCTTGGTGCTGCTGAGGTGGCAGTACCACGTCTCGGTGCCGTCGGGCGAGGTCACTATGGCCATGTTGCCGTAGGCGCTGTTCCACTGCGTGCGCACGGTGCCGTCGGTGGCGGACATGACCGGGGTGCCGTAGGAGACCGGGAAGTCGATGCCGGTGTGCACCGACATCCACATGCCGCCGGCCTGGCCGAACGTGGCGCTCAGGCCGTGCTGTTCGACCGGGATCGCGAACTTGGGGCGGGCCGCCTCCTTGGCCGCTTCCTCCTCCGCCTTCTTCTTCTTCTCGTCTTCCTGGCGCTGACGCAGGTCGATGCGCTCCTGCGTGCGGCTCGCGCGGTCCGCGAAGTCGCCGGCGTCGGCGCTGAGCGCCGTCAGCTGGGTGTCGAGCTTGCTGTTCGCCGCGACCGGCTTCACCGAGGCCGGGTCGGGCGCGGCCATCGTGGTGGTGTCCTCGGCGGGCTTGTCCACGCCGGTGAGTCCGCCGACGGAGGCGGCCGCGACACCCGCGACGCCCATCACGCAGGCGGACGGTACGGCCACGGTCAGCAAGGCGGAACGCTTCGCCGGGGAGCGGCGCCGGCTGTTGCCTCCGCTGGAGGGGGCCGTTGCCGCCGACTTCGTCTTGGCGCCGGCGCGGCGCGAGGCGCGGGGCGCGGGTGCGTCGGCCGGGGTGAGCGGCATGGCCTGGGTGGGCAGGTCGTGCACCGGGTCGGCCGCGGCGTCGGCATCGAGGTCGAGGTCGAGGTCGAAGTCGTGCTCGTGGTCGTGGCCGAGTTCCGGCTCGGGGCCCTCGTCGCCGAGGACTTCGAAGACGGCGGTCTCGCTGTAGGCGTCGGCGGCGGGAGCGGCCGGTGCCTCGTAGGAGTAGGTCGTGTCGTGGTGCGTCTGCTGCTGGGCCTGCTGCTGGTACTCGTACTGGTAGTCGTACGAGAAGGTCTGCGTCTGCTGTTCGTGCTGCGGGACGGCGTTCCAGGCGGTGGCGTCGTACGCGCCGGTCTCGGTGCCGGTGGTGCCGTAGCCCGGCACCGCCCACTGGCCGGTCTGCCCGGGCTGCTCGTAGTCGAACCCGGTGGCCTGGTAGTCCGTGCCGCCCTGCTGGTTCCAGGCGCTCGCGTCCCACTGTCCGGTGCCGGTGTCCTCGCAGACGCCGCCCTGGGCGGGGATGCTCGACAGGTAGCCGCCGTCCTGCGCGTAACTGTCCTGCGCGGACCAGGCGGTGGTGTCGTACGCGCCGGTCTCGTACGAGGCGTAGGAGGCGTAGTCGTACCCCTGGCCCTGCGTTTCGTAGGAAACGTATGTCGAGTCACCAGCGAAAGTGGTGTTGGAAAGGCCTTCGTACCCGGAATCGGGGTACAGGCCCGACGAGGGGCGGTCGTTCACCAACTTCTCTTTCGCCTCGGCAGTGGGGGGCCTGGGTGGCCAAGGAACTTGAGGTTCCCTGGGGAGAGCAGTGGCGTGACTGTACCCGGCGGTTACTGGCAACGACAATCTTCCAGGGGTTTCCGGCTTTCCGGAACCGGGCATTCGGCCGTCTTTCGGTCGCAGCAAGGCCGAGCCTTGGCCTTGAGTTCGAAATCCGTTCGAGTTTCGATCGGTTGGTGTTCACGCGACGGAAGCGGCGTCCTCCAGGCCTTCGACGGCGGCCGGGCCGGTCCTGTCCAGTGCGCGTCGGACCGCTGCCGTCACGGCCGGATGTGCGGGTAGTGCGAGATGTCCGATGCCCGTGACCTGCACGTTCTCCACGAGGAGGTCCGGATGCTCGATACGGGCCGTCTCGGTCGGGTCCATCAGTTCGTCGAACTCGCTCCAGAACGCCACGCATCGGGTGCGGCAGCCGGGCGCGGGCGCCCGCAGCTCGGCCAGCACCTCGGAATCCGGGCGCATCTGCCGGACCAGCGGATGCGCGTCCATGAAGGGGGCGACCCGCGTACCGGAATGCGGAGTGCCGAGCGTGACGAGCGTGCGGACGCGGGCGTCACCGCCGAGGCGCTGGACGTAGTACCGCCCGACCAGCCCGCCCAGACTGTGCCCGACCAGGTCCACCCGCTCCTGCCCCGTGCGCTCGCACAGCTCCTCGACGCGCCGGGCGAGGTGGCGGGCGGTGACGCGCAGGTCGCGGGTGAAGGGGGAGTAGTTGTACGTCTCCACCTGCCGCCGGCCGCCCGCGGCGAGGGTGCGGCGCAGCAGGACGAACACGGACCGGTTGTCCGTGAACCCGTGCAGCAGGAGCACCGGCGTCTGCCCGAGGCGTTTTGCGGCGGTTGCGGGCGGCTTTTCCTGACGTATCCCGGTCGGGTACAGCAGTAGGTGCCCGCCGAGGACCACCGCCTCCAACACTCCGGCCCGCAGCGCGGCCCCGGACACGGACACGGGTACGGGTATGGACACCCCCATCGACGGCCTCCCCTAAGCCTTTTGGGACTGCGGTCGGCCGCGCCACCGTGCCGTGCGGCTGTCGGTACGGTGGCGCGCGCCCCCCGGTTCGGCTCCCCATGGCGGTGAATCAACGCCGTCCCACGTGTGATTTCCCCCTCGTGGTTGACCGTGAAACGGGGGTGTGCGCGATGCTGTACTTAACGTTCGTTCACTCGGGAGGCAGTGCGATGGGTGTGACCGGTCCGATCCGTGTGGTGGTGGCCAAGCCGGGTCTCGACGGCCACGACCGCGGGGCCAAAGTGATCGCGCGTGCGCTGCGGGACGCGGGCATGGAGGTCATCTACACGGGCCTCCACCAGACTCCCGAGCAGATCGTGGACACCGCGATCCAGGAGGACGCCGACGCGATCGGCCTCTCGATCCTTTCGGGCGCCCACAACACGCTGTTCGTGCGCGTCCTGGAACTGCTGAAGGAGCGCGAGGCGGAGGACATCAAGGTCTTCGGCGGCGGCATCATCCCGGAGGACGACATCGCCCCCCTGAAGGCGAAGGGCGTGGCCGAGATCTTCACCCCGGGCGCGACGACGACGTCGATCGTGGACTGGGTCCGCGCCCACGTCCGCCAGTAGCCTGCGCCGCTCACCCGACGGGCGACCCGACGCCCCGCGAACCCGACCGTGCGTGTCGGTGCGGTGGGGCGGCGCGGCGCCGGCCCCCGCCGGGCGGCGGAGATCCGCGCCGGACCGGGCCCGCGACCGCGGGCCGGTGGGACGCCGCGGGGTCAGGGCCCGGGCGGGGTCAGTTCCCCGAGCATGGTGGCGCGGAGGCGGAGCGTGGCGACCAGGCGTTGGAAGGCCTCGGCCCAATACGCCGCCGCGCCCGCAGACGTGTCCGGCGGGCCGTCCGAAGTCGCCGTCAAGGACTCCAGGAGGTCGGCTTCCGCGGGATCCAGGCAGCGTTCCGCCAGGCCCATCACTCCGCTGAAGCTCCACGGGTAGCTGCCCGCTTCCCGCGCCGCGTCCAGGGCGTCCACCACCGCCCGCCCCAGCGTCCCCGCCCACGGCACCACGCACACGCCGAGCAGCTGGAAGGCCTCCGAAAGGCCGTGGGCCCGTATGAACTCCGCGACCCACTGCGCCCGTTGCCCGTCCGGCAGGATGGACAGCAGCTTCGCCCGCTCCGCGAGCGACGCCGTGCCCGGGGCCGTCGCGGGAGGCGACGACGCCGAGCCGAGCAGGGCCTTCGACCACTGCGGATCGCGCTGGCGGACCGCCGCCCGGCACCACGCCGCGTGCAGCTCCTCCCGCCAGCTCTCGCCCCCGGCCACCGGCAGCGCCACGATCTCCGCCGGGCCGAGCCCCCCGAACCGCTCCCCCCAACAGGACAGCGGAGCCGCCTCCACCAGCTGGCCCAGCCACCAGGCCCGTTCCCCGCGCCCGGCGGGCGGCCGCTCGACCACCCCGTCGCGGAGCATCCCCGCATCGCACTCGGCCGGCGGAGTCACCCCCTCCGGCCCGACGCAGGCCCGTGCCCGCTCGGCCATCCGCCGGGCCAGCGCCGACTGCGGCAGTGCGGACAGCAGCTCGGCGGCCGTCGCCCGGACGTTGCGGCTCCGGTCACCCAGGGCCGCTTCCAGGAACGGCTCGTCCCCTTCCGTCAGCCCCACCCGCAGTGAGTCGAGGAACATCAGCCGGTCCTCGGCCCGCTCCGCGGCCCAGGTCGTGGACAGCAGCCGTGTCGCGGCCGCCGCCTCGTGCACCCGTACGGTCCCCAGCAGGGCCACGCGTTCCGCGAACAGTCCCTCCTGCCACAGCCGTTCCACCCCGGCCCCGTCCTCGGGGTCGGGGAGCTCCCCGCCGCCCGCCCCGCCGCGCAGGGCGAACCGCCAGTCCGGATTCAGCCTGGCCAGCCACAGGCCCCGCGCCCCGGCCAGGGCCAGCGCCTGTGCCCGCAGGTCCGTCCTGGCCCGGGCCGCGTCCAGCAGCGCCGGCACGAGCGCGGCCGGCGCCCGGTAGCCGTGCCGGCCGGCGGCGGCCAGCCACTGCGGCAGCAGCTCCGTCAGGTCCGGGGCCGCCCCGCGCCGCCCGCCGCCGCTGCCCGCGCCGGTCCGGCCGGCCAGCAGCTGTGCGAGACGCCTCCGGGCCGGCTCCGGCGGAGCCGGGCGCGGATCCCGTGGTGCGGGATCCGGCCGCGGACCCGCCGGGGCGGGCCGCAGCCCCGCCCGGCGCCGTACGGTCTGCACGGCCGCCGCATCGAGCAGCGCCGACGGGTCGCCCTGGCGCCGCCCCGTGCCCAGCAGTGCGGCGGCGACCAGCTCCTCCCACTCCCCGTGACCCGTGTTCGTGTCCCTGTTGGTGTCCGTGTCCGTGTCCGTCGTCTTCGCCGTCACCGCGCCCCTCCTTCTCTTGCGGTAGTGCTCCGGTCCCGCCCCCTCCGCGGGACCGGAGCAGCTCTCGTCCCCCTTGCCCGACCCTTCAGCTTGCGTGGTTGTCGTTCACAAAAGCCCCCCGGCTTCGTCGTTCGTGCACGTCGGCGCCCCCGCGCAGACGTTCCCTCCCCTACGGGACCCCCCGGTCCCTTCACCCCAGGGCGACCGGTTCCGGGCAGCCCGGCTGCCAGGCCGTCAACGGGGTGAATCCGCGGTGTCCGCATTCGCCGAACACCGTGACCGGCCCGCCGCCCGAGAGCGCGGCCAGCTGCCACAAACCGGACCGCGATGCGCCGCCCGAGAGCGCGACCGGCAGCGCGGAGGTGCCCTCCGCATCCGCCAGTTGCCAGCCCAGCTCCCCCGGTATCGGGATCACCGGGCCCAGCACCACGGGCCACGAGTCCAGCCACGGGTCCTCCCGCAGCGCCGCCCCGTACGCCTCCAGTGCCGCCCCCGTACTGATCCCGGCGGGAGGCTGGTCGTTCGCCGCGGCCGGCGCGGCCCTCTCCCCGAGATCCGCCCGCAGCCCCGCCGTACCCGGCCGGAAGCGAGCCTCCGCCTCCAGCACCAATCCCACGGGAAGTGCCAGCCCCGGCGGCCGCCCGGGCGGGCCGAAGTCCAGCACCAGGGCCGGGCGCCCGCTCCCCAGCCCGCGCAGCCACGTCCGGCGGGTGGTGAGCCTGCCGTCCGGTGACACCGAGTCGTACTGGGCCAGCACCAGCCAGCGGTCCCGTACGACCTCCCCCTCCGCGGCGGAACCCGGAAGCCCCACCCTGCTCCGGACCGTCGCGGCGAGCGGCTGCGGCAGGCCTGCCAACCCGAGCCAACCCCGGTTCAGCAGGTGCAGCAGCGCGCCCTCCTCCAGCATCCGGGCGGGCCATCCGGGACCGCAACTGGGTATCGTCCCCAACTCCCGCACCCGCGCCGCGAGTCCCGGCGCCTGGGCGTCGACCATCCGCGCGGCGGTCTCCTCCCAGGGCGCGTACCCCGCCTGCTGCTGACCGGCCAGGCCCCCGCGCAGCACGTCCTCCAGCCGCTGTTCCAGCTCGGTGACGCCGGCGCTGATCCGGGCCGCCCTCCGTTCGGCCCGGATCTTCGCCGCCCCCTCGTCCGCCGGACCCTCCGCCGCGGAGGCCGCACGCGCGGCCTTCGCCGCCCGCCCCGCCTGCCATTCGGCGGCCCAGTCCGGCGCCCCGCCGCGCTCGCCGAACCCCTCGGCCGACCGGAGCAGGAGCAGCCCGAGCGCGTGCTTGCACGGGAACTTCCGGCTCGGACAGGAGCAGTTGTACGCCGGGCCCGTCAGGTCCACGACCGTCCGGTACGGCGTACTGCCGCTGCCCTTGCACACCCCCCACACCAAACCGGAAGCGGAATCTCCGGTCTGTGACCACGGACCCGCCCCGCCCAGCTTGGCCCCCGCCGTGCGTGATGCAACGTCAGGAGCCAGAGCCAGTACCTGTTCCGCTGTCCAGCGGACCCCCTGCTCAGTCATGTGTTCCACCGTAGAGACCCCCACTGACAATCGCTCTGACCTGCAACAACCCTGCGGGAGAGGGTCGTTGTCAGTGGCGTGGTGCACGGTTGTTCCAACAGTCGGAAGCGGCTGTCGAGCGTTGGAGGGGGACCATGACCATGCCCGAGAACGGCACGGGCGCCGAGGTGCTGCGACCGCACGCCGAAGACGCCTTCGCGGACGAACTGAAAGCCCTCGCGGCCACCGACGACCGGCCCCGGCCGACGCGTTGGAAGCTCTCCCCGTGGGCCGTCGCGACGTACCTCCTGGGCGGCACCCTCGCCGACGGCACGGTCATCACGCCCAAGTACGTCGGCCCGCGCCGCATCGTCGAGGTCGCCGTCACCACCCTCGCCACCGACCGCGCCCTGCTCCTGCTCGGCGTCCCCGGCACCGCCAAGACCTGGGTGTCAGAGCACCTGGCCGCCGCCGTCAGCGGAGACTCCACCCTCCTCGTCCAGGGCACCGCCGGCACCCCCGAGGAGGCGATCCGGTACGGCTGGAACTACGCCCGCCTCCTCTCCCAGGGCCCCAGCCGCGAGGCC
The DNA here is from genome assembly GCF_041431095.1 of Streptomyces sp. NBC_00597. GTDB lineage: Bacteria > Actinomycetota > Actinomycetes > Streptomycetales > Streptomycetaceae > Streptomyces. The sequence goes on from NZ_CP107757.1 coordinate 5,580,106, forward strand.
CTCGTACCGAGCCCCGTCATGCGCGCCATGGCCGAGGGCTCGACCGCCCGCGTCGAGGAGCTCACCCGCATCCCGGCCGACGTCCAGGACACCCTCATCACCGTCCTGTCCGAGAAGACGCTGCCCATACCCGAGCTCGGCCAGGAGGTGCAGGCCGTGCGCGGCTTCAACCTCATCGCCACCGCCAACGACCGCGACCGCGGGGTCAACGAACTGTCCAGCGCGCTGCGCCGCCGCTTCAACACGGTCGTCCTGCCGCTGCCCGCCACCGCCGACGCCGAGGTCGACATCGTCGCCCGCCGCGTCGACCAGATGGGCCGCGCGCTCGACCTGCCCGCCGCGCCCGAGGGCCTGGAGGAGATCCGCCGCGTCGTCACCGTCTTCCGCGAGCTGCGCGACGGGGTCACCGGCGACGGCCGTACGAAGGTGAAGTCGCCGAGCGGCACGCTGTCCACCGCCGAGGCCATCTCCGTCGTCACGGGCGGCCTCGCGCTCGCCGCCCATTTCGGGGACGGCGTCCTGCGCCCGTCCGACGTGGCCGCCGGAATCCTCGGCGCCGTGGTCCGCGACCCGGCCGCCGACGGGATCGTCTGGCAGGAGTACCTCGAAACCGTGGTGCGCGAGCGGGACGGCTGGAAGGACTTCTACCGCGCCTGCCGGGAGGTGACGGCATGAGCGGCCCGACCGCCGGGCGGCGGGGGCCGCTGCTGCTGGGCGTACGGCACCACGGGCCGGGCTCGGCCCGCGCCGTGCGAGCCGCCCTCGACGCGACCCGCCCGGCGGCCGTGCTGATCGAGGGCCCGCCCGAGGGGGACGCGCTGCTCCCGCTGGCCGCCGACCCCGGGATGCGGCCACCCGTCGCCCTGCTCGCGCACGCCGCCGACGATCCGGGACGGGCCGCGTTCTGGCCGCTGGCCGCGTTCTCGCCCGAGTGGGTCGCCGTCCGCTGGGCGCAGGAGCAGGACGAACCGGTTCCGGTGCGGTTCATCGACCTCCCGGCCGCGCACACGCTGGCCGCGCGGGCCGACCCGGAAGAGGCGGACGGGACGGACGCGACGGACGCGACGGACTCCGTACGGCTCGACCCCCTCGCGGTGCTCGCAGAGACCGCCGGGTACGACGACCCCGAGCGCTGGTGGGAGGACGTGGTCGAGCACCGCGGCGCCGCCCCGCAGGATCCCCTCGCCGCGTTCGAGGCGCTCGGGGAGGCCATGGGGGCCCTGCGCGAGGCGTACGGGGACGGCGGCCGGCCCCGGGACCGGGTGCGCGAGGCGTACATGCGCCAGCGCATGCGGGCCGCCCGTCGGGAGTTCGGCGACGCGTACGCCGTGGTGTGCGGGGCCTGGCACGTGCCGGCGCTGCGCGCGAAGACCACGGCCGCCGCGGACAAGGCGCTGCTGACCGGGCTCCCCAAGGTCAAGGTGGAGACCACCTGGGTCCCGTGGACCCACCGGCGGCTCGCCCGGGCCGGCGGGTACGGCGCGGGCATCACCTCGCCCGGCTGGTACGCGCACCTCTTCGCGGCCCGCGACCGGCCGGTGGAGCGGTGGCTGACCCGGGTCGCCGGGCTGCTGCGGGAGGAGGACCTACAGGTCTCCCCGGCGCACGTCATCGAGGCGGTCCGGCTGGCCGGGACCCTGGCCGCGGTACGGGGGCGGCCGGCGGCCGGACTGACGGAAACCCTCGAAGCGGCACGGGCGGTGATGTGTGACGGCTCCGACGTCCCGCTCGCGCTCGTGGAGGACCGGCTGGTCGTCGGCGACGTGCTCGGCGAGGTCCCCGACGGGGCGCCCGCCGTCCCCCTGCAACGGGACCTGACCCGGCAGCGGCGCTCACTGCGGCTCAAGGCCGAGGCGCAGGACCGCGAGCTGGAACTCGACCTGCGCAAGGACACCGACGCGGCCAAGTCCCGACTGCTGCACCGGCTGCGGCTGCTCGGCATCGACTGGGGCACGCCGGCCGCCTCGCGGGGAAGCACCGGGACGTTCCGCGAGACGTGGCGGCTCTGCTGGGAGCCGGAGCTGTCGGTGAGGGTCGCCGAGGCCGGCATCTGGGGCACCACCGTCGTCGCCGCCGCCACCGCGAAGGCCGAGGCGGACGCGGCCGGGGCGGCCGAGCTCGGCGAGGTGACGGCGCTGGCCGAGCGGTGCCTGTTGGCCGGGCTGTCCGGGGCGCTGCCCGCCGTACTGCGGGCGCTGTCCGACATGGCCGCGATGGACGCCGATGTGGCGCGGCTCGCCAAGGCCCTGCCGGCGCTGGCCCGTTCGTTGCGGTACGGAGACGTACGGGGGACCGACGCGGCGGCGCTGAGGACGGTCGCGGGCGGGCTCGCGGAGCGGATATGCGTGGCGTTGCCGCCGGCCTGCGCGGCGGGCCTGGACGCGGACGCGGCCGGCGAGATGCGGGGCCGTGTGGACGGGGTGCACGGCGCGATCGGCCTCCTCGACGAGAACGGGCTGCGGGAGCGCTGGGCGGCGGTGCTGGGGGCGCTGGCCGGCCGGGACACCGTGCCGGGGGTCATCCGCGGCCGCGCGGCCCGGCTGCTCCTGGACGAGGGGCGGCTGACGGCGGAGGAAACGGCGCGGCTGATGGGACTCGCTCTTTCCCCGGCGGCCGCCCCGGCCGATGCGGCGGGTTGGATCGAGGGCTTCGCGGGCGCAGGCTCGGGCGGCGGCACGCTGCTGGTCCACGACGAGCGGCTGCTGGGGCTGATCGACGCGTGGCTGGTCGGAGTGCCGGAGGGGGCGTTCATCGATGTACTGCCGCTGCTGCGGCGGACGTTCGGGGCGTACGAGGCGGGCGTCAAGCGGAGCCTGGGGGAGCTGGTGCGCCGCGGGCCGTCGGCGAAGCCGGCGCCGGGTGCGGCTCCCGAGGGCTTCGCCCCCACCCTGGACCCCGTCCGGGCCGACGCGGTGCTGCCGGTCCTGGCCCTCCTCCTCCCCGCCGCACCGGGATGACTCCGGGGGCGGGTCCGGGGGCGGCGCCGTTGCGCGAGCGTTCCCGGCTGCGCCGGGCTCCGGGGTTGCGCCCAGGGTCCTGGGCCCCAAACGCAGGCGGGCTGGTTCGGGCCGGCGGGATGGATACGGGTACGCGCCGGCGGCGGAAGCCGGTGGCACGGTTGGCAGGAGGGACGGGGAGATGAGCGGGACCGGGATTTCGGACAACGGCGGGGCCGCCGCACAGGAGCGGGGGCGGCGGTGGCGGATGGTGCTCGGCGGGGACGGGGACGGGACCGGGTTCGTGCCGGGTGGGCGGGACGCCGGGATGGATGCCGCGCTCACCGCGCTGTACGGCGGCTCCGGCCCCCGCAGCGGCGGGCTCGGCGGGTCCGCGCCGAACGTGGCCCGCTGGCTCGGGGACATCCGTACGTACTTCCCCGCTTCCGTCGTGCAGGTCATGCAGCGGGACGCCATCGAGCGGCTCGGCCTGTCCTCCCTGCTCCTTGAGCCGGAGATGCTGGAGGCCGTCGAGCCCGACGTGCACCTCGTCGGCACGCTCCTCTCCCTCAACAAGGCCATGCCGGAGACGACGCGCGAGAGCGCCCGCGCCGTGGTCCGCGCCGTGGTCGAGCAGTTGGAGAAGCGGCTCGCGTCCCGCACCCGCGCCACCCTCACCGGCGCCCTCGACCGTTCCGCCCGGACCAGCCGCCCCCGGCACGCGGACATCGACTGGGACCGGACCATCCGGGCGAATCTGAAGAACTACCTGCCCGAGTACCAGACCGTCGTCCCCGAGCGGCTCATCGGCCACGGCCGGGCGGCGCAGTCGGTCAAGAAGGAGGTGGTCCTGTGCATCGACCAGTCGGGGTCGATGGCGGCCTCCGTCGTCTACGCGTCCGTCTTCGGCGCGGTGCTCGCCTCGATGCGGTCGATCGCGACGCGGCTCGTCGTGTTCGACACGGCCGTCGTCGACCTGACGGATCAGCTCGACGATCCGGTCGACGTCCTGTTCGGTACGCAGCTCGGCGGCGGCACCGACATCAACCGCGCCCTCGCCTACTGTCAGTCGAAGATCACCCGCCCTGCCGACACCGTCGTGGTCCTGATCAGTGATCTCTACGAGGGCGGCATACGCAACGAGATGCTCGCCCGGGTCGCGGCGATGAAGGCGTCGGGCGTCGAGTTCGTCACCCTGCTCGCCCTGTCCGACGAGGGCGCTCCCGCGTACGACCACGAGCACGCCGCGGCCCTCGCGGCACTGGGCGCTCCTGCCTTCGCCTGCACCCCCGACCTGTTCCCGGACGTGATGGCCGCGGCCCTGGAGAGGCGCCCCCTGCCCACCCCGTGACCGGCCCTCCCGGCCACCCCCGGTCGGTGCCGTCCCGGCTGGCGGATCACACGAATTTCCAGTTCAAGCGTGAGGCGATCTGTGACAGGTATCACCGCTCAGGTGTGATCTGCGATTTAGGGACGCAGGTCCCACGGGGATAACCTGCGGGACGGACATGCCGCGTCCACGGTCACCGTGTGCGCCTCCCTAGTGACAGCGCCGTCACGTTGCCCTCCGCGGCACGCCCACGCAGACAACCGCGAATCACTGCGAATCTTTGAAGACAAGGGACGGACGCGCGTGGACCTGTTCGAGTACCAGGCGAGGGACCTCTTCGCCAAGCACGGTGTACCGGTGCTGGCCGGTGAAGTCATCGACACGCCTGAGGCGGCTCGCGAGGCCACCGAGCGGCTGGGCGGCAAGTCGGTCGTCAAGGCGCAGGTGAAGGTCGGCGGCCGCGGCAAGGCCGGCGGCGTCAAGCTCGCCGCCACCCCGGACGAGGCCGTCGCCCGTGCGACGGACATCCTGGGCATGGACATCAAGGGCCACACGGTCCACAAGGTGATGATCGCCGAGACCGCTCCCGAGATCCTTGAGGAGTACTACGTCTCGTACCTCCTCGACCGCACCAACCGCACCTTCCTGGCCATGGCCTCGGTCGCGGGCGGCATGGACATCGAGGAGGTCGCCGCGACGACCCCCGAGAAGCTCGCCAAGGTCCCGGTGAACGCCAACGAGGGCGTGACCATCGAGAAGGCCCGCGAGATCGTCGCGCTGGCGCAGTTCCCGGCCGAGGTCGCCGAGAAGGTCGCCGAGGTCCTCGTGACCCTGTGGCAGACCTTCATCGCCGAGGACGCGCTCCTCGTCGAGGTCAACCCGCTCGCGAAGGTCGCCTCCGGCGACGTCATCGCCCTCGACGGCAAGGTCTCGCTCGACGAGAACGCCGAGTTCCGTCAGCCGGGCCACGAGGAGTTCGTCGACCACGCGGCCGCGAACCCGCTTGAGGCCGCCGCCAAGGCGAAGAACCTCAACTACGTGAAGCTCGACGGCGAGGTCGGCATCATCGGCAACGGCGCGGGTCTCGTCATGAGCACCCTCGACGTCGTCGCGTACGCCGGTGAGAACCACGGCGGCGTCAAGCCCGCCAACTTCCTGGACATCGGCGGTGGCGCCTCCGCCGCCGTCATGGCCAACGGCCTTGAGATCATCCTCGGCGACCCGGACGTCAAGTCCGTCTTCGTCAACGTCTTCGGTGGCATCACCGCGTGTGACGAGGTCGCCAACGGCATCGTCCAGGCGCTGGAGCTGCTGAAGGAGAAGGGCGAAGAGGTCACCAAGCCGCTCGTCGTCCGTCTCGACGGCAACAACGCCGAGCTGGGTCGCAAGATCCTCTCGGACGCCAACCACCCGCTGGTCCAGCGCGTGGACACCATGGACGGTGCGGCCGACAAGGCCGCCGAGCTCGCGGCTGCGAAGTAAGGGCAGAGGTCACAGACTCACATGGCTATCTTCCTCAACAAGGACAGCAAGGTCATCGTCCAGGGCATGACCGGTGCCACGGGCATGAAGCACACCAAGCTGATGCTGGCTGACGGCACCAACATCGTCGGCGGCGTGAACCCGCGCAAGGCCGGCACCACCGTCGACTTCGACGGCACCGAGGTCCCGGTCTTCGGCTCGGTTGCCGAGGCGATGAAGGAGACGGGCGCCAACGTCTCCGTCCTCTTCGTCCCGCCGGCGTTCGCCAAGGCCGCGGTCGTCGAGGCCATCGACGCCGAGATCCCGCTGGCCGTCGTCATCACCGAGGGCATCGCGGTGCACGACTCCGCCGCCTTCTGGGCGTACGCGACCGCCAAGGGCAACAAGACCCGGATCATCGGCCCGAACTGCCCGGGTCTGATCACCCCCGGCCAGTCCAACGCCGGCATCATCCCGGGCGACATCACCAAGCCCGGCAAGATCGGTCTCGTGTCCAAGTCCGGCACGCTGACCTACCAGATGATGTACGAGCTCCGTGACCTCGGCTTCTCCTCCGCCGTCGGCATCGGTGGCGACCCGGTCATCGGCACCACGCACATCGACGCCCTCGCGGCGTTCGAGGCGGACCCGGAGACCGAGCTCATCGTCATGATCGGCGAGATCGGCGGCGACGCCGAGGAGCGTGCGGCGGACTTCATCGCGAAGAACGTCACCAAGCCGGTCGTCGGCTACGTCGCGGGCTTCACCGCCCCCGAGGGCAAGACCATGGGCCACGCCGGCGCCATCGTCTCCGGCTCCTCCGGCACCGCGCAGGCCAAGAAGGAGGCCCTTGAGGCCGCCGGCGTCAAGGTCGGCAAGACGCCGACCGAGACGGCCAAGCTCGCGCGCGAGATCCTGAACGCCGCGAAGTAACGCTTGCCGTTGCCGTAGGTGCGTGTACGGGCGTGGCCCGCATCCCGAGGGATGCGGGCCACGCCCGTTTTCCGTGGGCGCCTGCGGCTATCCGAGGCTGGGGGCGAGCCGGTTCGGCTTGTGCGCCGGGTGTGCGCGCAGCTTGGCGTGGAGCTGCCGGGTCTCCTCGGTGAGCCGTTGGGGGCCGCTGAGCGGGGGGACCCCCGAGACGCTCGCGCCGGGCGCGACGGGGGGCTCGTACTGCCGGGGCGCGGTCACGGTGGTGTACGCGGTCGCGACGGCGATCACGGCCGTCAGACCGAGGAACGCCCGGGTCCACCGCGTGGCACGCTGCTCGGCGGCCATCCGGACGGCGGCCGCGGGGCGGGGTTCCAGCCGGACGGCCGGTGTGACCGAGCCGAGCCGCTCGCGCAGCACCGCGGACTCCTTCCCGGGCGGTGCGGCGGCCAGTTCCGGGATGCGGTCGGCGAGGGCGGCGTGTGCGTGCAGGAGGCGGTTGCCGGCGGTGGGGGTGCTGGCCTCCGTCTCGGCGGCGGTGTCGGGCAGGTCGAGGCCGACGCCGTCATAGAGCAGCACGGTACGGCGGTGGGCCGCGGGCAGCGCCAGCATGGCGTCCATCAGGATGCGGTCGGCGGGGTCGGCGGGGGCCTTGTCGGGGTGCTTGTGGGCGCGGCGGAACCGGTGCCAGGGGGAGAGGGCGTACTCGTACACGGCTGCGCGCACCCAGCCGACCGGGTCGGGATCGACGGCCACCTCGGGCCACCGGGCCCAGGCCTGCTGGAACGCCTGCTCCACGGCCTCGTGGGAGAGGCGGCGCCGGCCGGTGAGCAGGTACGCCTGCCGGGTGAGGGCGGGGGCGGCGTAGTCGTACATCGCATCGAACACTTCCCGCGGCCCGGGCGGCCGTTCGGGCCCGGGAGGGGCCGGTACGGACTCCACCGGATCGGGGGCGGCCCCCTCCGGGTCGGAGGCGGGGTCGGAGGCGGGGTCGGAGGCGGAGGCGGGGGCCGCGGGGGCGGGGGCCGGCTCCGGGCCGTACGGGGTGGCGGGCACCGGCGCCCGGTCCGGTAGGGCCAGGGCGTGCGGGAGGTCCGGGAGGCGGACGGGCGACCAGGAGGTTCCGGGGCCGGGCGTGCCGATGCCGCCGGCGGTGGCGTTGGCGGTGAGCTCGGCCCCTCGCCGGGGCGCGGCCGGCCCGGCGAGGGGCGGCGACAGGGGCTGCTGCCCGTGCCCGCCCATGCCGAAGGGGCGGTAGGCCCCCGCCCTCCACAACGCCGCCGCGTCGGGTCCGGCCGATGACGTGGCGTCAGCCATCGCCGGACCCGGCGCGGCGGCGGGTTCTGCCGCGGGCTCGGCCCCGGGACCCTGAGGCGGCGTCACGGCGGGGGCCGGGCCCAGGCCCAGGGCCGGAGTCGGAGTCGGAGTCGGGTCCGGGGTCGGGTCCGGGGTCGGGCCCGGGGCGGCGGCCGCGACCGGGGGCTGGGGTTCGAGGGAGGCCAGGAAAAGGGCGTAAGCCTCGCGTTTGCGGCCCCGGGGGCCGGTGCGTCCCGATTCCCAGGAGCGGACCGTGGTCACCGTCACGCCCACCGCCGTCGCGACGTCCTCGTACGTCAGGTCCGCCGCCTCGCGCAGTCTGCGACGTTCCTCGGGCGAGGGGAGCCTCGGCTCCTCGACGCTTGCTGTCATGTCACACTCCCCGTGACCTGCCGACAGACATGGGCGTAAAAGTACATAAAACGTATATTGGGCGACACCACGGAAATTCGCCTGTTACCCGCCCATAGCGCGTGTCGTTGGCACCATGGCGGGGTGACCCAAGTGACCGAACGCGGGACCCCGTTGCAGATGGCCCCGCGGGCCGCCGCCGGGCGGCGCCGTTCGCCGGCCGCCGCCGCCTGTGTGCTGGGCGGCGCCATGGCCGCCGGGCTGGGGCTCGGCTTCCTCGCCGTGCTCGTCATCGTGCTGTGGATCAGCTCCCCCTACCCCGATAGCGGCCCGGGCGGAGCCCTGCACCTGGCGGCCGGGCTCTGGCTGCTCGCGCACGGGACCGAGCTCGTCCGGTACGAGACCCTGTCCGGGGTGCCGGCGCCCGTCGGCGTGACCCCGCTGCTGCTCGTCGCGCTGCCCGCGCTGCTGATGCGCCGGGCCGCCCGGCTCGGCAGCGCCTCGGGTGACGGCAACGACGGCGACGAGGTGCTGCCCGCCAGCGCCGTCTTCTCGGCCGTGACCTGCGGATACCTCTGCGTCGGAGCACTGGCCACCGTCTACGCGGCCGGCGGCCCCATGCCCGCCGACCCGCTGAGCGCCGCCTGGCACGTCCCGCTGGTCGCCGTGCTCGCCGCCGCCGGCGGGGTGTGGGCCGCCAAGGGGCGTCCGGTCGGGCCGCTGCCGCACTGGGTCCCGGAGGCGGTGCGCCGGGCTGTCGTTCGGCCCCGCTACGCCCTCGCGCTGCGCGCCGGAGCCGCCGGGGCCCTCGTCCTCCTGGGCGGCGGCGCGCTGCTCGTCGGGGCTTCGCTCGCCTGGCACGGCGCGGAGGTCCAGGCCTCGTTCCTGGCGCTGACCAGCGTCTGGTCCGGCCGCTTCGCGGTGCTGCTCCTCGCGCTGGCGCTGCTCCCGAACGCCGTGGTGTGGGGCGCGTCCTACGCCCTCGGCCCCGGTTTCGCCCTCGGCGCCGGTGCGACCGCGACCCCGCTCGGCTTCGCCGGCGCGCCCGCCCTGCCGAGGTTCCCGCTGTTGGCGGGGCTGCCGCCGGAGGGGCCGGGGACCCTGCTGACGTGTGCGACCGCGGGGGTGCCGCTGGTGGCCGGGCTGGCGGTCGGGTGGTTCGCGGTACGCCGGGCGCGTGAAGTCCGGTACCGGGAGACCGCCCTGACGGCGGCTCTGGGCGCCCTGGTGTGCGCGCTGCTGCTGGCCGGGCTCGCGGCGGCCGCCTCGGGGCCGCTCGGCTCGCGGGGGCTGGCGAGCTGCGGCCCGGTGTGGTGGGCGACCGGCGCGGCGACCTTCGCGTGGATGCTGCTCCCGGCGGTGCCGGTGGCGGTGGCGGTGCACTCCTGGCGGACCCGGCCGGTCCGGCAGGCGGAGGCACTCGCGATGGAGGCGGGGGACGAGTGGCACGACAGCGGCGTACGGGAGCTGCGCTGGGAGGCCCTGCAGCGGGCCGCCGGCGTGTTGGTCCCCGACCTGGCCCAGGAAGCGCCGCAGGCCGGGCCGGAGCCGGCCGCCGCGATGGCCGTGGTACCCGAGGCCCCGGCCGGCACCGGGTCTCCCGTCACCGCCGTCGCTCCGGCCAAACCGCCACGCCAGGTCACCGTCGTGACGGAGTTTCACCTGGACCTGACGCCGATTCCGGTCCCGCCGAACCCGGTGGACACGTCGAACCCGGTGGACACGTCGAACCCGGTGGACACGTCGAACTCGGTGGACACGTCGAACCAGGCAGTGCCGTCGGCCGAGCCGGCCCGGCCCGTCGTCCCGCCCGTTGCCGGTGCCCGCGTGCTGGCCCGCCGCAAGCCCCCGGCCTGAGACGGGCGCACCGCGCCGTCGCTACTGCTGGACCTTCAAGACCTTGCCGAGCACGCTGTCCGGCAGCAGGTTGTTGCACTGCAGTTCCGCCGACTTGGTGAGTGCGTCGTCGCGGCACACGTAGAAGTCCTTGTAGGCCAGCTGCAAGCCGTACGAGGTCATCGCGAGCAGGATGGCCAGCGAGGCCGTGACCAGCCCGCCGATCGCCGCCGTCCGCTGGGGGCGGGCCGCCGGTCCGAGGGCCGCCAGGCCCCCCTGGGCGGCGGGGGCGGCCGGAGCGCCGGAGCTCAGTGCGTCCGCCGCGGACCGGTCGGCGGCCGCCGGCTTCCCGCGCAGCCCGCTGATCCCCCAGTACAGGGCGAGTGCGCCGAGCAGCAGTCCCACCGACGGGATTCCGAAGATCCCGAAGAAGAAGCCCCACATTCCGGCCAGCAGCGCGTAGCGGGCGCGCCGCTGGATGGGGTCCGTCGGGTCCCAGCGCACAGGCCCGCCGGAGGTGGAACCGGAGCCGGGGTCCTCGCCCGGGCGGCCGCCGCCGTCGCCACCGCTGCGCGGCTGCCACGGCTGGTCGGGCCGGCCTTCCGGGGGAGCCGCGAAGGGGTTGTCGTCGGTGGAGGGGTCGGGCTGGCGGCGGTCCGGCATCGAGAGCGTTACTTCCCCTGTGTCGTGGACGTCGAAGAACGTCGTGGGCGTCGTGCGTCGTAAGGGCTGTTGACGTGCTGCACGGTGCTGTGCACCGCGCCGTACGCGGCATGTACGCCAGACGCTACCCCTCACCCGTCCCCCCGTCCCTCGGGGGCTGTCCGGTGTGCCGGTATCGTTGCAGGCGGTCGGCGGCTTCGTAGGGTCCCCCGTATTTCAGGGCATCCGGGTTTCGTCTGATCACACAAGATGTACGGAAGCATTCCCGCAGAAAGGGCCTCCCATGGCCGCCTCCCGCCTGGTCGTGCTGGTCTCCGGTTCCGGCACCAACCTCCAGGCCCTGCTCGACGCCATCGACGCCCACCCCGGCGGATCCGAGGGCTTCGGTGCCGAAGTCGTCGCCGTGGGGGCCGACCGCGAGAACATCGTCGGCCTGGAGCGGGCGGAGAAGGCGGGCATCCCCACCTTCGTGTGCCCGGTCAAGGCGTACGGGACCCGTGAGGAGTGGGACGCCGCGCTGACCGGGGCGACCGCCGCCCACGAGCCGGACCTCGTCGTGTCCGCCGGGTTCATGAAGATCGTGGGCGCGTCGTTCATAAGCCGCTTCGGCGGCCGCTTCATCAACACGCACCCCGCCCTCCTCCCGGCCTTCCCCGGCGCCCACGGCGTACGGGACGCCCTCGCCTACGGCGCGAAGGTCACCGGCTGCACGGTCCACTTCGTGGACGCCGGCGTGGACACCGGTCCGATCATCGCCCAGGGTGTGGTCGAGGTCCGGGACGAGGACGACGAAGCCGCTCTGCACGAGCGCATCAAGGAAGTCGAGCGCCAGCTGCTCGTCGACGTCGTGGGGCGCCTGGCCCGGCACGGCTACCGCATTGAGGGACGAAAGGTAACGATCCAGTGACCGCCGTAGAGAGCAGCACCACCTCGTCGAAGCGACCGATCAGGCGCGCGCTCGTCAGTGTCTACGACAAGACGGGACTGGAGGAGCTGGCCCGCGGCCTGCACGAGGCGGGCGTCTCGCTCGTCTCCACCGGCTCCACCGCCTCCAAGATCGCCGCCGCCGGCGTGCCCGTCACCAAGGTCGAGGAGCTCACCGGCTTCCCCGAGTGCCTGGACGGCCGGGTCAAGACCCTGCACCCGCGCGTGCACGCCGGCATCCTCGCCGACCTGCGCCTGGAGGACCACCAGCGCCAGCTCGCCGAGCTCGGGGTCGAGCCGTTCGACCTTGTGATCGTCAACCTGTACCCGTTCCGGGAGACCGTCGCCTCGGGCGCCACCCCCGACGAGTGCGTCGAGCAGATCGACATCGGCGGCCCGTCGATGGTCCGCGCCGCCGCCAAGAACCACCCCTCGGTCGCCGTCGTCACCAGCCCCGCGCGGTACGCCGACGTCCTCGCCGCGGCCCAGGGCGGCGGCTTCGACCTCACCGCGCGCAAGCGGCTGGCGGCCGAGGCCTTCCAGCACACCGCCGCGTACGACGTCGCCGTGGCCTCCTGGTTCACGAATGCGTACGCCCCGGAGCCCGAGGCCGTACTGCCCGAGTTCCTGGCCGGCGCGTGGGACCGCAAGTCGACCCTCCGGTACGGCGAGAACCCGCACCAGTCCGCCGCCCTCTACACGGACGGGCAGCCGGGCGGGCTCGCCAACGCCGAGCAGCTGCACGGCAAGGAGATGTCCTTCAACAACTACGTGGACACCGAGGCCGCCCGTCGCGCCGCGTACGACCACGACGAGCCCTGCGTCGCGATCATCAAGCACGCCAACCCGTGCGGCATCGCCGTCGGCGCGGACGTCGCCGCCGCGCACCGCAAGGCCCACGCCTGCGACCCGCTGTCGGCGTTCGGCGGCGTCATCGCCGTCAACCGCCCGGTGACCGTCGAGCTCGCCGAGCAGGTCGCGGAGATCTTCACCGAGGTCATCGCCGCCCCGGCGTACGAGGACGGCGCGGTCGAGATCCTGGCCAAGAAGAAGAACATCCGCGTCCTCAAGGTCGACGGCACCCCGCACCAGCCGGGTGACCTGAAGCCGATCTCCGGCGGCGCGCTGCTCCAGCAGAGCGACCTCTTCCAGGCCGAGGGCGACGACCCGAAGAACTGGACCCTGGCCACCGGCGACGCCCTCTCCCCGGAGGAGCTCGCCGAGCTCGCCTTCGCGTGGAAGGCCTGCCGGGCCGTCAAGTCCAACGCCATCCTGCTCGCCAAGGACAGCGCCTCGGTCGGCGTCGGCATGGGCCAGGTCAACCGCGTCGACTCGGCGAAGCTCGCCGTGGAGCGGGCGGGCGCCGAGCGCGCGCAGGGCTCGTACGCCGCTTCCGACGCCTTCTTCCCCTTCCCGGACGGGCTGGAGATCCTGACCGCCGCGGGCATCAAGGCCGTGGTCCAGCCCGGCGGTTCGGTCCGTGACGAGCAGGTGATCGAGGCGGCGAAGGCGGCCGGCGTGACCATGTACTTCACCGGGACCCGGCACTTCTTCCACTGAGCCGGCGCTCCGAGTACGGCGAAGGCCGCCATCCGCAGCACGTGCGGGTGGCGGCCTTCGCCGTGGTGCCGGGGCCCTGCGGGGATCAGTAGCGCGGGCGGTTGAACCAGGCCACCGAGTCCTTGTTGACCGCGGCGATCAGGATGACCACGCCGATGGCGAGGCCGATGATGCCGCCCAGCACGCCGGCCGGCGTGCTGCCGTTGCCGCTCGTGTTCGCGAAGTTCGCGAGGCTGCTGAGCAGGAAGAGCACGGAGTACACGATCGTCGTGATCCGCGTGGCGTTGCCGCCCTTGCCGAACTTCACGCCGAGGACGATCGCCCACACGGCGAAGCCCATGGCGACCAGCGCGATGGCGGCGATCACACCGGCCGCCATCTGGCCCGAGGAGCTGCTGCTGCCGTATTCGTTGCTGGACAGGAAGGCGGCGCCCAGCAGGGCGAACGCGCCGACGATCAGCTGCAGGGCCGCGATGATGAAGAGCAGTACGCGGGCGGTCTTGAGCAGACCCGGCATCTGCATGGGCATGCCCGGGTAGCCGCCGGGGCCGGCCGGGTAGCCCTGCTGCGGGTAGCCCATCGGGGCCTGCTGCGGGTAGGCGTAGCCGCCCTGCGGCGGGACGCCCTGCGGGGCCTGCTGCGGGTAGCCGTAGCCGGGCTGGCCCTGCGGGGCCGGCGGCTGCTGCCCGTACGGGTTGTTCGGGTCGCCGAAGCTCATCTTGGGGTGTTCCTCCGTGGAAGTGCGGGGACGCACGGCACGCACGGAGGAAACACTGCGATGTGCGGTCCGCCCCCCGGCACTGCCCGCGGCACTCTTTGTCCGTCATCGTCGTCCGATCGGGCCGGAGTTGTCCAGCGCCCGCGCGACCGGCCCGTCACTTGTTGTGCAAGTGCAATGAATGGTTCAAGCCTGTGACGAAGCGCGGGAGACGCCCCCACGACTGGAACCGGGGGCGCTCCATCCGGGAGGATGGGGTCATGACCGCCCAGATTCTCGATGGCAAGGCCACCGCCGCCGCGATCAAGTCCGAACTGACCGCCCGCGTGGCGGCGCTCAAGGCCCGGGGCATCACCCCCGGCCTCGGCACCCTGTTGGTCGGCGACGACCCGGGTAGCCGCTGGTACGTCAACGGCAAGCACAAGGACTGTGCCGAGGTCGGCATCGCGTCCATCCAGCGCGAACTGCCCGCGACGGCCTCCCAGGAGGACATCGAGGCGGTCGTGCGGGAGCTCAACGGGAACCCGGAGTGCACCGGCTACATCGTCCAACTCCCGCTCCCCAAGGGCATCGACACCAACCGGGTCCTGGAACTGATGGACCCGGCCAAGGACGCCGACGGCCTCCACCCGATGTCGCTCGGCCGGCTGGTCCTGAACGAGCCGGGCCCGCTGCCCTGCACCCCGTACGGGATCGTCCAGCTGCTGCGCCACCACGGCATCGAGATCAACGGCGCGCACGTCGTGCTCCTGGGCCGCGGCATCACCGTCGGACGCTCCATGGGCCTGCTGCTGACCCGCAAGTCGGAGAACGCCACCGTGACCCTGTGCCACACCGGCACCCGTGACCTGGCCGCCCAGCTGCGCCAGGCGGACATCATCGTCGCGGCCGCCGGTGTCCCGCACCTGGTCAAGCCGGAGGACGTGAAGCCCGGCGCGGCCGTCCTGGACGTGGGCGTCAGCCGAGACGAGAACGGCAAGATCGTCGGAGACGTGCACCCGGGCGTCGCCGAGGTGGCCGGCTGGATCTCCCCGAACCCGGGCGGCGTCGGCCCGATGACGCGGGCGCAGCTGCTCGTGAACGTCGTCGAGGCGGCGGAACGGACGTCGACCAGTGCGGGCTGAGCACGAAGCGGAAGCCGGGACCGGTGCGGAGGCCGGCCCCGGCCCCGGCTCCGGCCCCGCCCCCGACGCCGGTCCCGCCGACCCGACCGAAGGCGCGACGGCTACGAGCCCGGCGGCTGCGAGCGCGGACGCTACGAGCCCGGCGGCTGCGAGCGCGGACGCCGCGAGCCCGGCGGCTGCGAGCGCGGACGCCGCGAGCCCGGCCGCCGGTACCGAGAGGGCTGCGGCCGAGAGCGGGGCCGCCGCCGGTTCGGAGGCCGCCAAGTCGCGCCGCTTCCCCTCCATCACCCAGGACACCGCCCGCCCCGAGGGCCATGGCCGTGCCGGACCCGGGGACGCCCTCGCGGCCCGCCAGTGGCCGATGCTGAGCGTGCTCGCCGCGACCGCGGTCGGACTGCTCCTGACCGCGCTGGGGCACCCCAAGGGCGGCTGCCTGGTGATCGGCGTGGCCCTGATCGCGGCCTCCGTGCTGCGGCGCGTGCTGCCGTCGGTGGGCATGCTCGCGGTGCGCTCCCGCTTCACGGACATGGTCACGTACGGGCTGCTGGGCGTGGCGATCACGCTGCTCACGCTGGTGATGGAGCCCAGGCCGTGGCTGGAGATCTCTTTCCTGGAGAGCGCGGTCCGCTTCACCGTCCGCTGAGGGTGCTCGTAGGAGGCTCTCGTACACCCGTCCGGCGGGTGGCGGACGGTCGAAAAGCGGGGGGAAATGCCCCTCCCCGCCTTCGAACTCCCGGTCCGTGTGCCGTGCACCACACAGACCGGGGGGTTGGGTCGCTCCAAGGTCGGATAGCCTGACGCCGGATGTCTCTTCACGTCAAGATTCGCAGGGGAGCGGCGTCCGCCAGCACATGGGGCAGGGACGCCCCACCGCCAGCTGTCTAACGGAGAAGGCCATGACCCGCACTCCCGTGAATGTCACCGTCACCGGCGCCGCCGGCCAGATCGGCTACGCGCTGCTCTTCCGCATCGCCTCCGGTCACCTGCTCGGCGCGGACGTGCCGGTCAAGCTCCGTCTTCTGGAGATCCCCCAGGGCATGAAGGCCGCTGAGGGCACCGCCATGGAGCTCGACGACTGCGCCTTCCCGCTGCTCAAGGGCATCGACATCTTCGACGACCCGAACGCGGGCTTCGAGGGTGCCAACGTCGCCCTGCTCGTGGGCGCCCGCCCGCGCACCAAGGGCATGGAGCGCGGTGACCTGCTCTCCGCCAACGGCGGCATCTTCAAGCCGCAGGGCGCCGCGATCAACGCGCACGCCGCGGACGACATCAAGGTCCTGGTCGTGGGCAACCCGGCCAACACCAACGCGCTCATCGCGCAGGCCGCCGCCCCGGACGTACCGGCCGAGCGCTTCACCGCGATGACCCGCCTGGACCACAACCGCGCGATCTCGCAGCTCGCCAAGAAGACCGGTGCCGACCTCACCGACATCAAGCGCCTCACCATCTGGGGCAACCACTCGGCGACCCAGTACCCGGACGTCTTCCACGCGGAGATCGCCGGCAAGAACGCCGCCGAGGTCGTGGGCGACGAGCTGTGGCTGGCCGACACCTTCATCCCGACCGTCGCCAAGCGCGGCGCCGCGATCATCGAGGCCCGTGGCGCGTCCTCGGCCGCCTCCGCCGCCAACGCGGCCATCGACCACGTCCACACGTGGGTCAACGGCACCGCCGCGGGCGACTGGACCTCCATGGGCATCCCGTCGGACGGCTCCTACGGCGTCCCGGAGGGCCTCATCTCCTCCTTCCCCGTCACCTGCAAGGACGGCAAGTACGAGATCGTCCAGGGCCTGGACATCAACGAGTTCTCCCGTACGCGGATCGACGCGTCCGTGGCGGAGCTCGTCGAGGAGCGCGACGCGGTCCGCGAGCTCGGCCTGATCTGATCCGGCTGATCCGGATCCGGCCGGTCCGTTCCGGCTGATCCGACCCCGAAACGCCCGAAGAGGCCCCGGCGCAACCGCGACGGGGCCTTTTGGCGTGATCCGCCCTATCCCGCGCCCCCCGGGCGCCGTACGGTTTCCCTCCTCCCGACCGAGGAGAGCGCGTGAGCGGCAGTGCGACAGGCACGGGAACACCGGACGGCAGGGCCCCCGCCGACCCGGCGACGACGGAGGCGGGACGCCTCCTGTGCGCGGGCACCTACCTCGACCCCGCCTACCGCGACCGGGTCATCGAGGAGCTGTACGTCCACGAAGAACGGTTCCCCGCGCCCTCCTACGGGTTCGACGCCACCCGCGTCCTCGCCCACGCCCTGCGCGCCCTGCGCACCGAAGCGGCCTGGTCGGCGGCCATCGTCGCGACGTGGGGCCTCGGCCTGTTCCTCACCCGTACGTTCTTCCTCTTCCTGCTCCTCCCGGCGCTGCTCCTGAGCGGGGCGGGGCGGATCAAGAAGCGCCGCGAGCGGATCGGCCGCGGCGGCGGCCGGATCTTCGAATGGATCCTGCGCGGCTACGCCTGCTTCGTCCTCGCCAGGATCCTGTGGGGCGTGCTCCGCGGGTTCTTCGCGGACGACGCGTACGTCGGCGGCAGCGGGGGGCTCAGCTTCCTCGGCGAGTACCTCAAGCAGGTGGTCATGGACAACCCGCTGGGCATCTTCTTGGAGGTGCCCAGGATCGGCGAGTCCTACGGGGAGTCCTACTCCTGGACGGTCGTCCTGATCGCCGTGCTGGTCACGGTGCTGGTCGGCTTCCGGCGGGAGCACTTCGCGCAGATCATCCACTCCTCCCTCAGTCGCGCGCAGTACGCGGACCGCGGTGCCGATCCGACCGCGGGCCGGCGCTTCCGCCGGGTCCGGGACGAGATCGAACGCAGCCAGCACGCACAAGTGGTCCTGTACGAGGTCGGCAACCCGTTCTGCGGCGCAGGCAAGGCCCATCTGCCGTGGCAGCTGGCCGTGGAGCTGCGCCCGCGCGCCGGGACGCAAGCCCGGCGCCTCGACAACGGGGCGATCATCGAGCAGATCCGGCCCAAGCTGGAGGCCCTCAGGATCCCCTCGCCGCGCGGCTCCGAGGAGACGGAGGACGCCGTGCTGGACCGGCTGCGCGAGCTGGTCGTCGACGAGTGCGTGTTCCTGCCGGCCGCCGGACTGCCCGACGTGGACGCGGTGGACCTGTCCGCGGAAGCCTTCGCCGCGCACCGGGCCGGCGCGGTCGAGGAGGGCGGCGAGCGGCGCCGGCACTTCCTGCGCGTCCGGATCGGCGGCTGGGACGAGAACCTCGTCATCACCGTCTTCATCCGGGTCCACACGCAGGGCGGCATGCTGATGCTGGAGGTCGCGCCGCACGTACTGCTGCCCGTGCGGCCCGATTTCCAGCGGGCCGACGACATCGCCCGACGGCACCGCCGCAACACCCCCGTCGCCAAGGTGCTGCTGGCCCTCAGCCAGGCACCCGGCTCGCTCGGCGTGGCCCTCGCCACGCTGGGCGGCGCCTGCCGGGTCCCGTGGCGGCTGGCGACCGCCGGGCACAGCGTCGCGTACGCGGCGGGACCGGCCGCATCCGTCCGCGAACTGGCCTCACAGGAGGACGGATCGCTGTTCCAGCTGATGGACCTCGACCGGTACTTGAAGACCATCCAGGAGCGGATCGTCGGCGGTGTGACGCTGGCGCTGCACGACGCGGGCTGGCACACCGAGGAGTTCGCGGAGCGCGCCGTCAACGTCGCGGACGGCGGGGTGTTCATCCAGTCGGTGAGCAACAGCGCCTTCGGGATCCACGGAGTGAGCCACAACAGCACGGTGAACCACGGGAAGACGGCGGACAAGGCGGAACGGAAGGACGGGCGCGTGCGCGTGGGCAAGGAGAACAGAAGTGGCCGGTAGCGCAGGGGACGGGCAGTCGCAGCCCTCGGTGCGGATCGGGGGAGTGTCGGGCAGCGCCTTCAGCATCGGCGGTACGGAGGTCCGCAACAGCACCGTCAACCGCGGCGGTACGGGCGCGGGCGCCGCCGGGCCGACCGCGGAGCAGCTGCTGGAGGCCGTACGCGACCTGCGCGCCGCCCTCGTACGGTTGCCCCGGAGCGCGGAGCGGGCCGCGCTGGACGCCGAACTCGACGTGGCTGCGGGGGAGTTGGAGGAGGCCGGTGAGGAGGTCCGGCCGGGTCTGCCCGCTCGGCTGCGCGGGGCGCTGGAGCGGTGGGCCCCGCTGGTGGACTCGGTGAGCGCGGCCACCGCGCTGGCCGCCCTGC
Source organism: Streptomyces sp. NBC_00597 (assembly GCF_041431095.1). Taxonomy (GTDB): domain Bacteria; phylum Actinomycetota; class Actinomycetes; order Streptomycetales; family Streptomycetaceae; genus Streptomyces. Next base: position 5,599,444 of record NZ_CP107757.1, read on the forward strand.
TGGTCTCGTTCGGGGGGTGATCCGTGCCCCCGGGGAGCGGATCCGCCCGATGGAACCCGCGGGCGCAGCGGTGGGAGGAGCCCGAGGAGCTGGAGTGGTTGGAGTGGCTGGAGGAGGAAGAGCGGCTGGAGGCGGAGCGGACGGAGGCGGGGGCCGGGCTGCCGCCGATGCCCGCCTACCCGCCGGGCAGCGCTCCCGATGACGCCCCGGCCGGTCCCGCGCCCGCACGGCGTCGGGCGCGCCGCTGGTGGATCCGGTCGGCGGTCGCCCTGGGGGTGGTGGCCGTCCTGGGCGGAGCCGCGCTGGGGGCCTCGTACCTGCTGGCGGACCCGGAGGGCCCGCCGGACGGCTACCAGGTGCTGCGCAGCGCCGGGTCGGGCTTCCGGGTCGCGGTCCCCGGCGGCTGGCAACTCAGCACGTCCGAGTCCGGGGCCGCAGCCGGCACGGTGTACCGGCCGGCACAGGGCCGGGGCAGCCTCCTCCAGGTCCTGCGGGTCACCAGCGGGCCCGACAACCCGTGCGAGGTCCTGGTCGAGGGCAGCAGCCAGCTGAGCTCCCGGGACGGCTACCGGCGGCTCTCGCTCGAAGGGACCGAGGGCCGCGGCTGCGAGATCGTCTTCGAGGTCCCGGACGGGGAGACCAGCGGGAAGGCCCGCTGCATCGGGCGGCTCGTCGTCGCCTCCGACGGCAGCCGGTGGGTGCTCTTGTCCTTCGGCCCGGCAGACGAGGCCAAGGCCGTTCGCGTGCGCTTGACGGCGGCCCTGGGCTCGTTCCGGCCGGACTGACGACCGGGCGACCGGCGGCCCGGGGAGCGGTGAGCCGGTCCTACGAGAACATGCCCGGCGTGTAGTGGCCCGGGACCATGCGGGTGGTCACCGCGAAGCGGTTCCAGACGTTGATCGTCGCGATCACGGCGATCAGCTGGGCGAGCTCCTTCTCCTCGAAGTGCTTCGCGGCGTTCTCGTACACCTCGTCGGGAACGAAGCCGTCGGTCAGCACGGTCACGGCCTCGGTCAGCTCGATGGCTGCCGCTTCCTTCTCCGTGTAGAAGTGGCGCGACTCCTCCCAGGCGCTGAGCTGGACGATCCGCTCGATCGTCTCGCCCGCGGCGAGCGCGTCCTTCGTGTGCATGTCCAGGCAGAACGCGCAGTGGTTCAGCTGCGAGGCGCGGATCTTGACCAGTTCGACCAGGACCGGGTCCAGGCCCTTCTTCGAGGCGATCTCCAGGCCCACGATCGCCTTGTATACGTCGGGCACGTGCTTGGCCCAGCCCATGCGGGGCGTGTGCTCGGGGGCGTGTGCGGCGGTGTGTTCGTGCGTGGTGGTCATGTCTCAACCCTACGGATCATGCGGCCCGTCGATATGGTCCATGTTCATGACGGAATCATGGGCCACTTTCCGTGCCGACCTCGCTGCCGACACGGGTGCCGACCTGCACCTGGACCTCGCCGCCGGGCGCGGTCTGCGGGCCGGGCTCGTCGAGGCGCTGCGCGAGGCCGCGCGCAGCGGTCGGCTGGCGCCCGGAACCCGGCTGCCGTCCTCGCGGTCCTTCGCCGCGGACCTCGGGATCGCGCGCAACACGGTCGCGGAGGCGTACGCCGAGCTCGTCGCCGAGGGCTGGCTCACCGCCCGGCAGGGCTCCGGCACCCGCGTCGCGGAACGGGCCCGGCCGCGGCGGCCCGCCGGCACCGCCCGGGTCCGGCAGCCCGCACCGCGCCGGCCCTCGTACAGCCTGGTGCCCGGTACCCCCGACCTGGGCGGCTTCCCGCGCGCCGGCTGGCTGACGGCCGCCCGGCGGGCGCTGACCGATGCACCGAACGAGGCCTTCGGGTACGCGGCCGACGCGCGCGGCAGGGTGGAGCTGAGGGAGGCGCTCGCCGGATACCTGGCGCGGGCGCGCGGGGTGTACGCGGATCCGGAACGGATCGTGCTGTGCGCGGGGTTCGCGCACGCCCTGACCCTGCTCACGGGGGTGCTGCGGGCACGCCGGGTGCGGGGGGTGGCGGTGGAGGGGTACAGCCTCGACGTGCACCGGGAACTGCTGACGGGGGCGGGGCTGCGGACCCTGCCGCTGGCAGTGGACGCGTCCGGGGCGCGGACGGCGGACCTGACGGGGGAGGCGGGGGCGGTGCTGCTGACCCCAGCCCACCAGTTCCCCACCGGGGTGGCGCTGACCCCGGCCCGGCGGGCGGCGGCGGTCGACTGGGCCCGGACCACGGGCGGCCTGATCCTGGAGGACGACTACGACGGCGAGTTCCGCTACGACCGCCAGGCGGTGGGGGCGCTCCAGGGGCTGGACCCGGACCGGGTGGTCTACCTCGGCACGGCCAGCAAGTCCCTCGCCCCCGGGCTGCGGATGGGCTGGATGGTGGTCCCGCCCGGGCTGCTGGACGAGGTCGTCGCGGCCAAGGGACGGACCGATTGGACGTCGAGCGCGCTGGAGCAGCTGACGCTGGCCGAATTCATTCGCTCCGGGGCGTACGACCGGCACGTACGGGGCATGCGACTGCGGTACCGGCGGCGCAGGGACGAACTCGTCGCGGCCGTTGCCGGCCGGGTGGCGGTGTCGGGCATCGCGGCGGGCCTGCACGCGGTGCTGGACCTCCCTGCGGGTACGCAGGCTTCGGTGCTGCGGGCCGCGGCCTGGCAGGACCTGGACCTGGAGACCCTCGCCCGCTACACCCACCCGGAGGCGGGCCTACCGCCGCGGGAAGCCCTGGTGGTCGGCTACGGAACCCCGCCCACGAGCGCTTGGTCCCCCACGCTGTCGGCCCTCCTGGCCACTTTGCCGTGACCCCACCGTCGAGGCCCCCGGACGCCGCCCAGGGGTGAGTTTTGCGGCGCAGCCCGGACGGGAGCTACGCGGCCGCGGGGTCGGACGGCGTCGGGGGTTCGCCGAAGCGGGCCAGGGTCAGGGCGCCGGCCACCGCCACCGCGAAGCCGAGGAGGGCCAGCCAGGTCAGGCCCTCGCGGGTGCGGTCGCCGAGCCAGACCACGCCCACCACCGCCGGGCCGATCGTCTCGCCGAGCACCATGCCCGCCGTGGCCACCGTCACCGAGCCGCGCTGGAGCGCCGAGGTGAGCAGCAGGAACGCCGCACCGCCGCCCAGCAGCAGCGCGTACACCGCCGGGTTCGTGAACGAGATGCCGTCGATGAGGCGGACGGCCACCTCCACCACCCCGAAGCCCGTCCCCGCAGCCAGGCCGAGGACCAGCGCGCGGGAGCGGTCCGGGAGCCCGCCGGCCACCGCTCCCACCAGCAGCACCAGACCGGCCACCCCCAGCAGCCCCAGCTTCAGCGCGAACGTTCCCGTTCCCGAACCCTCCTCGCCCGACGCCAGCCCCAGCATCGCCAGCCCTGCGCAGACCACCCCCACCGCGCCCCACTCGGCCCCGCTCAGCGGTACGTGCAGCAGCCGCGCCGAGACCACCGCCGTCACCGCGAGGCTGGCCGCCAGCGCCGCGCTCACCGCGTAGATCGGGATGTGCTTCAACGCGATGATCTGGAGGACGAACCCGGCCGCGTCCAGCCCGAGGCCCAGCACGTACCGCCACTGCCGGGCCGCCCGCAGCAGCAGTGCCGTGTCCACCCCCGACCCGGTTCCCGGCTCCGCCGCCCGCGCGGCCATCGCCTGGAGGACCGACGCCGTGCCGAAGCAGACCGCCGCACCGAGCGCGCAAACCATCCCAAGGAGCACGAATGGACTCTAGGTCATGAAGGTCATGAGAGGGTTTCGACGGCCGGATTCCATCGCTCAACGACCCCGCTCTAGTCTTGCCGCCATGGATGGCATGGACGACAGCAGTAGAAGTGACGGCACCGCCCGACGCCGCATGCGTTCCGGCAGCGTGGCCCTCGGCGGCATGGGGCTGCTCGCCGCCGCGCTCGTGGCCTGCGGCAGCAGCAGCGAGCCGGACAAGCGCTGCGTGGACCGCGCCACCCTGGAGAAGCTGAACACCAAGGAGTGCAAGAGCGGCGGCAGCGGCCGCGGCACGTACTACTACGGCGGCTCCGTCTCCAAGAACCGCGTCAGTGGCGGCAGCTTCGACAAGTCCGCCGTCACCCGCGGCGGCATCGGCGGCCACTCCAGCTCCAGCGGCGGCTGACCGCGTGCGCCGTCACACCATCGAACCGCGCCCCGGCTGGCAGCAGACCGTCGAGGAGCAGGGGCTGATCTACCCGCTCACCCGCTACCCCGACGACTCCCTGCGCCCCTACTGGGACGAGAGCGCGTACTACTCCTTCTCGCTCCCCGAGGTCGAGGCGCTGGAGAACGTCGTCGAGGAGCTGCACGCCATGTGCCTGGCCGCGGCCGCGCACATCGTCGAGCACGACCGCTTCGCGGACCTCGGCATCACCGATCCGCGCCTCGCGGAGCAGATCGCCGAGTCCTGGCGCCGGCGCGCCGAACAGCCCTCCCTCTACGGCCGGTTCGACCTGCGCTACGACGGCGGCGGCAGCGCGGCCAAGATGCTGGAGTACAACGCCGACACCCCGACCTCCCTCGTGGAGGCGGCCAGCCCGCAGTGGTTCTGGATGGAGGAGCGCTTCCCCGGCGCCGACCAGTGGAACTCCCTCCACGAGCGGCTCGTCGAGGCCTGGCGCCGGCAGGCGGAACTGCTGCCGCCCGGCCCGCTGCACTTCGCGCACTCCGAGACCGACGAGCTCGGCGAGGACCTGATGACGGTCGCCTACCTCCAGGAGACCGCCGAGCAGGCGGGGCTGGAGACCGAGGCGCTGTCCGTGGAGCAGATCGGCTGGGACGACCTGTCGGGCCGGTTCGTGGACCAGAAGCTCCGCTTCATCCGCGGCTGCTTCAAGCTCTACCCGTGGGAATGGCTGGCCGCCGACGAGTTCGGCCCCCAGGTCCTCGGTACCTACGACCACGGCGGCGGCTCCGGGACCACCACCTGGATCGAGCCGCTGTGGAAGATGCTGCTGTCCAACAAGGCGCTGCTGGCGATCTTGTGGGAGCTCTTCCCGGAGCACCCGAACCTACTGCCCGCCTACCTCGACGGCCCGCGCGAACTCGCCGCGACGACGGGGTACGCCGCGAAGCCGCTGCTGGGCCGCGAGGGCGCCGGGGTCACCCTGCACCCGGTCGGCGGCGAGCCGTTCGTACCGGCCGAGGACGAGACGTACGTCTTCCAGGGCCTGGCTCCGCTGCCCGACTTCGACGGCAACCGCGTGGTGCTCGGCGCATGGGTCGTCGAGGAGGAGGCGGCGGGCCTGGGCATCCGCGAGTCGGCGGGCCCGGTCACGGACGAGTACGCCCGCTTCCTGCCCCACGTCATCCTCTAGGGGCGCGCGCAGGCACTCTCGAAGCCGGTCCTGGCGCCCGCGGTCCAGCCCTTCCCGTAGGTGGTGGACCGGGTCTGGCTCTTGTCCGGCTCGGGCGGCTCGCCGGTGCAGCCCGCCGCGGCCGCCTGCTTGCTCGCCGCCCGGCACGCCCGGGCGGAGAGCCGGCGGAGCAGGTCAGGCCGGGGGCGCGGCCGGGCGACGTGAGGGCCCGGCCGCGCCCGCGGTGGTGGCCGGCGGCCTCAGCCGGCTGCCAGTACGGCGCGCAGCTGGTCCAGACCCCAGTCCAGGTCCTCCTTGCTGATCACCAGCGGGGGCGCGATCCGGATCGTCGACCCGTGGGTGTCCTTGACCAGCACCCCGAGCTCCATCAGCTTCTCGGAGATCTCCCGGCCCGTACCGTGCGCCGGGTCGATGTCGACGCCCGCCCACAGCCCCCGCCCGCGTACGGCGGTCACCGCGCCCCCGCCGACCAGCAGGTTCAGCTCCCGGTGCAGGTGGTCGCCGAGCTCGGCGGCGCGCTGCTGGTACTCGCCGGTGCGCAGCATCGCGACGACCTCCAGGGCGACCGCGCAGGCCAGCGGGTTGCCGCCGAAGGTGGAGCCGTGCTCGCCGGGCCGGAACACCCCGAGCACGTCCCGGTCGGCGACGACGGCCGACACCGGGACCACGCCGCCGCCCAGCGCCTTGCCGAGGATGTACACGTCCGGCACGACCTCCTCGTGCTCGCACGCGAAGGTCTTTCCGGTCCGGCCCAGCCCCGACTGGATCTCGTCCGCCATGAACAGGACGTTCCGCTCGCGCGTGAGCTCCCGTACGCCCCGGAGGTAGCCGGCGGGCGGCACCAGCACCCCGGCCTCGCCCTGGATCGGCTCCAGCAGCACGGCCACGGTGTTCGCCGTGACGGCCGCGGCCAGGGCGGTGAGGTCCCCGTAGGGAACGATCTCGAAGCCGGGAGTGTAGGGGCCGAAGTGGTCGCGGGCCTCGTGGTCCGTCGAGAAGCTCACGATCGTCGTCGTCCGGCCGTGGAAGTTGCCGGCCGCGACCACGATCTTGGCCTGCCCGTCCGGAACGCCCTTGACCTCGTACCCCCACTTGCGGGCGGTCTTCACCGCCGTCTCCACGGCCTCCGCACCCGTGTTCATCGGCAGCACCATCTCCTTGCCGCACAGCGCGGCGAGTTCGGAGCAGAACTCGGCGAACCGGTCGTGGTGGAACGCCCGCGAGGTGAGGGTGACCCGCTCCAGCTGCGCCTTGGCCGCATCGATCAGCCGCCGGTTGCCGTGGCCGAAGTTGAGTGCCGAATAGCCCGCGAGCATGTCGAGGAAGCGCCGGCCCTCCACGTCGGTCATCCACGCGCCTTCCGCGGACGCCACGACGACGGGCAGCGGGTGGTAGTTGTGCGCGCTGTGCGCCTCGGCGGAACGCATCGCTTCAGCAGTTGTCGACACGGGGTCTCCGATCGTCGGTCGGGCGGGCCGGGTTGCGGGTGGCGCGGGTGACGAGGGTGGCGACACCCGCCTCCACCTTGTATACGGCTATACGTCGCTCGTATACCGGACGGGGAAACCTTTCTTGTGGAGCGCCCGCTAAGGTGAGCGGTACGCACGGCGACTGGCGTACGGAGAACCAACTCCGGGGGAGTCGTGCGCGCACGACCGCATACAGGGCCGCTCGCCTGGGCCTCGCGGGGACGAGACCTGACATCGACCCCGGAGGAGCCGCCATGAGCGCGAGCCGCCACCCCGCCCTTCTTGCGACCGACCCCGAGCTGGCGTCCTTCGTCGCCGCCGAGGAATCCCTGCAGGCCGAGACCCTGCGCCTGATCCCCAGCGAGAACTACGTGTCCGCGGCCGTGCTCGAAGCCTCCGGCACGGTGCTGCAGAACAAGTACAGCGAGGGCTACCCGGGCCGCCGCTACTACGAGGGCCAGCAGAACATCGACCGCGTCGAGGCCCTGGCCGTCGAGCGGGCGAAGGGCCTGTTCGGGGTGGACCACGCCAACGTCCAGCCGTACTCCGGCTCGCCGGCGAACCTCGCGGTGTACCTGGCGTTCGCGAAGCCCGGCGACACGGTGATGGGCATGGCCCTGCCGATGGGCGGGCACCTGACGCACGGCTGGGGGGTCTCGGCGACGGGCTCCTGGTTCCGGGGCGTCCAGTACGGCGTGTCGGCCGACACGGGCCTGATCGACTACGACGCGGTGCGGGCGCTGGCGCTGGCCGAGCGTCCGAAGATCATCTTCTGTGGCGGCACGGCCCTGCCGCGCACGATCGACTTCGCGGCGTTCGCGTCGATCGCCAAGGAGGCGGGCGCGGTCCTGGTCGCGGACGTGGCCCACATCGCCGGCCTGATCGCGGGCGGTGCGCACCCGTCGCCCGTCGGGCACGTGGACGTCGTCTCGACGACCACCCACAAGACCCTGCGGGGGCCGCGCGGCGCGATGCTGATGTGTCGGGAGGAGCACGCGAAGGCCATCGACAAGGCGGTGTTCCCGGGCCTCCAGGGCGGACCGCACAACCAGACGACGGCGGGCATCGCGGTGGCCCTGCACGAGGCGGCGCAGCCGTCGTTCACGGCGTACGCGCACGCGGTCGTCGCCAACGCGAAGGCGCTGGCCGCGGCGCTGCTGGAGCGGGGCTTCGACCTCGTCTCGGGCGGCACGGACAACCACCTGATCCTGATGGACCTCACGTCCCGGGGCGTGCCGGGCAAGATCGCGGCGAAGGCGCTGGACCGCGCGGGCATCGTGGTGAACTACAACACGGTGCCGTTCGACCCCCGCAAGCCGTTCGACCCGTCCGGCATCCGGATCGGCACGCCGTCGCTGACCTCGCGGGGCCTGGGCGTGGAGCACATGCCGGTGGTGGCGGAGTGGATCTCCCGAGCGGTGGACGCGGCGGCCACGTCCGACGAGCAGGCCCTGTCCGGGATCCGCGCCGAGGTCGCCGACCTGATGTCCGCGCACCCGGCCCCGGGCCTCCCGCTGGCCTGAGCCGCCCGATCTCCGGCCCGGCGGCTCTCCGCGCCGGGCCGGGGACTTCCGGCCCCGCCGGCGTTCGGGGCGCGAGTCCGGACGGAGCCCGGTGCCGTACCTGAGACAATGAAGGCATGGCTTCTGATCGTCCTCGCGCGCTCTCCGGCATCCAGCCCACCTCCGGTTCGTTCCACCTCGGGAACTACCTCGGAGCGATCCGCCAGTACGTCGCCCTGCAGGAGACGCACGACGCCTTCTACATGGTGGTCGACCTGCACGCGATCACCATGCCGCAGGATCCGAAGGACCTGCGCGCGAACACCCGGCTCTCCGCCGCCCAGCTCCTCGCCGCCGGGCTCGACCCCGAGCGCTGCACGCTGTTCATCCAGAGCCACGTCCCCGAGCACGCGCAGCTCGGCTGGGTCATGAACTGCATCACCGGCTTCGGCGAGGCGAGCCGCATGACCCAGTTCAAGGACAAGTCGGCCAAGGGCGGTGTGAACAGCGCCAGCGTCGGCCTGTTCACGTACCCGATCCTGCAGGTCGCCGACATCCTGCTCTACCAGGCGAACGCCGTCCCCGTCGGCGAGGACCAGCGCCAGCACATCGAGCTGACCCGCGACCTGGCCGAGCGTTTCAACCAGCGCTACGGCCAGACCTTCACGCTCCCCGCCGCGCACATCGTCAAGGAGGTCGCGAAGATCTACGACCTCCAGGACCCGTCGATCAAAATGTCGAAGTCGGCGTCGTCCCCCAAGGGCCTGATCAACCTCCTCGACGAGCCCAAGGTCACCGAGAAGAAGATCAAGAGCGCGGTCACCGACACCGAGGCCGAGGTCCGCTTCGACACCGAGAACAAGCCCGGCGTCAGCAACCTGCTCACGATCTACTCCACCCTCACGGGTGAGTCGATCCCGGCCCTGGAGGCCTCGTACGAGGGCAAGGGCTACGGCGCGCTGAAGACCGACCTGGCGGCCGTGATGGTCGACTTCGTCACACCCTTCAAGCAGCGCACCCAGGGGTACCTGGACGACCCGGAGACGCTGGATTCCATCCTGGCCAAGGGCGCGGAGAAGGCCCGTGCGGTCGCCGCCGAGACCCTGGCGCAGGCCTACGACCGCCTCGGTCTGGTCCCCGCGAAGCACTGACCGACGGAGGCCCTGGCAATCCGGGGGGTGCTGGCCCCACACTGGGTCGGCAGGACCCATACGCACCAGACGACGGAGGAGACATACGTGGGGACCGTAACGCTCGGCGTTTCGATCGCGGTCCCGGAGCCGTACGGCAGCCGCCTCCAGGAGCTGCGCGCCGGCTTCGGGGACGCTGCCGCGCACGGCATCCCCACGCACGTCACCCTCGTCCCGCCCACCGAGGTGGAGCCGGACCGGCTGCCGGCGATCAGGGCCCACCTGTCGGAGGTGGCGGCCGCCTTCGGTCCCTTCGCGATGCGGCTGGAGGGCACGGGCACGTTCCGTCCGCTCTCGCCGGTCGTCTTCGTCCAGGTCGTCGAGGGAGGTGCGGGCTGCACCAGGCTCCAGGGCCTGGTCCGCGACCCGGACGGGCCGCTCGACCGGGAGCTGGCGTTCCCGTACCACCCGCACGTCACGGTCGCCCACGGGATCTCCGAGGAGGCGATGGACCTGGCGTTCGCCACCCTCGCCGACTACGCGGCGCAGTGGACCTGTACCGGCTTCGCGCTCTACGAGCAGGGCTCGGACGGGGTCTGGCGCAAGCTGCGCGAATACCCTTTCGGTAGCGGCCCGGTCGGCGGGGTCCCGGCGCAGCTGGGCTCACCGGTGGACGAGGCGACGGGTGCCGCGGGCTCGGCGGAGACCGCCGGACGAAGTTCCTGACGCAGTGGCCTGAGGCTCTGGCGGGCGTAGAACCTGAGCGTGCGCAGGACCAGGGTGCGGAACGGACGGCCCCGGCCCGCCGGACGGGTTTCGCGAAAAGTCACAGTCGTCGACCGTAGTACCCAAAACCGACAATCCCGGCTATTTACATCGGCTCATTTACGGTGACCCCATGGACTGGCTGACGAAACTCCCGGTGATCGGCCCGCTGGTGGTGCGGCTGATGCACACGCACGCCTGGCATTCCTACGAGCGCCTGGACCGGGTCCACTGGAGCCGTCTCGCCGCCGCGATCACCTTCATCAGCTTCATCGCGCTCTTCCCGCTGATCACCGTGGCCGCCGTCATCGGCGCCGCCCTGCTCAGCCAGGAGCAGCTGGACCGGCTGCAGAAGAACCTCGCCGAGCAGGTCCCCGGAATCTCCGGGCAGCTCGACATCAACGGCCTCGTCGCCAACGCGGGGGCGATCGGCCTCGTCGCCGCCGCGCTGCTGCTCGTCACCGGCATCGGGTGGATCGGCTCGATGCGGGACTGTCTGCGCGCGGTGTGGGAGAAGGACGACGAGGACCTGGGGAACCCCGTCGTCCGCAAGGGCAAGGACGCGCTCGTGCTCGTCGGCCTCGGCGGCGTGGGCCTGGCCTCGGCCGCGGCCTCGACGCTCGGTTCCAGCGCGGTCGGCAAGTTCGGCAGCTGGCTGGGCGTGCCGCAGCAGGGCGCGGGCGGGGTGCTCCTGCGCGCCGGCGCCTTCCTCGTCGGCGTCGTGGCGGCCTTCCTGATCCTGCTGTACGTCCTGACCCTGCTGCCCGGCGTCGAACCGCCGCGCGGCAGCCTCATCCAGGCCGCCCTGCTCGGCGCGGCCGGCTTCGAACTGCTGAAACTGCTGCTCAGCGGCTATATGCGCGGGGTCGCCGCGAAGAGCATGTACGGGGCCTTCGGAGTGCCGGTCGCGCTGCTGATCTGGATCAACCTGATGGCGAAGCTGCTGCTGTACTGCTCCGCCTGGACGGCGACCTCCGCCGAAGGCCCGGTAAAGCCCGTCGGGCCCGCGAAGTCGAAGGCCTGACCCTAGGTCGGCTGCCCGCCGTCGCGGCGGCCGCGCGGGCCCCGGGGCCAGCGGCGGTTGACGGCGTACGTGCCGCCCGCGATCACGGCCAGCGCACCGCCCGCGACGCCGAGCGCGGTGCCGATGCCGCCTCCCGCCTCCTCGCGGGCCGCCGAGGGCTTGTGCTCGTGCGTCTGGGCCGGGGAGCCGAAGGGGGAGGTGTCCGCGCTCTTCGGCGGGACGAGCTCGCCGACCGGCTTGACCTTGCCGATCGCCGCGAAGCCCCAGTCGAGGAGGTTGGCGGTCTCCTCGTAGACGGAGTTCAGCCCGCCCGCACTCGGGTTCATCACCGTGACCAGCAGCTTCTTGTTGCCCTGCTGGGCCATACCGGTGAAGGTGGAGCCGGCCATGGTGGTGTTGCCGTTCTTCACCCCGGCGATGCCCTTGTACGGGGAGAGGCCGCTCGCGCCCGTCATCAGCCGGTTGGTGTTCTGGATCTCGAAGTACTCGCGCGGCTTCCCGGGCTCCTGCCTGCCGGGGAACTTCGCGCTCGCCGTGCCGCAGTACTCCCGGAAGTCCTGCTTCTGCAGGCCGGAGCGGGCGATGAGGGTGAGGTCGTACGCGCTCGACACCTGCTCCGGGGCGTCGTACCCGTCCGGGGACACGACGTGGGTGTCCAGGGCCTGGAGCTCCTCGGCGTGCGCCTGCATGTCCTTGACGGTCTTGTCGATGCCGCCGTTCATGGCGGCGAGCACGTGCACGGCGTCGTTCCCGGACCGCAGGAACACCCCGAGCCACAGGTCGTGCACGGTGTACTCGTGGTCCTCCTTGACCCCGACGAGGCTGGAACCCGCGCCGACGCCCTCCATCTCCTGCTCGGTGACCTTGTGCACCTGGTCCTTGGGGAGGCTGGGCAGCACCGTGTCGGCGAAGAGCATCTTCATGGTGGAGGCGGGCGGCAGCCGCCAGTGCGCGTTGTTGGCGGCCAGGACCTCGCCGGTCTCGGCGTCGGCGACGATCCACGAACGCCCCGTCAGCTCCGTCGGCAGGGCGGGGGCGCCCGCCAGCGGATTGACCTGGACGCCCGGCTTGCCGAGGAGGGCCCCGCCGACGGTGGACATCGACGCAGGTGGCGCGGCCACGGCCTTGGGCGGCTGCCCCTTCCCGTCCGGTGGCGGGGTGGGCGCGGCGTGCGCGGGCACCACGAGCATCGCGGGAACCAGCAGCCCGGCGGAAAGGACCGTCAGCGCGGTCTTCTTGGCAGACACGCAGGTGAAAGTACATCCCGATCGGCTGTCTGCCGTCCGGGACCGGCCAACTTGTCCGAACCACCCCCGGTACAGCCCACCCCGACGCGTCCGTCCTGGGGACCAAACCGATACTGGGGGCATGAAACTCAGCCGCGCCGTCTCCTGGTTCCTGCTCGCGTTCGGAGTGTGGAGCTGGTTCATCTGGGTGTCTTTCGTCCGGAACCTGTGGAAGGACGCCAGCGGTCTGGCATTCGACGCGGCGGGCGGGCCGACGGCTTACTTCTGGGTCCACTTTCTCCTGGCGATCGCGTCCTTTCTCCTGGGGACGGCCGTTGGTGTGATCGGGTTGCGCGGCGTCCTGGCGCTGCGGCGTGAATCACGCCGGGGTCCCGGGGCGGGCTCCGGTCCCGGATCTGGCTCGTCCGAATGAAGGTCGCGCTCTTCGCGGTGATCGCCCTGGTGGTCCTGGCGCTGCTCGTCCTGGTCCACCGCTGGCTGTGGATCCGGCTGGTCCGCGACACGACGCGCGCGCACGGCACGGCGCGCCGGATCGGCACCACCCTCGCCTTCGCACTGCCGCTCCTCTCGTTGGCCGCCCTCACCACGGGCCGCGCCGGCGCCCCCTTCTGGCTCCAACGGTCCGTGGCCTGGCCGGGTTACATGTGGCTCGCGGTGCTCCTGTACCTGTCGCTGGCCATGCTCGTGGCCGAACCCGTGCGGGCGCTGCTGATCCGCCGCGCCTCCCCGGCGCCCCGCGGCTCCGCCCCGGCTCCCGCGCCCGCGACACCGCTCCCGGCGGTGCGGGGCGGCGACCCGCTCCGGGCCGCGCCGGCCGGTGACCCGCTCCCGGCCGAGCCCGCCCGTGACCCGATCGAGCCCGCGGCCGGCACCGCTTGCGGTCCCGACGGCGTCAGCCGGCGGCAGTTCGTGGCGCGCGCCGTCGGCGGTGCGGCCGCCGCGGCCGCCGTCGGGACCGTCGGGTACGGGACGTACGGGGTCCTGCGCGGCCCGCGCGTGAAGCGGGTCCAGGTGCCCCTCGCCAAGCTGCCCCGCGCCGCGCACGGTTTCCGGATCGCCGTCGTCAGCGACATCCACCTCGGCCCGGTCCTCGGCCGCGCCCACACCACCCGCATCGTCGACACCGTCAACCGCACCCAACCCGACCTCATCGCGGTCGTCGGTGACCTCGTCGACGGCAACGTGCACGACCTGGGCAGCGCCGCCGAGCCCCTGCGCCGGCTCCGGGCACGGCACGGCGCGTACTTCGTCACCGGAAACCACGAGTACTTCTCGGGCGCCCAGCAGTGGATCGACCACGTCCGCGAGTTGGGCCTCACCCCCCTGGAGAACGCGCGCAGGGCGCTCCCGCACTTCGACCTCGCCGGGGTCAATGACGTACAGGGCGAGACGGAGGGCCACGGCCCGGACTTCGCGGCGGCGCTCGGTGACCGGGACCGGGCGCGCGCCGCCGTGCTGATGGCCCACCAGCCCGTCGTCATCCACGAGGCGGTCCGCCACGGCGTCGACCTCCAGCTCTCCGGCCACACCCACGGCGGCCAGCTCTGGCCGGGCAACTACATCGCCGAGCTCGCCAACCCCACCGTCGCCGGCCTCGAACGCTACGGCGACACCCAGCTCTACGTCTCGCGCGGCGCGGGCGCCTGGGGACCTCCCGTCCGGGTCGGCGCGCCGTCCGACATCACGGTCGTCGAACTCGCCTCATACCAGGCTTGACCGGGCGCAACCGGTAACGACTCGCCGTGAATCGGCCTTCCCGAGGCCAAATTTCCATGATGGGATGTCCGTTAATCGGACATGGGGATCCGATTAACGGTCAATCCATGGCATGGGTGGGGTGGGGTCAAGGATGAAGTCTGTCCGCTCGAAGGTCATCGCGGCGGGACTGGTGATCGGCGCGGCCGGCGTCGGCGCCTGGCAGCTGCTGCCCGAGGAGGGCCGCGGCAGCGGGACCGCCCTGCGGGTCGGGACGAGCGACGTCGTCTCCTCGCTCGACCCCGCCGGGGCCTACGACGCCGGCTCCTGGGCCCTGTTCAGCAACATCTACCAGTCGCTGCTGACCATCAGGTCCGGCTCCGACACCCCCGTCCCGGACGCGGCCTCCGCCTGCAAGTTCATCGGCCAGGAGCTCACCACGTACCAGTGCGACCTGCGCCCCGACCTGAAGTTCGCGAGCGGGCGCGCGGTGACGGCCGAGGACGTCAAGCACTCCTTCGAACGCATCAAGGCGATCAACTCCGACCAGGGCCCGGCGCCGCTGTTCAACACCCTGCAGTCGGTCAAGGCCGAGGGCCGCAGCGTCACCTTCAACCTCTCCGCCCCGGACGCCACCTTCCCCTTCAAGATCGCGACGGGCGCCGCCTCGATCGTCGACAAGGAGAAGTACCCGGCGAAGGCGCTGCGCGTGGACGGCAAGGCCGACGGCTCCGGCCCCTTCACCCTCGGCGCGTACCAGGCCGGTGCCAGTGCCGAGCTCAAGCCCAACCCGGCCTACCTGGGCCAGTCCAAGCCCGCCAAGACGGCCGTCACCGTCCGGTACTACAAGGACTCCGCCCAGCTCAACCAGGCCTGGCAGGACCACCAGATCGAGGTCGCCCACCGCGACATGCCGCCGGAAGTGCTCGCCGGGCTCAACCCGGGCCTCAAGGACACCCGGTACCAGGCCTCCGGCGGCACCGAGACCCGCAGCGTGGTCTTCAACGTCCGCCCGGGTTCGACCGCGGCCCCGCTCGCCGTACGCCAGGCCGCGGCCGCCGTCATCGACCGCTCCAAGGTCGCCGGGGAGATCCACAAGGGTACGGTGACCCCGCTCTACTCCCTCGTCCCGGCCGGTGTCGCCGCCCACGGCACGCCGTTCTTCGACAGCTACCCGTCGCCCAACGGCGCCGCCGCGCGCAAGCTCCTCAAGGACGCCGGGATCACCGCCCCGGTCTCCCTGACCCTCGGCGTGAACACGCGCGGTCCGAACGTCGCGGAGGCCGACGAGATCGCGAAGCAGCTCCGGGCCACCGGGCTCTTCCAGGTCAAGGTCAAGGCCGTGGACAAGTGGGCCGACTTCCAGAAGGCCTACGCGGCGGGCGAGTTCGACGCCTACACCATCGGCTGGATCGCCGACTTCCCGGACGCGGACAACTTCCTCGCCCCGCTCGTCGGTGCCGACTCCAGCATGAACAACGGCTTCTCCGACAAGGCCGTCGACGAGCTGATCACCCGTACCCAGTCCTTCTCGGACCGGGCCCGGGCCTCCGGCGACTTCCGCGACCTCCAGAAGCTGGTGTCCCAGCAGATCCCGCTGCTGCCCATCTGGCAGAAGAAGGACTACGTGATGTCCCGCGAGGCCGTCTCCGGAGCCCAGTACCTCTCCGACGGCACCGGGGTGTGGCGTCTGTGGGAGCTCAACTGGTTGTGACCGCGGCCCGGTGACGGCCGGGGGCCCCGGCCGTCACGCCGGGTCGGGGTCCGGGGCGGAGGCCCGCCTCTTCTTCGACGCCACCGTCTGCGCCATCCCCGGCAGGAAGTCCGCGAACAGCCCGTGGACCTCGCCCACCAGCGGCCGCAGCACCCGGAACCGGGCCAGGACGATGCCCCGCGTCGTCAGCTGCGCGCCGCGCTCCGCGAGCCGCCGCGTCTTCTCGCTGTTCGGGGACCGGTCGAAGACCCAGTACAGGACGAGCCCCATCTGCGAGAGCCACATCAGCTCCGGCAGTACGTCGGCCAGTTCGTCCGGGACCTTCGTCTTCGCGCCGGCCAGCACCTCGCGGTGCATGTCGATCGCAGCCCGGCGGGCGGGTTCCGATTCGGGGGAGAAGGGGCTGAGCGGGCTCTCCGGGTCCGCCGCGTTCTTGAAGAACTGCGAGGCGAACTCGTGGTACGGAGCCGCGATGTCGAGCCAGCTCGTCAGCACGCCCGCGAGCCGCTTCTGCAGATCGGTCTCGCTGTCCAGGATGGGCCGGACCGCCGCTTGGTGCGCGGCGCCGATCCGGTCGTAGAACCCCTGGACGAGGTGTTCCTTCGACTCGAAGTAGTAGTAGGCGTTGCCGACCGAGACCCCTGCCTCCTTGGCGATGGCCCGCATGGTCGTCTTGTCGAAACCGCGCTCCTGGAAGAGACGGAGTGCGGTTTCGAGGATGAGCGTGCGGGTCTGCTCGCTCTTGGGAGCCTTCTGATCAGTCACGGTGTACGACCCTATCGGGGTGCGGCGCAGTGGTCGTCACAGGCCGGTGCCTCCGGCTCCGGTTCCCCCGCCGGCCCGCCCTCCGTGCGTACCGCCTGCCGCCACGCGGAGGCCGTGTACATGGCGGCCCGGGCGAAGGGCCGGCCCGCCGTCGTGGCGAGCCAGTTCGCCTTCGGTCGGTGCTCCATCAGCGCCCACAGGCACACGATGAAGGCGTCGGTGCCGGTCCACACCTGCCCCGTGTCCCCGATGACGGTGATCTCGCGGAGCGTTGCCGCATGGTCGAGCTGCGGGTAGCGCTGCTGCGCCTCCTGGGACCCGGCCGGCAGCAGCCGCAGCGGTACCAGCTGGCGCTGCCCGAGGAGCCAGTGCCGGATGTGGACGCAGAGCGGGCAGTCGGCGTCGTACAACACGGTCAGGCGCCGGATGGCCGGCGTTCGCGCCGTCATCGGTCAGGCCCCGGCCGGAGCGGTCCACGCGTTCGGTGCGACCGGCGGGGTCTGCTGGCGCTCCATGATCCCGCGGCGGCGCATCTTGTTCAGCACCCAGACGTTCCCGAGGTGCATGACGCCGAGGACCAGCAGGACGACGCCGAGCTTGACCGACAGGGCCTCGAAGAGCTCGCGGGCCGAGACGATCTCGTCGTCCGAGCGCAGGTACAGGGTCACGAACCCGATGTTCACGAGGTAGAAGCCGACCACCAGGAGGTGGTTGACGGCGTCCGCGAGCTTCTCGTTCCCGTGCAGGACGTCGGCGATGAAGATCCGCCCGTTGCGGCTGAGGGTACGGGCCACCCAGACGGTCAGGCCGATGCTGATGAGCAGGTAGATGACGTATGCGACGACGGTGAGGTCCATGCCCTCGCCCCCCTTGAACGTGTTCAACTTGTTGGCAGGACTGACTGTAGACCTCTTTTTGAACAGGTTCAAGCCTTCGTGCCGGCGGCTACCGGGAGGCGGGGCGGGTGCGTCAGCAGGGCGGCCTGAAGTCGTCGCGATCCGTGTGCGGGCGGTCCGCCGAGACGATCGCCGCCTCGGCGCGCGGCATGGGGGCGCCGTCGGGCAGCAGGAGGGGGCCGGGCTCCAGGACGATGCCGACGTCCGCGCCGCGGCGGGTCGTGTTCGCGGCGGTGACACGGCTGAGCGGGGCCGGCGTGAGCGTCGCCGTCTCGCGGACGTACGCGACGAAGCTCTCGAAGTCGCGCTGGTGGCGGTACGGCGCCTCGAAGCCGCTCAGTGCCCCGTACCCGTCGTTCGCCAGGAAGGTGTACGAGGGGGACGCGAGGCGGTAGGTACCGGTGAGGCTGAGCGGGGTGCCGTCGATGAACACGTCCGCCGGGTTCACGCGGTCACCCGCCTCGCCCAGGGTGTCGAAGGTGTAGCGGACGTTCTTGGAGACGGCCAGCGGAGCGAAGAGCAGCTCGCCGCTCGCCGCGATCGTCCACTGCTGCTCCAGCGCGTCGTGGATCTGCTGCCCGGTCACCGTCGCGCTGACGATCGGGTCGCCGAAACCGACGGCCCGCCAGGCGCGCCCGAAGGTGACGGCGCCGCCGGACGCCGGGTCGCGGACCAGGTCGCCGGCGATGATGGCCTGGCCGACCCGGGGAGCCGCGGCCACCACGGCCAGCTGGGCCGGGACGTTGGGGTGGATGTTGGCGTCGTTCTCGGGATCGGTCGGGCGGCGGCCCGCCCACAGCGCCCAGTCGGCGACCAGGTCGCCCATGGTGCTCTCGCCCGCGGTGTTGCGCGTCCGCAGGAACGAGCCGGTCTGCTTGCCGATCCGGGTCGTGTCGCGCGCCGCGGCCTGGCCCGCCCAGTAGTCCACGACCTCCTTGAGGGCCGGATCGGGGGTCACGTCACGGGTGTTGGGGTGGTTGGTGGAGACGGTCAGCTCGCGGACCACCTTGCCGGTGGTGGGGTCGAGGCGGAGGTTGATCTCGTTGATGAGCTGGCCGTAGCAGCCGGCCTCGACGAAGGGCCGGGGGACGCCGTGGGGGTCCGGGACCATCATGTTGAACCGGGTGTGCCAGTGGCCGGTGACGATGGCGTCGATGTCGGGGGAGACCCGCAGCGCCAGGTCGAGGGCCGGGCCGGAGGGGTCGGTACCGCTGTTGAAGTCGGCGCCCGCGACCGCCCCGTCGTGCATGCTGAGGACGATCGCGTTGACCCCCTGGGCCTTGAGCAGGGCCGCGTACCGGTCGGCGGTGGCGACCTCGTCGAGGGTGGCGAGGCCCGGCTGGTAGGAGCCGGGGAAGAGTTCGGTGCCGAGCGCGGTGAGGTGGATGAAGCCGATCTGCAGTTCCTGGCCGGCGGCGGTGCGGACCTTCTCGATGCTGTACGCGGGCAGGACGTTGCTCTGGTCCGTGGACCGGACGACGTTGGCGCTGTAGTACCGGAAGTCGGAGCCGTGGAAGCGGGCGCCGGAGGAGTCCGTGAAGGTGGCGTCGCGGCCCTCGACGGGGAACGGGACCCCCTGCTCCATGTGTCGTTGCAGCATGGCGGGGGACTTGTCGAACTCGTGGTTCCCGGCGGTCGCGAAGTCGAGGCCCATGCGGTTCAGGGCTTCGACGGTGGGCTCGTCGGCGAACGCGGCGGCGTCGAACTCCCAGCCGGAGAAGGCGTCTCCGGGGGTGAAGAACAGCGAGTTGAGGCGGCCGGCGCGCAGCCCGGCGAGGTGGGCGGCCATGTAGGCGACGCCGCCGACGGTGTAGGTCCGGCCGCCGTTGCCGGTGATGGTGGCGTTGCTGCCGGGGGCGGCCTGGAGATAGCCGTGCAGGTCGGTGATGTTGAGCAGCTGAACGTCGACGTATTCGACGGCCGAGGCGGCGTCGCGGGCGTGGGCGGTGGCGTGGGCGGGAACGCCGGTGGCGAAGGTGGCTGCGGCGGTTCCCACGGCGGTGAGGAAGGTCCGTCGTCCGAGGTGAAGTGAACTCCGGTCCGGATACGTGGTCTTGGAGAGCCTCGTCACGGGGGAATGGTCCCGCGGGCAGGAGCCGCTGTCGACGCGGCGTGCCGGGCGCCGGCACGCGGGCCCGCGCCCGGATGGCGGGCCGGCGGGCCCGGTGGCAGCCTGGAGGAGAAGCCGCGCGCAGGCAGGGCCACGCGCCGAAACGTTTCCCCGCCCGGCCCCGCCACCGCCGGAAACCACTGTTCGTGTTCGCGGGAGGTGGAACTCCTTGAACGGGCACGCTTCGCTCACCCGAACCGCTCTGGGCCTCGCCGTGGCCGCAGCCCTGTCGACCGCGCTCGTACCCGTCGCGGCGGCGCCGGCAACGGCCGTCACCTGCGACGCCGCGGCCGCGGCCCGGGCCCCGACCAGCAGCAATGACACCGCCGCACGCAATGCGCTGATCTGCCTCATCAACGCCCAGCGCACGCAGCGCGGCCTGCCCGCCCTCACCGTGAACCAGGCCCTGACGACGGCGGCGCAGCAGCACTCCGCCGCCGCCGTGCAGCTGAAGTGGTGGGGACCGGGCAAGGACCCGCACCGCAACCCGCAGACCGGTTCGACCCCGGAGAGCCGCATCAAGGCCGCGGGCTACTGCCCGAACCCCAGGTCGTGGGCCGTCGCCGAGATCACGTACACGGGCTGGGGCGGCTCGGGGACCCCGAAGGCCGCCGTCAACTGGTGGGTGAACGTGAGCACGTACGGCCACCGCCAGATCGTCCTGGACCCGTCGCTGCGCGAGATCGGCGCCTGGGCCCAGCCGGGCGCGGCGGATCGCGCCGGAGCCGGGGCGAGCCAGGCCGGCACCTACGTGGTGACGTTCGGCCGCTGCCAGCAGTGACCCGCTCCTGCGCTGCGGGCTCCCGGGGCTGCGGGCTACCGGCGGCCGGCAACTAGGGCCGCCCCCAGCGCTCCCCGGACGTGCGGCGCCCGGCTGCCCGGCCGTTGTCGGCGGGGCCTTTACGCTCCTGGTCATGGGAACGGTGACCTTCGTCGACGTGACGACAGCGGGCGGCCCGGACGACGGTCGGGGCGACGGCCGGGTGGGTGGCTGACATGGCCGCGAGCAGGAGCAAGACCATCGCCTACGCCGACGCCGCCCACCGTGCCCTGGACGAACAGAACGCCCCGGAGCTCGCCACTGCGCTGCTCAAGGCCGCCATCGCGTACAGCGGCCACTGGGGCAGGGGCGAGGCGGCCGACGCCTCCGACGTCCCCGACGCCCCCACGACGACCGCGTAGCCGGCCCGGTCCGTCACCGGGGGGAGGGGCCGCCGGCGGAGTGGGTGCGCGCGGTGTCGAGGGCCCCGGTGAGGCCGCGCTTCAAGACCTTGGCGAGCGGACGTTCGACGAGGCGGTGGACCAGCCAGGCGGCGATGAGCATGCCCACCGTCATCACGGCGACCAGCGCCCACGGCGACAGGTGGTGGCGGAGCAGTCTGATGCCGGTCCAGCCGATGTGCTCGTGCAGGAGGTAGAGCGGGTAGGTGGTCGCGCCGGCGACGGTCAGCCACTTGCCCCGTACCCAGTCCAGCCGGCCGAGCGCGAGGGCGAGCATCACGAGGTAGCCGAGGGTCATCAGGGCGATCGCCGGCTTCGAGTCCAGGGTCCGGCCGAGGCTGACGGCAAGGGTGTCGTTGTACAGGGCGACCTGGCGGACGGAGAACAGCCAGGAGATCGCGACGATGCCCCACAGCAGCACGGTCGGCCGGAAGCGGTGCATCAGGTACATCGCGACACCGGCGATGAAGTAGGGCGAGTACTCCGGCATGACGAGGTAGTCGGCGAAGGGGAAACGGCCGGCGGTGACCAGGACCGAGGCCACCGTCCACAGCGCGCAGAAGAGGACCACCCGCCGGTAGGTGACGCCCTTCCACACCACCAGGGCGAACAGGAGGTAGAAGCGCAGCTCCACCCAGAGCGTCCAGTACACGGCGTCCACCGAACCGACCCGGAACGGCTCCTGCAGCATGGTGAGGTTGAGGAGCACGTCCTTCATGCCGACCGGCTGCACGACCACCGGCCAGAGGGTGACCACCGCGGTCGTGGCCAGGACGCCGAACCAGTACGCCGGGTAGAGCCGCACCACCCGCGAGGTGAAGAAGTCACCGAGGCTGCGTCCCCAGCTGCTCATGCAGATGACGAAGCCACTGATGACGAAGAAGAACTCGACTCCGGTCCAGGTGTACGAGGCCAGCCAGGAGGCTGTGGGGAAGACCACGTCCACCGGCTTCGTCCAGGCGTTCTTGGCCGCCTCGGCATTGCCCCCGAAACCCACGTAGTGATGGAAGACCACCATCAAAGCGGCGATCAGCCGCAACCCGTCCAAGGCCGCCAGCCGAGGACGCTTCCCGGCAGCGGGAACGGGCTCGGGAGCGGCCTCGCGTCGCAGGGTGGGTATGAGGTGGGTCGCCATCCGGCAGATCCTACCGACGGCTCCGCCGTGGTCATGACCGTGGCGGAGCCGTGGATCAGATGCTGAGGGAGCGGGCGTAGTTGATCTGGTTCATCACCCAGGGGAAGGTGCTGGCGTCGACCGCCGGGATCATCGTGGAGTGGTGGCGGCCGCCGCTGGTGACCGTGACCTGGATGTAGCCGGTGGTGGTCTTCTCCTTCATGAGGAGGAAGAGCAGGCCCAGCAGGCAGAACAGGAAGAAGACGATCGCGAGCACGACCGCGTGCGTCGGGATCTTCGTCTCGGTGCGCGAGAAGTCCGTGGCGTTCCACATCGCGCCCCTGAGCGGCATCGGGCCCGACGGGGTGATGATCTGGTCCCCGGCGATGGTGATGTCGCCGAGGGCCAGGCCGGAGCCGCCGGCGGCCTGCGGGGCGGCGGGGAACGCAGGGGGCATCATCGGCGGCTGGGCCGGGGACGGGATGCCCGCGCCGCCGACGGTCGGTTGGTGCGCCGGGGCAGCCGGGTAGCCCTGCTGCGGGTAGCCGTAACCGGCCGGACCGGGCTGCGGGTAGCCGTAACCCGGCTGTCCCTGGGGCCCGTTGTGACTCGCGTACGGATTCGGCTGCTGCTCACTCATACGGCCGATCTTTCCACAGTCGGCCACTCGCCCGTACCCCCGTCAGGAAGCCGCTTCGACGAACTCGTACGCGCAGACGCCCGACCCCGAGTACGGGCGAGGCCCCGCACCCGGATGTGGGATCCGGGTGCGGGGCCTCGTACGACCGACTGCGAACGATCGGAAGCGATCGCAGGCGATCAGAAGCGGCGCGTGATCAGGGCGCGCTTGACTTCCTGGATCGCCTTCGTGACCTCGATGCCGCGGGGGCAGGCGTCGGTGCAGTTGAAGGTCGTGCGGCAGCGCCACACGCCGTCCTTGTCGTTCAGGATCTCCAGCCGCTGCTCGCCGGCCTCGTCGCGCGAGTCGAAGATGAAGCGGTGGGCGTTGACGATCGCCGCCGGGCCGAAGTACTGGCCGTCGTTCCAGAACACCGGGCACGAGGACGTGCACGCGGCGCACAGGATGCACTTGGTGGTGTCGTCGAAACGCTCGCGGTCCTCGGCGGTCTGCAGACGCTCACGCGTCGGCTCGTTGCCCTTGGTGACCAGGAACGGCATGACGTCGCGGTACGCCTGGAAGAAGGGCTCCATGTCGACGACGAGGTCCTTCATCACCGTGAGGCCCTTGATGGCCTCGACGGTGATCGGCTTCTCCGGGTTGATGTCCTTGATCAGCGTCTTGCAGGCGAGCCTGTTCTTGCCGTTGATCCGCATCGCGTCGGAGCCGCAGATGCCGTGCGCGCACGACCGGCGGAACGTCAGCGTGCCGTCGAGCTCCCACTTGATCTTGTGGAGACCGTCGAGCACGCGCTCCTTCGGGTCGATCTCGATCTGGAAGTCCTGCCACTGCGCCTCGTCCGAGATCTCGGGGTTGTAGCGGCGGATCCGGAACGTGACCGTGATGTACGGGGAGGCCGCGGCCGCCTCTTCCATCTTGTCGAGGGTGGGGGTAGCCATCAGTACTTACGCTCCATCGGCTGGTAGCGGGTCGTCACGACCGGCTTGTAGTCGAGCCGGACCGAGTCCGAGCCGTCGGCTCCGACCTCGCGGTACGCCATGGTGTGGCGCATGAAGTTGACGTCGTCGCGGTTCGGGTAGTCCTCGCGGTAGTGACCGCCGCGGGACTCCTTGCGCGCCAGCGCGGACACGGCCATGACCTCGGCCAGGTCGAGCAGGTTGCCCAGCTCGATGGCCTCCAGCAGGTCCGTGTTGAAGCGCTTGCCCTTGTCCTGGACGGACACGTTCTTGTAGCGCTCGCGCAGCTCCGCGATCTTCTCGACCGCGGTCTTGATGGTCTGCTCCGTACGGAACACCATCACGCAGGCGTCCATCGTCTCCTGGAGCTCCAGGCGCAGGTCGGCGACCCGCTCCTTGCCCGTGGAGTTGCGAAGGTGCTCGACGAGGTCGATGACCTGCTGCGCCGGGTTCTCGGGGAGCTCGACGTAGTCGTTCTCCTGCGAGTACTTCGCCGCGGCGATGCCGGAGCGCTTGCCGAAGACGTTGATGTCCAGCAGCGAGTTCGTGCCGAGGCGGTTGGCGCCGTGCACGGAGACGCAGGCGACCTCGCCGGCCGCGTACAGGCCCGGGACGACGGTGGTGTTGTCCGACAGGACCTCACCCTCGACGTTCGTCGGGATGCCGCCCATGGCGTAGTGCGCGGTGGGCTGGATCGGGATCGGGTCCGTGTACGGCTCGATGCCCAGGTACGTGCGCGCGAACTCGGTGATGTCCGGGAGCTTCGCGTCGAGCTGCTCCGGCGGCAGGTGCGTCAGGTCCAGGTACACGTGGTCACCGGCCGGACCGCAGCCGCGGCCCTCACGGATCTCGGTGTAGATGGAGCGCGAGACGACGTCACGGGACGCGAGGTCCTTCATGACCGGCGCGTACTTCTCCATGAAGCGCTCGCCGTCCTTGTTGCGGAGGATGCCGCCCTCACCGCGGGCGCCCTCCGTGAGCAGGATGCCCATGCGCCAGATGCCCGTCGGGTGGAACTGGAAGAACTCCATGTCCTCCAGCGGCAGGCCGCGGCGGTAGCAGGCCGCCTGGCCGTCACCCGTCAGGGTGTGCGCGTTGGAGGTCACCTTGAAGAACTTGCCGGTGCCGCCGGAGGCGTAGATGACGGCCTTGGCCTGGAACACGTGGATCTCGCCGGTGGCGAGCTCGTACGCGACCACACCGGCCGACTTCTTGACGCCGTCTTCCTCGACGAGCAGCTGGTCCAGGACGTAGAACTCGTTGAAGAACTCCACGCCCTCCTTGACGCAGTTCTGGTACAGCGTCTGGAGGATCATGTGGCCCGTGCGGTCCGCGGCGTAGCAGGACCGGCGCACCGGGGCCTCGCCGTGGTTGCGCGAGTGGCCGCCGAAGCGGCGCTGGTCGATGGTGCCGTCCGGGGTGCGGTTGAACGGCAGGCCCATCTTCTCCAGGTCGAGGACAGCGTCGATGGCCTCCTTCGCCAGGATCTCGGCGGCGTCCTGGTCGACCAGGTAGTCACCGCCCTTGACCGTGTCGAAGGTGTGCCACTCCCAGTTGTCCTCCTCCACGTTCGCCAGCGCGGCGGCCATGCCGCCCTGCGCGGCGCCCGTGTGGGAGCGGGTGGGGTAGAGCTTCGTCAGCACCGCGGTGCGGCTGCGCTTCGTCGACTCGATGGCGGCGCGCATGCCGGCGCCACCTGCACCGACGATGACGGTGTCGTACTTGTGGATCTTCATTGTTTCGCCTCAGCCCCGTTGCCTAGCGGATGTTCGGGTCGAAGGTGAAGATCACCAGCGTGCCCAGAAGGATGGTGAACACCGTGGCGGTGTAGAGCAGGCCCTTCAGCCACAGCCGCGTGTTGGCGCGCTCCGCGTAGTCGTTGATGACGGTACGCAGGCCGTTGGCGCCGTGCAGCATGGCGAGCCACAGCATCAGCAGGTCCCAGACCTGCCAGAACGGGGACGCCCAGCGGCCGGCCACGAAGGCGAAACCGACCTTGGAGACGCCGCCGTCCAGCACCAGCTGGATGACGAGGTGCCCGATGACGAGGACGACGAGGACGATGCCCGAGAGGCGCATGAAGAGCCAGGCGGCCATCTCGAAGTTGCCGCGGGTCGAGCGCGGCGTCTTGCCCGTGCGCTTGCGCGGGGCCTCGATGTACGGCGCCGGGTTCTCGACGTCGTAGAGGCTCACGCCCTCGACGTCGCCGATGGCCTGGGCGGAAGAAGTGTCAGAAGACATGCGTGTCACTTCCCGAACAGTTCAGCAGCTGCGTGGCCGAGGACGGGGTACAGCGCCCCGCCCATCAGGACGATCCAGACGATCACCACGCTCCAGAGCATCTGCTTCTGGAGACGGGGACCCTTGGACCAGAAGTCCACGGCGATCACACGGAGACCGTTGAGCGCGTGGAACAGGATGGCGGCCACGAGGCCGTACTCCATCAGCGCGACGATCGGAGTCTTGTAGGTAGCCACGACATCGTCGTACGCCTCGGGGGAGACGCGGACGAGAGCGGTGTCGAGGACGTGTACGAACAGGAAGAAGAAGATGAGGACGCCGGTGACTCGATGAGCCACCCAGGACCACATTCCTTCCCGGCCGCGGTACAACGTTCCAGCCGGCACGGAAAACCCTCCGGAAGCGGGGCGGGGGCCAGCCGGCTTCTTTGTCGGTCGGGCCCGGCCGGGTACGGTCCTCCGGCCCCGGACATCGTAGCGACGCTTTGTCGGTTCCCTCGCGCCGGGTCCAGTGGTGTGATCAAACAGGCACGGACGGGCTATCCCACAGGGGCGAATAGCCCGGAATCAGCGGCAGACGCCCCATCCGGCGAGGTCAGCCAATGTGTCAGGTCGGCGAGCCGCACCTGTGCGAGGCGGCGCAGCTCGTCCGCTGAGATCGACCGTTCCTCGTCCGCCTCCAGCTCCATCCGGCGCCGGATCGCGGCCAGCAGCTGGTCCGCCTGCTCGTCCGGAGGATGCCCGTCCAGACAGATCACGAAGGCGTGGCCGAATTTGCGCTCGTACTCCGCATGGGCGGCATCCAGCGCCAGGAGCGCGGCGTACGGGGCCCCGTGGTTCAGCTCCACCGGGAACTCCGAGGCCAGCGCCTCGCTCAGATCCGTCTGGGAGAGGTCGTACGAGGCCTCGTCGGCGGCGGCCAGCAGCACGCCCGGGTCCGGGTAGGGCCGGTGGGTGGCCACCCGCTGCGCCCAGCGCCGGCTCCCGCAGCAGTGCAGCAGGACGGCCTCGGCGGCTTCGGGGGACAGGGCGTTGAACAGCGCCAGTCCGGAACCGGGGGAAGGATCGCAGGAGCCGCGGGCCTGTGCCGGAAGGTGGCTGGACAGCGGGGGGCTCCTCGGGGCGTGACGCGGGTGTACCGCCACGCTAGCGACGGCGGGCGGGGTGTGTCGTACCCAATCAGAGGTTTTCACCCGGAAGTGAGCCGAAAGGATGACGGCGGCAGCGCCGGGAGCGGCGCGAACGCGCCGGGAGGGGGAGGCGGAAGACGACCGAGGCCGCCACCCCCCACAGGAGAGGCCCCGGTCGCCGTCCGTACGGGCTCGTGCGACAAGCCCGTACCCCTCTCAGCGCCGCGGGTGCGTTTTGTGTCACACCCCGCTTCGCGCATGCTTGGTTGCTCCCCGTACAACTCGTGGACGAAGGTACTTGAAAGCCGTAACGTGCTGATTTGCGCCACACGTACAGGACAGTGAACGGGTTGGGGACTTTGCTGGGGGACGACGCGGAGCTGACCGCCGCGGTGCTCGCGGCGCAGGGCGGCGACGAGAGCGGTTTCCGTACGGTGTACCGCGCCGTGCACCCACGCCTGCTCGGTTACGTACGCACGCTCGTCGGGGACGCCGACGCCGAAGACGTGACGTCCGAGGCCTGGCTGCAGATAGCCCGCGACCTCGACTCCTTCACCGGCGACGCAGACCGCTTCCGCGGCTGGGCCGCCCGGATCGGCCGCAATCGGGCCCTCGACCACATCCGCATGCGCGGGCGCCGCCCCGCCATCGGCGGCGACGAGACCGAGCTGACGGGTCGCGCCGCCGACAGCGACACCGCCGTCGAGGCCATGGAGGCCCTGTCGACCGGCAGGACCATGGCACTGATCGCCCAGCTTCCGCAGGACCAGGCCGAGGCCGTGGTGCTCCGGGTCGTCGTCGGGCTCGACGCCAAGAGCGCCGCGGAAACCCTGGGCAAGCGGCCCGGAGCGGTACGCACCGCAGCCCACCGGGGCTTGAAGAAGCTGGCCGAGCTGCTCTGCGCGGAGGGCGGCTTCGCGCCGGACCCGGATGCGGGCTCGGACGCGACGGGGCCGGTCGGCCATAATGCCGGTGGCCCGGCACGGGACGGCGGGGGCGGGAGGGATCTCGACGCCGTGCCCGCTCAGCGCGGCCGGGGCGGTGGCCTCGTGGAGAAAACCGGTGTGACGCATTCACGTTGGCGGACGCAGAAGGACATGTGATGGCCGACGAGCGCAACAGGTGGCTGGACCGGGCGGCGGCGGAACGAGTGCTGCGCGGCGGCCCGGCCGTACCTGGCGCCGACCCGCGCGCCCACGAAGCGGAAGCCCGGCT
This sequence comes from Streptomyces sp. NBC_00597, assembly GCF_041431095.1. Classification (GTDB taxonomy): domain Bacteria; phylum Actinomycetota; class Actinomycetes; order Streptomycetales; family Streptomycetaceae; genus Streptomyces. Next base: position 5,627,579 of record NZ_CP107757.1, read on the forward strand.
CCGGGCTGCCCTCGACATGCTGGCCGGGCCGCAGCCGCCCGCCGATGCGGAACTGCCCGGCGAGGCCGCCGCGCTGGCCGCCTTCCGCGCGGCCCGCGCCGGTGCGGCAACGACCGGGGCATCCGGTGCGGCCGGGGCGTCCGGGCCGAGCGGTGTCTTCGCACCGGTCGGCTTCGACGCCGCCCCCCTCGTGGAACTCGGCAGGATCATCCCGCTCGCCGCCCCCGTCCCCGCGCCCCGGCGCACCCGCCCCGTGCGGTTCGGGCTGGTGGCCGCGTTGGCCGGCGTCGCCGTCGGTGGCCTCGCGGTCGCCGCCGGGGCCGGCCTGCTGGACCGGGACACGCACGACACGGCGGGCCCCGCACCGGCGGTCTCCCTCAGCGCCGACACGAACCCGTCCCCGGCCGGTGGCACCGCGGGCCCGACGCCCGCACCCCAGCCGCGACCCGACCCGCTCCGCGGCACCGACGGAACGCAGCCCACCCCGGGCGGGCAGACTCCGGGCGCGGACTCGGGTGCGGCGCAGGGATTCGGGAACGGAACGGGAACCGGTCCGGACGCCTCCGGCGGCGCCGCGGACGCGGACGCCGGCGGCGGCAAGGACGTGAAGGACGGCAAGGACGCGCCCATGGGCGGGACCTCGTCGCTGAAGGACTCGGACAAGCAGACCCGGCTGAGAGCCGTCGACCTGTGCGAGGCCTACCGGTCGGGTCATATGACCTCCGACCGCCGCGACAAGCTCTCGAAGCTCGCACAGGGGCTGTCGCGCATCCCGCACTTCTGCGAGGCGCTGCTCGACGGGCCTCCCCCGAGCGCTTCCCCGAGCGTCCCTCGGACCTCGGACGACGGCAGCGACGTGCTCAAGGCGCCGACGTTCCTCCCGGCGAGCCCGGGCGTGTCCGCGCCCGCCCGCCTGCCGACGCGCTGACGGCCGTCGTTCGGGTGGTCCGTGCGCGCTCCGCGCGTGGGTTCCCGGCGGCAGGGCGAACGGCCTGTAACACTTTTCGAACCTGCGGCGCAGTACATAACGAGCCGACTGGTCATCGGCCGCGCATGAGCCGGGGTTCCCCCCGTACCCCTGGGCTCTGCGCACCCGGCGCGGGCGGGGTTCGTTCCCCCGGCCCTGCCCGCGCCCTTTACTTCCCAGACCGGATCACCGGGACCCGGTGATCACAGGGGCCCCGGGGTCACCGGGACCCCGGGATCGCCCGGCCCGCCAGTTCGGATCACCAGTAGACGACGACCTTGTCGCCCACCTGGACCTGCTCGAACAGCGCCGCGAGCTTGCCCTTGTCCCGGACGTTCACGCAGCCGTGCGAGGCGCCGGCGTAACCGCGGGCCGCGAAGTCGGCGGAGTAGTGCACCGCCTGGCCCTGGCTGAAGAACATCGAGTACGGCATCGGCGTGTGGTAGATCGTCGACGTCCAGTCCTTGGCCTTCCACTCCACCTTGAACTGGCCCTCACGGGTCGGAGTGTTCTCGGAGCCGAAACGGACGTCCAGCGTGGAGACGATCTTGCCGTCGATCATCCAGGCGAGCGTGCGGCTCTCCTTGCTGATGCACATGACGCGGCCCGTCATGCAGCGCGGGTCCGGCGCGTCGACCTCGTTGACGGTCGGCGGACGCAGCTCGTCGGCGGTGGGCTTCTTGCTCAGGCCCTGGACCTTCTTCCAGGTGGCCTCGTCGACCGACCCGGAGGCCGTCAGGCCGTTCTTCGCCTGGAAGGACTTGACCGCGGCGGTCGTCTTCGAACCGTAGAAACCGGTCGGCGCGACCGTCATGTACTTGAGCTGCTTCAAACGGGCCTGGAGCTCGCGCACCTGCTCGCTGTCGTCGCCGTTCGCCATGATGGCCTTGACGGTGGTCGGCGAAGGGGACGCGGACGGCGACTGCGAGGCGGACGGCGAAGGCGAGGGCGACGCATCGGCGGGCTTGTCGTCCGTCGACGGTGAGCTCTCAGGGGTGGAACCCGCCGCGGACGCGGACGGAACCGAAGAGGCGGAACCGGCCGGCTCCGTCTTCTGGGGCCCGCAGGCGGTCGCGGCGAGCGCGACGGCGGTGGCCACCCCGAGCGTGCGGACTATGACTCTCTGGCGGTGCATCTCGGTCCCCCGATTTCTACGTCGTGTATCTAGGTGATGCTTGGCGGGCGTGGAGAGTTGCGGACGGCCCGGGGATGTTGCGCCATTGTGACCAGCGGCCGACAGGCAACGGCCGCAGCCGTCGCGGGGAGGTTGTACCAGCCCCGGGGCCGTTCGCTCTACGGAGGGCTTGGTCACATGGCGAGTACTGAGAGCGGGATTCCGATCGAACCCGTCTACGGGCCGGGGGACCTGACGACGTGGGATCCGGGGGGCAAACTGGGTGAACCCGGGGCGTATCCCTATACGCGGGGGGTCTATCCGACCATGTACACCGGCAAGCCGTGGACGATGCGGCAGTACGCCGGGTTCGGAACGGCGGCCGAATCCAACGCCCGGTACCGGCAGCTCATCGCGGGCGGCGGCACCGGACTGTCGGTCGCCTTCGACCTGCCCACCCAGATGGGCCACGACTCCGACGCGCCGCTCGCGCACGGGGAGGTCGGCAAGGTCGGCGTCGCGATCGACTCCGTCGAGGACATGCGGGTGCTGTTCGACGGGATCCCGCTCGACCGGGTCTCCACGTCCATGACCATCAACGCCCCGGCGGCGCTGCTGCTCCTCATGTACCAGCTGGTCGCCGAGGAGCACGGGATCGCGGGCGGGCAGCTGACCGGGACCGTGCAGAACGACGTGCTCAAGGAGTACATCGCGCGGGGCACGTACATCTTCCCGCCGGAGCACTCGCTCCGGCTGACCGCCGACACCTTCCGGTACTGCAAGGCCGAGATCCCCCGCTGGAACACCATCTCCATCTCCGGCTACCACATGGCCGAGGCCGGGGCCTCGCCCGCGCAGGAGATCGCCTTCACGCTGGCCGACGGCATCGCGTACGTACGGACGGCGCTGGCCGCCGGGATGGAGGTCGACGAGTTCGCCCCGCGCCTGTCCTTCTTCTTCGTCGCCCGCACCACCCTGCTGGAGGAGGTCGCGAAGTTCCGGGCCGCGCGGCGGATCTGGGCCCGTGTCATGCGGGAGGAGTTCGGCGCCCGCGATCCCAAGTCGCTGATGCTCCGCTTCCACACCCAGACCGCCGGGGTCCAGCTGACGGCGCAGCAGCCGGAGCTGAACCTCGTACGGGTGGCCGTACAGGCGCTGGGTGCGGTGCTGGGCGGCACGCAGTCACTGCACACCAACTCCTTCGACGAGGCGATCGCCCTGCCGACGGAGAAGTCGGCGCGGCTGGCACTGCGGACCCAGCAGGTGCTGGCGTACGAGACGGACGTGCCGCACACCGTCGACCCCTTCGCGGGCTCGTACGCGGTGGAGCGGATGACGGACGACGTCGAGGAGGCGGCGCTCGCGCTGATGCAGCGGGTCGAGGACATGGGCGGGGCGGTGGCCGCGATCGAGGCCGGCTTCCAGAAGGGGGAGATCGAGCGGAACGCCTACCGCATCGCGCGCGAGACGGACGACGGCGAACGGGTGGTGGTCGGGGTCAACCGCTTCACGCTGGAGCAGGAGGAACGGTACGAGCCGCTGCGCGTCGACCCGGCGATCGAGGACCGGCAGCGGGAAGCGCTGGCCGCCCTGCGCGCGGACCGCGACAACGACGCGGTGGCGACGGCGCTGGGCGCCCTGCGCGAGGCGGCGGCCGGGACCGACAACGTCCTCCACCCGATGAAGGAAGCCCTGCGCGCCCGCGCCACGGTGGGCGAGGTCTGCAACGCCCTCCGGGAGGTGTGGGGCACGTACGAGCCGACGGATTCCACATGGTGAAACAGCGGATAGACAGGAGCAACCCTATGGGACACTCCTGCACATGCTGGGTGTCACCGATCTGCCGACCTACCTCGTCGGGCTCATACTGATCATTTTGCTGCCGGGGCCGAACTCGCTCTACGTGCTCTCCGTCGCGGCCCGCCGCGGCGTGCGCACCGGGTACAAGGCCGCGGCCGGGGTGTTCTCCGGGGACGCCGTGCTGATGGTGCTCGCCGCCGCCGGGGCGGGGGCGCTGCTCCAGGCCAGTCCGGTGGCCTTCGGCATCGTCAAGCTGCTCGGCGCCGGGTACCTGACCTGGCTCGCCGTCGGGATGATGCGCGGGGCGTGGGCGCTGTGGCGTTCGCGGACCGAGCGGACCGAGGCCCCGGCCGACCTGCAGGCCGCGGACGGCGGCGAGGGCGAGCGGCCCTACCGGCGGGCGCTGCTGATCAGCCTGTTCAACCCCAAGGCGATCCTGTTCCTCGTCTCCTTCTTCGTGCAGTTCGTCGACCCCTCGTACGCCTACCCGGCGCTCTCCTTCCTCCTGCTGGGCGCGCTGCTCCAGCTCGGCAGCTTCCTCTACCTGACCCTGCTGATCTTCAGCGGGACCCGGCTGTCCGCCGCCTTCCGCCGCCGCAAGCGGCTCTCGGCCGGGGCCACCTCGGCGGCGTGCGTGCTTTTCCTCGGCTTCGCCGCCAAGCTCGCCGTCAGCTGAGGGACGTGCGCCTGCGGCTCCCGGCTCCGCGGGGCCGCGACGGCAACGCCGTCGGCGGTGGCCGTCATCCGGGGCGGGCCGTGCGCAGCCGCCGCAGTCGGCGGACCACGCGGCGCACGGCCGGGCTCGCCGGGAGGAAGGACAGCTGGGCGGGGATGCCGCCGGGCAGGCCCAGGGTGGTCAGCCGGCGGCGTTTGAAGTAGCGCCAGGTCCGGTCGTCCAGGTGCGCGGCCAGATACCGTTCGGCCTCCGCGCGGCGCGGCGCCAGGACCTGCGGCTGCATGGTGAACCCGACCGCGGTGAGCAGTCCGGTCAGGGCGCCCCGGGCCCCTTCGGGGCCGGGCGCGGTCCAGCGGGCGACGGCGTCGGCGTCCGCGAGGGGCGGGAGCAGCGCGTCGACCAGCGTCAGCGGGATCCGGTTGCTGTTCTGGTACGGGGCGAGGCGGGCCAGTACGGCCTCGGTTCCGGTGCGCGCGACCGGCAGCCCGTACAGGGTGGCGGCGGTCAGCAGCCCGGTGGAGAAGCAGCCGACGACCAGGGCGGGGCGCAGCCGCTGGTAGAGGGGCTCGGCCAGGACGGGGGCGGTCACGACGGTGAGGCGGGCGCCGAGCCGCTCGGCTTCGGCCTCGGCGCGGCGGGAGTACTCGGCGGGTGCGCTGGGGTGGGGCTTGAAGACGAGTTCGCGGTGGCCGAGGGCGTGCGCGCCGCGGACCATCTCCACGTGGAGTTCCTCCTCCTCCTGGGGGGAGAGGAGTTCGAGGGCGGAGAGGTACTGGCCCAGCAGCAGCGCGGGCGCCTCGCCGAACCCGGCCTCTTCGCCGGTCCCGGTCGGCCCGGGCCCGTACGAGGGGAGTTCGGCGAGGACCTTCAGGAACTCGGGGGTCGGGACGAGCTCCGGCGGTACGTCGAACTCGGTGAGCAGCAGCGGATCCAGGCCCGGCACCAGGTCGAGGTGCAGGACGCGGCGCACGCGCATGCCGAGCTGCGGGTCGAGGCGGAAGCGGGTGGGTCCGTAGCTCATCAGCCCGTCGGCGTAGACGTCGACGGTGGCGCCGGGGAAGAGCGTGCACAGGGTGCGGGCCGGCGGGACCTGGATGGACTCCACGATGAGCTCGACGCGGTCCTCGCCCAGTCCCCAGACGGCCCGCAGCTGCCGTTCCCACAGGGGGACGTCCTCGGGGCGGGGGGCCCAGGCGCTGGGGTGCTGCGGGGCGATGGCCGCGTTCCAGTCGAGGACCTCGTCGAAGCGGGTGCGCAGGGTGGCGAAGCCCGGCATGTCGGCGAGGCCGGGGGAGACCTCGGCGGTGAGGGAATGGTTGCTGGTGAGCAAGATGCGCCGGCCGGCCGGCGGGAAGCTGCCCGCGTCGATGCCGGCGGCGAGCGTGGCCATGCCGTAGAGGGTGGAGGCGAGGAAGATCTGGGTGCACGGGATGCTCTGAGCGGCCATCAGGCAGCGGCTCCCGTTCGCGCCGGCCGGCGGCGCAGGCGGCGCAGCACTCCGGCGCGATCGGCGTCCATTGCGTTGAGGACCCGGTCCAGTACGTCCTGGGGCATGCGTCCGAGCGCGGCCGTGCTCATCGAACGGAGTTTTTTGGCCACGACCGGTTCATACCTTTCGATGGTCCCGATATGGTGCGCGATAATTGCGCAATACGTTCGGACGGCTTTCGGTAGTAGAAGATCACTTTCATGATCTTCGGCCGTATCGGCCAGAACCTGGTCGAACGCCTGGATGAAATCGAGCTGGCGCTCGTCCTTGATCTGCGTCAACGAGGTCGAGACGCCGCGCCGGTAGAAGATCCCGGGCAGTCCGATCGCCGCGAACGACCGGGCCTCGCGGTGCAGCCGCCAGATCCACGGCCGGTCCTCCGCAGTCCGCAGCCCGTCGGTGAAGTGCAACAGCCCGCGGTCCAGCAGCCGCCGGTGGTACATGCCGGCCCAGGCGTACGGGTAGTCGACAGAGGTCGCCCGGGAGGCGGGCAGGATCCCGGCGCGCGGATCGCCGACGACCAGCTGCGGACCGTACGGGACGTGCTGCACGCTGCGGCTCCGGCCGGTCACCTGGACATGGTCGTTACGGACGAAATCGCAGCTCAGAGCCTCTATGGTGGCCAGTGTGCGGGCCAGATGGCCGGGCGCCAGCCAGTCGTCGCCGTCCAGGAAGGCGAGGTATTCGCCGCGGGCCGCGTCCAGACCGGTGTTCCGGGCGGTGGCCAGGCCGCCGTTGCGTTCGTGTCTGAGGAGCACCGCCCCGGGCAGCTCGCGCGCCGCCCGGTCCAGGAGTTCGGGCGTCCCGTCCGTCGAACAGTCGTCGACGAGCAGGAACTCGAAATCGTCCCGGGCGTTGAGTTCGAGGCTTTTCAGGGCATCCAGTGCGTATGTCTGCACGTTGTAGAACGGCACGACGACGGAGAGCTTGAGCACCCGCAAGACATTAAGGCGCCGCCCGGCATTCACCATGGCCCGAATGCGGATTCCGTGTGAACGACGCGGGGCGGGCGCGTTAACCGGTACGGTTTCGCATTAAGTCGACGGGTTGTTAACCCGCTGTTGTGCGTTCGTTGGGCCGATCACCGAAATCGCGGAATAGCTTCTGCCGGGTGCCAGTCAGCAATCGCGCAGCATCTCGTACTCATCCGCGTACTGCCCTTCGCGTCGCCGTACTCGCCGATTCCGATACGCGCTGGAAATGGGGCGCACTCACCGCTCGCCGCCTCGCGACGCAGCCGCACCTCACCGGATACCTGCTCCGCGGCCGGGCCACCCCGACCGCGCGCCAGCTCGGCGAGGTCGGCGTGCAGGCCGACCGCCTCTCCGAGGTGACCTGCGCACAGTTCCTCGCGGAGATCGAGCGCGAACGGTACGACGTCGTCGTCCTCGCCCTCGTCGGCGGCGCAGTCCAGGCCGTCCTGCACGGGGTCCGCGCCCTGTGGCCCGAGCCGGCCGCCCGCCCCGTGCTCGTCACCGGGTACGTGGGCGTCGTATACGAGAAGCTCGCCGACGGGCTGCTGCTGCGGCACGGCGCCGACCTCGTCCTCGCCAACTCCCGACACGACGCGGGACGTTTCCGCGCGGTCTACGAGGGCGTCGGCGCCGACGCAGGCGCCGTCACGGAGACGGCGCTTCCGTTCCTGGACGGAGCGGCGTACGAGCGGGTCGGCGACCGCGCCCACACCGTGGTCTTCGCCGTCCAGCCGTCCGTCCCCGAAAGCCGCACCGACCGCGCCTACCTGCTGGAACGTGCCGCCCGGCACGCGCGACTGCACCCCGGGCGGGAGGTGCTGATCAAGCTGCGCAGCCGGCCCGGGGAGCACACCACGCACCTGGAGGAACAGCCCTACCAGCGGCTGGCCGAACGGATCCCCGGCGGACTGCCCGCCAATTGCCGGCTGGTGTACGGGAACATGGGCGAGGTCCTGGACGGCACGGACCTGCTGGTCACCGTCTCCTCCACGGCAGCGCTGGAGTCCCTGCACCGCGGCATCCCGACGGCCGTCCTCACCGACCTCGGCATCCGCGAGGTGCTCGGCAACCACCACTTCCTCGGCTCGGGCTGCCTGGCCTCCTGGGACCAGCTCGACGCCGGACTGCTGCCGCAGGGCGACCCGGACTGGCTGGCCGACCAGGGCGTGAGCGGCGCCGAGGACGCCTTCGCCGCCGCCCGCGCCCGGCTCGACGAACTGCTGGAGCGCGGAGTGCTCCCAGCCGTCGCTCCCTACTACACCCGGGTCACCGCCCCCGGGTACCTGCCCGGGATCCTGGCCCGGCACCACCTCGCCCCCGACGGGACCCCGCTGCCCGCCGCCGTCCGCGAGGGCGGCGGCGAGTCCCGGCTGCGCCGCCGGCTGCGCGCGTACCTGCGCGACGCGGCCCGCGGGGCGTACCGGCACGGCGTGCAGCGCGTGGCCCCGATGATCCGCCGGATGGGCGAACTGTGAGCCCGGCCGCGAGCACCGCTGCGAGCACCACCGCGCGTCCCGCCGCGGACCCGGCCGTGGATCCGGCTGCGATTTCGGCCGGGCGTTCCGCCGCGGACCCCGGCGTGGAGCCGGCCGTGATCCCGGCCGCGCGTCCCGCCACGGGCACCGCCGGGCGGCCCCGGGTGCTGGCCGTGATCCCGGCCCGGGGCGGGTCCAAGGGAGTCCCGGGCAAGAACCTCGCCGAGGTGGCCGGAGTCCCCCTCGTCGTACGGGCCGTGGAGGCCTGCCGGGGCGCCGCCACCGTCACCGACGTCGTGGTCTCCACCGACGCCGGGCCCATCGCCGCCGCCGCCCGCACCGCCGGGGCCGACGCGATCCGGCGGCCCGCAGCCATCTCCGGGGACACCGCGAGCAGCGAAGCCGCCGTACTGCACGCGCTCGACGCCTTCGAGGAACTCCACTCCCTCACCGTGGACGTCGTCCTCCTCGTCCAGTGCACCAGCCCCTTCCTGACCTCCTCCGACGTCGAGTCGGTCGCCGCAGCCGTCGCCACCGGCGCGGCCGACTCGGCCCTGACCGTCGCCCCGTTCCACGGCTTCCTCTGGCGGGAGGCCGCCGACGGGGCCGCGGCCGGCGTCAACCACGACAAGGCCGTACGCCCCCGCCGGCAGGACCGCCCCCAGGACCTGCTGGAGACCGGCGCCGCCTACGCCATGGACGCAGGCGGGTTCCGCACCGCCCGGCACCGCTTCTTCGGGCGCACCCTCCCCGTCGCCACCGACCCCGCCCGGGTCCTGGAGATCGACGACCCGCACGACCTGGCCCGCGCCCGCGTCCTCGCCCCCCTGTTCACACCCCCTCCGCACCCCCACGCACCGAACGAAGGACCTCAGCTGCCATGACCGTCGCCACCCCCAACTCCCGCCTGCGCACCTTCGGCTCGCGCACCGCCGGCCCCGGCCGCCCGGTCTACGTCGTCGGCGAGATCGGCATCAACCACAACGGCGACCTCGGCAACGCGTTCGCCCTCATCGACGCCGCCGCCGAAGCGGGCTGCGACGCCGTGAAGTTCCAGAAGCGCACCCCGGAGATCTGCACCCCGCGCGACCAGTGGGACATCGAGCGCGACACGCCCTGGGGCCGGATGACGTACATCGACTACCGCCACCGCGTGGAGTTCGGCGAGGCCGAGTACCGCTCCATCGACGAGCACTGCGCCAAGCGCTGCATCGACTGGTTCGCCTCCCCGTGGGACACCGAGGCCGTCGCCTTCCTGGAAAAGTTCGACGTCCCCGCCCACAAGGTGGCCTCCGCCTCCCTCACCGACGACGAGCTGCTGCGCGCCCTGCGCGCCACCGGCCGCACCGTCGTCCTTTCCACCGGCATGTCCACCCCGAAGCAGATCCGCCACGCGGTGGAGGTGCTCGGCAGCGACAACATCCTCCTCTGCCACGCCACCTCCACGTACCCGGCCAAGGCCGAGGAGCTCAACCTGCGGGTGATCAACAGCCTCCAGGAGGAGTACCCGAACGTCCCGATCGGCTACTCCGGCCACGAGACCGGCCTGCAGACCACCCTCGCGGCCGTCGCCCTCGGCGCCACCTTCGTCGAGCGGCACATCACCCTCGACCGTGCCATGTGGGGCTCCGACCAGGCCGCCTCCGTGGAGCCCGGCGGCCTGACCCGTCTGGTCCGCGACATCCGCACCATCGAGACCGCCCTCGGCGACGGCGTCAAGCGCGTCTACGACTCCGAGCTCGGCCCCATGAAGAAGCTCCGCCGGGTCCAGGGCGAACTCGCCTCGGTCTGACCCGCAGCCCGTCCGGTACGACGCCCCACCCGGTACGACGCCCCGCCCCGCCCCTGACGAGGAGTACGTGGTGACCCCCTCAACCTCCACCCTGGCTTTCGTCGAGAGTCCGGTCCAGCTCCTGAACGTGCTGGAGTGGGCGCACGCCGAAGCCGCGTCCCCGCCGGGCGGCACCCCCCTGCTCGACGCCGTCCCCCGCCAACCGGGCCCCCTCGCCTCGCGCACCCCCGGCCCGTCACCGGCGGCGGACCGCGGCGGGGCGGCGTCCTGGCTGCGGATCGTCGTCCTGCCCCCCACCGACCCGATGTCCCGGGGCCAGCTGCGCCGGATGGCGGGGCTGGCCCGGGACGAGGGGTACGAGGTCGCCTGGCAGGAGGCCCGCGGCGGCCGCCTCGCCCCGCTCAAGGCGCTGGCCGCGCTGGCCCGCGACGTGCGCGCGGCCCGCCGGGTCGTCGTCGGCGACCCCTTCTCCCGGTACGTACAGCTGCTGCTGACCCTCGTACGGGCCGAGGAACTCGTGGTGGTCGACGACGGCACCGCCACCATGGAGTTCGTCGCCCAGACCGCCCGCGGCGAACGCCTCGTACGCTGGCACCGGGTCGGCGGCGGAGGCCTACCCGGCCGCCTCCGCGAGCTCGCGTACGCGCCGGTCTCGGCCACCGCCCGGCGCCGCTTCACCCCGGCCGCGGGCAAGGGGCGCCGCGTCGAGGTGTTCAGCTCGATGCCCGTCACCGTCCACGCCGCGATGACGCTGCGCGTCAACGAGTTCGCCTGGACCCGCTCCCGGTTCGGCCCGCCGCGCCTGACCAAGGGCACCGACCTGGTCGGCACCTCCCTCGTGGAGACCGGCGTGGTCGACCCGGCCCGCTACCTGGACGCCGTACGCGCCCTGACCCTGGAGCACGGCGCCACCCGTTACTTCGCGCACCGCCGGGAGTCCCCGGAAAAGCTGCGCCTGCTCAGCGGGGCGACCGGACTGGAGATCGTCCGCCCGGACCTGCCGCTGGAGCTGATCGCCCGGCGCGGGCCGGTCGGCCGAACGATCGTCAGCTTTCCGTCCACGGTCGTCCACACCCTGCCGTACGCGCTGGCCGGTACCGGTGTGACCGTCGCCGTATGCGATGTCGACCCGGCCTGGCTCACCGGCTCCGCCTCGCCGCGGGCGCGCAGCTTCCTCGCCGGGGTCACCGAGACCGCTCGTGATGTGCACAGACTCCCCGCCCAGACAGCCTCCGCGGCCGGATGAGCGCGCGAGTTTACCCCCGGGTGCATCCGGTCATGCGTCCAGAGGTCTGGTTTTTTTCCCCTAACGGCATGAACTTTTGGTGATCCCCGGCCAGTTGAGCCATTCGTGCGCCTACCCTTCAACGGGTGAACCAGTTGATGTCCCGCGAGTCCCAGACCGCCCTGCCCGGCACGCCCGACCGGCCCGAGCTGCCCGGCAAGCTTCCGGACCACCTGCGTGCCGAACTGATCGCCTTCCGCCGGGACTTGCACATGCACCCCGAGCTAGGACACCAGGAGTTCCGCACCACGGCGGCGATCAAGGCCCGGCTGGAGAAAGCGGGCCTACGCCCACGCGTGCTGAAGTCCGGAACCGGCCTGATCTGTGACGTGGGCACCTGGGACGGGGGCCGGCCGATGCTGGCCCTGCGCGCGGACATCGACGCCCTACCCATTCCGGACGCCAAGACCCACGTCGCGTACCGCTCGACCTTCCCCGACCGCGCCCACGCCTGCGGCCACGACGTGCACACCGCGGTCGTCCTCGGCGCCGGGCTGGTCCTCGCCGACCTCGACCGGCAGGGCCTGCTGCCCCGCCCGGTCCGGCTGCTGTTCCAGCCCGCGGAGGAGGTGCTCCCCGGCGGGGCCACCGACGCCATCGCCTCGGGAGTCCTGGACGGTGTGGGCCGCATCATCGCGGTGCACTGCGACCCGCGGGTCGACGCCGGGAAGATCGGACTGCGGACCGGAGCCATTACTTCTGCCTGTGACCGGCTGGAAATCGCTCTCGCCGGCCCCGGTGGGCACACCGCCCGGCCGCACCTGACCACCGATCTCGTGACCGCCGCCGCGCGGGTCGCCATCGACCTGCCGGCCGTCCTGTCCCGCCGGATGGACGCCCGCTCGGGCATGTCGATCACCTGGGGCCGGATCGAGGCCGGGCACGCCTGCAACGTGATCCCGATGCACGCCGAGCTGTCCGGAACGATTCGCTGTCTTGACATCAACGCGTGGCACGAAGCACCCGAGCAGATCCACGCCGCGATCGACGAGATCGCCGGAATGCACCGCGCCAAGTCGGAGATCACCTACGTGCGCGGCGTCCCGCCGGTCGTGAACGACCCGGTGGTCACCGAGCTGCTGCGCGAGTCGATGGCGGCCCGCCTCGGCAAGGAGTCGATCGAGGACACCGAGCAGAGCCTCGGCGGCGAGGACTTCTCCTGGTACCTGGAGCACGTGCCTGGAGCCATGGCCAGGCTCGGTGTGCACACCCCTGGCGCGAGCGCCAAGCGGGACCTGCACCGGGGCGACTTCGACGTCGACGAGTCCGCGATCGGGGTCGGCGTGGAGTTCTTCACGGCAGCCGCACTGCTCGACGGCCGTCGTTCGAGGCCGATCGGGTAAAAATTCTTACAACATCTGAGCGGTTCCTGTCACACCTGTCCAGCCCTTGGTAGACAAGGGCTGGACTCTTGGGGAGTTACCAAACGGTCACTGTCCGATTCACGACGATCCGATAACGACTCATGAACGGCCCTTTAACTGACATCTACGCGCGTTACGATCGCCGCGAAACCAGCGCCGGTCGTGGCGCTTCGGTCAGGTTTTGAAGGAGCCTCCCCTTGCGCCGGATCACCAGGATCGCCACCGTGGGCATCGCGTCCGCGGCGCTGGCCCTCTCGGCCACCGCCTGTGGCGGAAAGAAGTCGTCTGACACCTCCGCCTCCCCCTCGGAGTCGGGCGGTGCCAAGTCCGTTGCCCTCGCCTATGACATCGGCGGTCGCGGTGACCAGTCCTTCAACGACGCCGCGTACGCGGGTCTGGAGAAGGCCGCGAAGGAACTGAAGGTCAAGACCGCGGAGGCCGAGCCCACCGAGGGCGAGAGCGAGGCGGACAAGGTCCAGCGCCTCACCGAGCTCGCGCGCAAGGGCAACAACCCGGTCATCGGCGTCGGCTTCGCCTACGCCCCGGCCGTCAAGAAGGTCGCCGAGAAGTTCCCGAAGACCACCTTCGGCCTCATCGACGACACCTCGGTGACCGGTCCGAACATCGCGAACCTGGTCTTCAACGAGGAGCAGGGCTCGTACCTGGCCGGCGTCGCCGCCGCCAAGGCGTCCAAGACCGGCACGGTCGGCTTCATCGGCGGTGTCGAGGTCCCGCTGATCAAGAAGTTCGAGGCGGGCTTCACCCAGGGCGTCAAGGACACCAACCCGAACGCCAAGGTGCTGTCGGCCTACCTGTCCCAGCCGCCGGACTTCTCCGGTTTCGCCAAGCCCGACCTGGGCAAGGCCACCGCCAAGGGCCAGCTCGACAACGGCGCCGACGTGATCTACGCCGCCGCCGGTCTCGCCGGCACCGGCGCGATCGAGGCCACTGCCAACGCGGGCAAGTGGGCCATCGGTGTCGACTCGGACCAGTACAACCAGGCCGGTCTGTCGAAGTACAAGGACCACATCCTGACCTCGGTCACCAAGGACGTCGCCGACGCGGTCTTCAACGAGATCAAGTCGGTCGAGGACGGCAAGCCGGCGACCGGTGAGATCCGTTACGGCCTGGACAAGAACGGTGTCGGCCTGGCCGACTCCAACCCCGAGTACAAGAAGATGGCCGACGTCATCGCCGCGGTGGAGAAGGCGAAGGCCGACATCATCGCCAAGAAGATCAACGTCAAGACCGCCCCGTAAGGCCGTCCCTGACGTGAAGTAACGGTCTCGGGGTCTGGGAATGCGGTCTCTACCGCTCCCGGGCCCCGAACCGCGTCCGTGACGCTTGTGACCTGCATGGTCACAAGTTTTCACTTTCGACAGTGCTACGCGCGTAGAGGCATCGTGGACGCGATACCTTCTCTCCCCGCCCTGTCCCCCCGCCACAAGGCTTTCCAGCTCCTTCCGCGCCAAGGAGAGTGCGTCATCAACGCGTCCAGCCCCCCCGCCGTAGAACTGCACGGCATCACCAAGCGTTTCCCCGGCGTCGTCGCCAACAAGGACATCGCCATCACCGTCCGCAAGGGCACCGTCCACGCCCTGATCGGTGAGAACGGTGCCGGCAAGTCGACCCTGATGAAGATCCTCTACGGCATGCAGAAGCCGGATGAGGGCACCATTGCCATCGACGGGGAACAGGTCTCCTTCAGCAACCCCGGCGACGCCATCGCCCGCGGCATCGGCATGGTGCACCAGCACTTCATGCTCGCCGACAACCTCACCGTCCTGGAGAACGTGGTTCTCGGCAGCGAGAAGCTGTACGGCATCGGTGCCAAGGCCCGTAAGAAGATCCAGGAGATCTCGGACGCCTACGGCCTCGGCGTGCGCTCCGACGCGCTGGTCGAGGACCTCGGTGTCGCCGACCGGCAGCGCGTGGAGATCCTCAAGGTCCTCTACCGCGGTGCGCGCACCCTCATCCTCGACGAGCCCACCGCGGTGCTCGTGCCGCAGGAAGTGGACGCGCTCTTCGACAACCTGCGCGAGCTCAAGGCCGAGGGCCTGACCGTCATCTTCATCTCGCACAAGCTGGGCGAGGTGCTGAAGGTCGCCGACGACATCACCGTCATCCGCCGCGGCACCACGGTCGGTACCGCCGACCCGAAGACCGCCACCACCAAGCAGCTCGCCGAGCTGATGGTCGGCAGCGAGCTGCCCACGCCCGAGACCCGCGAGTCGACGGTCACGGACATTCCGATGCTGACCGTCAAGGGCCTGACCCTCGCCGCGTCCGACGCCGTCGTCGAGCCGGAGGCCATGGCCCCGACGGCCCCGGAGGACTCCTCCCTCCGCGAGCACGTCGAAACCGGCCGGCTCCTGCTCGACGACATCAGCTTCACCATCCACAAGGGCGAGATCCTCGGCATCGCGGGTGTCGAGGGCAACGGCCAGACGGAGCTCATCGAAGCCCTGATGGGCATGAACTCCGCCGACACGGGCGTGATCACCCTCGACGGCCGCGACATCACGAAGTCGCCGGTGCGCAAGCGCCGCGAGGGAGGCGTCGGGTACATCCCCGAGGACCGCCACCGCCACGCCCTGCTGTTGGATTCCCCGCTCTGGGAGAACCGCATCCTCGGCCACGTCACCGAGGCGCCCAACTCCAAGCGCGGCATCCTCGACCCCAAGGCCGCCCGCAAGGACACCGAGCGGATCGTGCGCGAGTACGACGTCCGCACCCCGGGCATCGACGTCACCGCGGCCTCGCTCTCCGGCGGCAACCAGCAGAAGCTGATCGTCGGCCGCGAGATGAGCCACGCCCCGAAGTTCCTCATCGCCGCCCACCCCACCCGCGGTGTGGACGTCGGTGCGCAGGCGCAGATCTGGGACGCGATCCGCGAGGCCCGTCGCGAGGGCCTGGCCGTGCTCCTGATCTCGGCCGACCTCGACGAGCTGATCGGCCTGTCCGACACCCTGCGCGTCATCTACCGCGGCCGCCTGGTCGCGGACGCCGACCCGGCCGCCGTCACGCCCGAGGAGCTCGGCACCGCCATGACGGGTGCCGCCCGCGGTCACCTGGAAGCCACCGACAACCCTTCCGCCGCTGCCGACGGTGACACGACGGAGGACGAGGCCCGATGAAGAAATTCGACAAGGACCGGCTGCTCCTGGCAGTCGCCGGCCCGGCGCTCGCACTGATCAGCGCCTTCGTACTGACCGTGATCGTCCTGGCGGCCTCGGGCGTCGACCCGATCGAACCGCTGCGCATCATGATCGACCAGGCTGGCTACGAGGACATCCAAGTCCTCATCGTCAACCAGGCGGGCATCTACTTCCTGGCAGCCCTGGCCGTGGCCATCGGCTTCCGGATGAACCTCTTCAACATCGGCGTGGACGGCCAGTACCGTCTCGCGGCGGTGATCTCCGCCGTGGTCGGTGCCTCGGTCTCGCTGCCCGGGCCGCTGCACATCCTGCTGATCGTGCTCGTCGCCATGGTCACCGGTGCCTTCTGGGCCGGCATCGCGGGCATCCTCAAGGCCAAGCGCGGGGTGAGCGAGGTCGTCTCCACGATCATGCTCAACGCCATCGCGACCTCCCTGATCGCCTGGCTGATCCTGCCGAAGAACCTCGGCGTCCAGCCGCCCGGCTCGAACGACCTGACGACCGGCGACATCTCGGAGTCGGGCTGGTTCCCGGCCCTGTCCCTTCCCGGCGGCGACATCTACGGCTTCACCTTCGTGGCCTTCGCCCTCGGCATCGTCTACTGGTTCGTGCTCAACCGGACCCGCTTCGGCTTCGACCTGCGGGCCACCGGCGCCAGCGAGTCCGCCGCGCAGGCCTCCGGCGTGGACGCCAAGAAGATGATCATGACCGCGATGCTCATCTCGGGTGCGGTCGCCGGTCTGACCGGCATGCCGTTGCTGCTCGGCGAGTCCCACACGTACAACCTGTCCTTCCCCCTGGGCATCGGCTTCACCGGCATCACCGTCGCGCTGCTCGGCCGCAACAACCCGATCGGCATCCTCTTCTCCGCGTTCCTGCTCGCCTTCATCAAGCAGACGTCCGCCGGGCTCGACCAGAACGGCTACGCCCAGGAAATCGGCGTGATCATGCAGGGTCTGATCGTGATCGCGGTCGTCGTCAGCTACGAGCTCGTCCGCCGCTACGGCATCCGCCGTCAGCAGCAGAAGGTCGGCCAGGAACTGGCCGCCGGGCACGCCCTCAAGACCGACAACAAGGAGGTCGCGGCGTGAGCACCAGCACCGTCTCCGCGACGAGCGCCGCGCCCAAGAAGGGCGGCGGCCGCCGCAAGCTCACCCTGCCCTGGATCCTGCTGATCATCGCGGGCGGTCTCGTCCTGATCTCGCTGGTCCGGGTCATCTCCGGCGCCCAGGACCTGACCTCCGTCGGTCAGATCTCGGGCACGCTCCAGCTCGCCGTGCCGATCGCCCTCGCGGGCCTCGGCGGCCTGTGGTCCGAGCGTGCGGGCGTGGTCAACATCGGCCTCGAAGGCATGATGATCCTCGGCACCTGGTTCGGCGCCTGGGCCGGCTACCAGTGGGGTCCGTGGACCGGTGTCCTCGTGGGCATCATCGGCGGCGCCCTCGGCGGCCTGCTCCACGCGGTCATCACGGTGACGTTCAACGTCAACCACATCGTCTCCGGCGTGGCGGTCAACATCCTGGCCGTCGGCTTCACCCAGTACCTGTCGAACTTCACCTTCGACAAGGTCCCGGGCGGTTCCTCCAAGCAGTCCCCGCGCATCGACCCGATCACCGAGATCACCGTCCCGGGGCTCTCGGACTGGCTCGGCACGCTCCACGGCAAGCACTGGTTCCTGATCTCGGACCTCGCCGGAATCCTCGGCGGCCTGGTCACCAACCTGTCGCTGCTGACCGTCGTCGCGATCCTGCTGATCCCCGCCACCTGGTGGGTGCTGTGGCGCACCTCCTTCGGCCTGCGGCTGCGCTCCTGCGGTGAGAACCCGACCGCCGCCGAGTCCCTCGGCGTCAACGTCTACAAGTACAAGTACATCGCCGTGATCGTCTCCGGCGGGATGGCCGGCCTCGGCGGCGCGTTCCTCGCCATCGTCTCCACCGGCATCTACCAGGAGGGCCAGACCGGCGGCCGCGGCTACATCGGTCTCGCCGCCATGATCTTCGGCAACTGGATGCCGGGCGGAATGGCGCTGGGCTCGGGCCTCTTCGGCTTCACCTACAGCCTCCGGCTGCGCGGTGGCGCCGAGAACGTCCACGCGATGCTGCTGCTCATCGCGATCCTGCTCGCCGTGGTCGTCGTCTGGCAGCTGTACAAGCGCAAGCACTTCCAGGCCGCCGTCGCCGGTGTGTGCGCCGCCGGCCTGTTCGTCTGGTACGCGCTGACCGACTCGGTCCCGAGCCAGTTCGTCGACGCCGCCCCGTACGTCACGACGCTCCTGGTGCTCGCCCTGTCCTCGCAGCGCCTGCGGATGCCCAAGGCCGACGGCATGCCCTACCGCAAGGGCCAGGGCAAGTGACCGACGTGGACTGGGAAGCCCTGCGGGAGGCCGCCCGGGACGCCATGTCCAGGGCGTACGCCCCGTACTCGGGCTTCCCGGTCGGCGTCGCCGCCCGCGTCGACGACGGTCGCACCGTGGTCGGCTGCAACGTGGAGAACGCCAGCTACGGGCTCGGGCTGTGCGCCGAGTGCGGGCTGGTCTCCTCCCTCCAGGCCACCGGCGGCGGCCGCCTGACGCACTTCACCTGCGTCGACGGCAAGGGCGAGAAGCTCGTCCCGTGCGGGCGCTGCCGCCAGCTGCTGTTCGAGTTCGGTGGGCCGGAACTGCTGGTGGACACCCCGAACGGGATCCTTCCGCTGGCCGAGATGCTGCCGCAGGCCTTCGGGCCGGACCACCTGAGATAGCCGTGCCGACGGCCCTTCGCCCTGCCGGGCGAAGGGCCGTCGTACTTCTCCGGACCCCTCTCTTCACACCCCTCTCTATGCGCGTAGAAGGAAGCACCACATGGACGTCATCTCCGTCATCCGTACGAAGCGGGACCGCGGTGAGCTGAGCCCCGAGCAGATCGACTGGGTCATCGACGCGTACACGCGCGGTGTCGTCGCCGACGAGCAGATGTCGGCGCTGGCGATGGCCATCCTGCTGAACGGCATGAACCGGGCCGAGATCAAGCGCTGGACCGCCGCGATGATCGCGTCGGGCGAGCGGATGAACTTCGACTCCCTTTCCCGTCCGACCGCCGACAAGCACTCCACGGGTGGCGTCGGCGACAAGATCACCCTTCCGTTGGCCCCGCTCGTCGCCGCCTGCGGCGCGGCCGTACCGCAGCTGTCGGGCCGCGGCCTCGGCCACACCGGCGGCACCCTGGACAAGCTGGAGTCCATCCCCGGCTGGCGCGCGCTGCTGTCCAACGAGGAGATGCTGAACGTCCTCGACACCACCGGCGCGGTCATCTGCGCGGCGGGCGACGGCCTGGCCCCCGCCGACAAGAAGCTGTACGCCCTGCGCGACGTGACGGGCACCGTCGAGGCCATCCCGCTGATCGCCTCCTCGATCATGTCGAAGAAGATCGCCGAGGGCACCGGCTCGCTCGTCCTCGACGTGAAGGTCGGCACCGGCGCGTTCATGAAGAACATCGAGGACGCGCGCGAGCTCGCCTCCACGATGGTCGCCCTCGGCACCGACAGCGGCGTCAAGACGATCGCCCTGCTCACCGACATGTCCACCCCGCTCGGCCTGACCGCCGGCAACGCGCTGGAGATCCGCGAGTCGGTCGAGGTCCTGGCCGGCGGCGGCCCCTCCGACGTCGTCGAGCTGACCCTGGCGCTGGCCCGCGAGATGCTGGACGCGGCGGGCATCAAGGACGCCGACCCGGCCAAGGCCCTGGCCGACGGCTCCGCCATGGACGTGTGGCGCCGGATGATCGCGGCCCAGGGCGGCGACCCGGACGCGGCCCTGCCGGTCGCCCGCGAGCAGCACGTGGTCACCGCCCCCGAGTCGGGCGTCCTGACCCGCCTGGACGCGTACGGCGTGGGCGTCGGCGCCTGGCGCCTGGGCGCCGGCCGCGCGCGCAAGGAGGACCCGGTGCAGGCGGGTGCGGGCATCGAGCTGCACGCCAAGCCGGGCGACACGGTCACCGCGGGCCAGCCCCTGATGACCCTGCACACGGACACCCCGGAGAAGTTCGAGTACGCCCTGGCCTCCCTGGAGGGCACCTTCGACATCGCCGCGGCCGGCACGGCGTTCACCGCCACGCCGATCGTCCTGGACCGCATCGCCTGATAGCTGCGGCTTCCCTTCCGGGTGAACGGGACCGGCGGACCCCCGCCGGTCCCGTTCGGCATGCCGGGGCCGGTGCCGACGGCTCGTGCCGATGAGTTCCCGGTGGTGCGGGAGTCATCCCCGCATGGAGACGACCCGCCTCGTGCTGCCCGGACCGAGCCCCACGGCGCGCGACGCCGTACTGCTGTGCGCGCGTCTGTCCCGGCTGTACGAGGACGGTGCGCACGCGGTGGTGTGCGATGCCGGCGCCGTCACCGCGCCGGACCTGAGCGCGGTCGAAATCCTGGCCCGGCTGCGGCTGACCGCCCGGGGCCGGCCGCTGCGGGTGGAGGGCGCCCCGCCCGCCCTACGCGCCCTGCTGCACTTCGTCGGGCTCGCCGAGCTCCTCGGGCAGACCGAAGAGGGGGAACCAGCGGTCGGTGTCCAGGAAGGCGTTGAGCCCGACGATCTTGCCGTCTGAGATCTCCAGGACCTGGAGCGCCCACGGCACGTGCCCCGGCCGCCCGTCCTCCCGCGGCCGGTACTGGCCGAACGCCGGCAGGCCGTTCGCCGTGGTCGGGACCAGGCGGGAGCCCTTGCAGCCGATGCCCTGGTTCAGGTGCCAGGCCGCGATGTCCTCGTGGCCCCGCAGCCACAGGTCGAACGGCGGCATCGACAGCACTGCGTCCTCGTGCAGCAGGGTGGTCAGCCGGGAGATGTCGTACGCCTCGAAGGCGGACAGGTACTGCTCCAGCAGCTTCACCTGCTCCGCGTCCAGCGGGTCCGCCGCATCGCTCTCGCGCACGCGCGTCGCGGACATGGTCGCCCGGGCCCGCTGGAGAGCGCTGTTCACCGACGCCACCGTGGTCTCCAGCAGCGCCGCGACCTCGTCCGCCTTCCACGCCAGCACCTCGCGCAGGATCAGCACCGCGCGCTGCTTCGCCGGCAGGTGCTGGAGCGCCGCCACGAACGCCAGCCGTACGGATTCCTTCGCCAGGGCCATCTCCGCCGGATCGGCGGTCTGCGGCAGCACCCGCCCGTCCGGCACCGGCTCCAGCCAGGTCACCTCCGGCCGCTCGTTCAAGACCGCGGAGGCCTGGTGTTGCGGGGCGCTGAGGTCCATCGGCCGGGCCCGCTTGTTCCCCGCGCTCAGCAGGTCCAGGCAGACGTTCGTGGCGATCCGGTACAGCCAGGAGCGCAGCGAGGACCGGCCCTCGAACTTCGCATGGCTGCGCCAGGCGCGGACGTACGTGTCCTGCACCGCGTCCTCGGCGTCGAAGGAGGAGCCGAGCATGCGGTAGCAGTAGCCGGTGAGCTCGACCCGGTAGCGCTCCATCGCCGCATCCAGGTCGGACTCCGTGGTGGTTCCGGTGCCGGTCGCGAGGTCACTCATGGCTGTCGTCCCCCAGTAGATCCGATACCCCGCAAGCTACCGGAGGGGTCTGACAACGGCAGCCGGACGGCCGCGGGCCCGACCTACGTACCGGGCTTGCGGCCGTACACGAACACGTCCTCGCCCTTGGCCAGCAGGTTCCAGTACGCCTTGGCGTCCGCGAGCCGCATGTTCACGCACCCGCCCGACCCCGGCGGGTTCCACATGCTCTTGTCGACGGAGTGGAAGGCGATCCCGCCGTCGAAGAACTGCGCGTACGGCATCGACACGTCGTAGATCGTCGACCAGTGGTCGATGCTGCGGTAGTAGATCCGCTTCAGACCGGTCCGGGTCTCGGTGCCGGCCTTCCCGGTGCGGACCGGGACCGGCCCGTACTTCAGGGTGGCGCCGTCCTGGACCCAGCTGAGCTGGCGCGTCAGGTCGACGCAGGCGATCCGGCCCAGGTTCACCGGGCACTTCCCGTCCTGGTTCGGCGTGCTGCCCGCCGCCCGCTGCGCCAGCATCACGCTCATCGTCTGCCAGGTCACCGGCCCGGCGTACCCCGCGGTCGGGGTGATGCCGTGCTGCGCCTGGAACGCCTTGGTCGCCCGGCAGTCGGCCGCGGACTGCGCCCCGTCGACCGGCCGCCCCAAGAACTGCTCCACCTGCCGCTGGTACGGCCCCGCGGTCATGTTGCACGAGCCGGCGGCCTGCGCCGCCCCGCCCCCGCCGACCACCAGAGAGGCCGCGAGCGCCACCGCCCCGCAAACCGCCGCCGCCGTACGCCGCTTCGTCCGCATCCGCATGTCGTACTCCCTCCCACCCCGCATTCCTGCCCGGCGGGGAGGGGCAACGCGCCGGAGCCCGGGGCGTCTTGCGCCTCCGGGCTCCGTAAATCACCTCGTACCGATGCCGTACGGACGGATCCGCGAGCGGCGTAGCGGCCGTTCAGCGGACGGCGGCCAGCACACCTGGACGGCGCTGCTGCGCGCGCGCCGCGTGCGAGCCGTAGAGGGTGATCGATACGACGCCGAGCACCGCCAGCAGCGCGATGCCCACCGTCGCCGCCCAGCCCGCCGAGTGGTAGGCGAGCGCGCCGAGCGTGCCGCCCGCGCTGGAACCCAGGTAGTACGCCGACTGGTACAGCGCCGAGGCCTGCGCGCGGCCCGACGTCGCGGTCCGGCTCACCGCGGCGGACGCCACAGCGTGGCCCGCGAAGAAGCCGGCGGTGATCAGGACCAGCCCGACCAGGATCGCGGCGAGCGAGTCCGCGAGGGACAGCAGCAGGCCCAGCGCGGTCGTGGTCACCGCCAGGTACAGCGCGCCGCGCCGCCCCGTGCGGGCCACCAGCTGCCCGGCGGCGGCCGAGGAGACCGTGCCGACCAGATAGATCAGGAAGATCGACCCGATCACGCCCTGCCCGAGGGAGAACGGCTCGTCCACCAGCCGGTAGCCGATGACGGTGTAAACGGCGCCGAAGACCGTCATGAACAACGCGCCGATCCCGTACAGCCGCAGCAGCAGCGGATCGCGCAGATGGCCGGCGACGGTCCGGCCGACCGCGCGCGGGTTCAGCGAGGCCGGGCGGAAGAACCGGGCCCGGGGGAGCAGGACCAGGAAGGCGCCCGCGCAGGCCAGCGCCATGACGCCGACGGCCAGCAGCCCGCCGCGCCAGCCCCATGCCTGGGCCGCCCAGCCGGTGACGAGGCGGCCGCTCATACCGCCGATGGAATTGCCCGCCACGAACAGGCCGATCGCGCCCACCAGCGCCTTCGGCTTGACCTCCTCCGCCAGGTACGCCATCGCGGATGCCGGGATGCCGGCGATCGCCGCGCCCTGGACGGCGCGCAGCACCACCAGCCACTCCAGGTTCGGCGCGAACGGCACGAGGAGGCCGACGCCGACGGCGACGATCATGGAGATCGTCATCATCCGGGTCCGCCCGAAGCGCTCGGAGAGCGCGCTGAGCGGCAGGACGAACAGGGCGAGGGCGCCGGTGGCCGCGGACACCGTCCAGCTGGCCTGACCCGCCGTCACCCCGAACCCCTCGGAGATCGCGGGCAGCAGCGCCTGGGTGGAGTAGAGGAGGGCGAACGTCGCGAGTCCGGCGGCGAAGAGCGCGAGGCTCATCCGGCGGTAGCCGGGGCGGCCGGGGGAGTGGGGCTGCGGTGCGGCAGGGGACGGCGGGGTGGAGGCACCCGTGATGACGGGTGCCCCGGTATGAACGGGAGGCATGCAACGACCGTAGACCCGCCCCGTTTCATGCGTCCAATGCACAGAATCGCGATAATCGATCCACTGGCGCATCAGTGCAGTTCAGAAGGGTGCCTGTCGATGAACCGTTACGTAGAAGACATGGAAGTGACAGGGTTGCTGGCCCCGCGACTGGCGTACTTCGCCGCCGTCGCCCGCCACGAGCACGTCACCCGCGCCGCGCACGAACTGGGCGTCCCGCAGTCCACCCTGTCCCGGGCCATGGTCCGGCTCGAACAGGACCTGGGCGTCACGCTGTTCGCCCGCAAGGGCCGCACCGTCGCCCTCACCACGGCCGGGCGGACCTTCCTCGCCTCGACCGAGCAGGCCCTCGCCGAAATCGCCCGCGCCGCCGAGTCGGTGCAACAGGACGCGGACCCGGCCTTCGGAAAGGTGGCGTTCGGCTTCCTGCACACCCTCGGCCCCGAGACCGTGCCCGGCCTGATCCGCGCCTTCCGCGCCGACCACCCGCGCGTGCGCTTCTCCCTGGTGCAGAACTACGGCGAAGCCATGCTGGAGAAGCTGCGGGCCGGCGAACTCGACCTCTGCCTGACCTCACCGCTCCCCGACGCTCCCGACCTGCTCGCGCGCCGCCTGGACGAGCAGCGGCTGCGGCTCGTCGTCCCCGACGACCACCGCCTGGCCGGCCGCAAGCGCATCCGCCTCGCCGAGGCCGCCGAGGAGACCTTCGTGACCCTGGAGGCCGGCTACGGGCTGCGCCGCATCACCGACGACCTGTGCGCGGAGGCCGGGTTCACCCCCCGGGTGGCCTTCGAGGGCGAGGAGGCCGAGACCCTGCGCGGGCTGGTCGCGGCGGGCCTCGGCGTGGCCCTGCTGCCGCCGCCGGCGGTGGCCCGACCCGGCGTGGTCGAGCTGACGGTGACGGCCCCGCGCGCGGTCCGCGAGATCGGCGTCGCCTGGCTCGACGGCCACCCCGACACCCCGCCGGTCGCCGAGTTCAAGCGGTTCCTGCTGTCCCGGCGCGGCCGGCTGATCCCGGAGCTGCACGGCGGTCCCGGGCACCCCGGTCAGGACCCGGCGCCGTCGGCTTCGGCGTCGACGCAGGGGGTGGCCCCGGGGGCGGGAAGTGCCGAGGGGGCGAGCAAGTAGCCGGCCTGGAAGCGGGACTTGGCGCCCGCCGCCCGCATGATCTCCGCGATGTGACGCTGACAGGTCCGCTCCGACATGCCCAGCCGGCGGGCGATCACCTTGTCCTCCAGCCCCTCTGACAGGAACCGGACGATCGTCTGCCGCAGCTCGTCCGAGAGCGAGCGCGCCGCGTCCGGACCCACCGTCGTCGGGAACGGCTCCGCCGCCACCCACGACCGCTCGAACGCCGACGTCATGAAGTGCAAGACCGCCGGCTCCCGCACCACGAGCGCCGCCCCGCTGCGGTCCGGCACCGACATCAGTCCCGTGTGCTCGTCGAAGACCAGCATCCGCATCAGGCCGTCGCCCAGCGTCCGCACCTGCGCGCCCAGCGCCGTCACCCGCTCCACGTACGCCGCCGTGGGCCGCGAGTAGCGCGCCGTGTGCTGGTAGATCGTGCGCATCCGCACCCCGCGCGCCAGCAGCGACTCGTCCCGCCCGATCGCCTCCTCCAGCGTCTCCAGCGGCCGCCCCCCGCCGGGCTGCGAGGTCAGGAGCTCCTTCTCGCAGGCCGCGACGAGCTCCGCGATCAGGGCGCGCACCGCCCCCAGATCGGTGACCAGCTCCAGTTCCGACCGCCCCGACCCGTTCCGTTCCAGGTGCGCCGCACCCGCCTCGTACGCCGGCACCAGCGTCTCCAGCCGCCCGCGCAGCCGGTCCATCTCGTCGTGGGTCTCCCGTACGAGCAGTGCCAGCGGAGCCAGTGCCCGGGCCGCCGCGGCCCTGGGCGCGACGGCGCTCCACCGGTCCGGGCCGCCGCCGGGGGCCCGCTGGAGCAGGTGCGCGGCGGCCAGCTCGGTGATCGCCGCGGCCGCCCGGGCCCCGAGGGCTCCGGTGGCCTCGGCTTCGGCGAACGAGTGCCGCTCCACGGCGTACGCGTACAGCCGCCGGGCGGCGCGGCTCAGGTCGCCCCCGGACGGCGGTTCGGCTTCGTCGGCTGGCATATGCGTATTCGTCCCGGATTGCTGATGTTTATAAACCCCTCGTGTTCCCGCAAGGCGGCAAGACGACGCCCGAACGGGCCCCGCACGCATATGCCGGACCGGCACAGTGGTCACACCGGGTGAAGGGGGAAACGCGGTGACGGGGGAGCGGGAGCGGGTGAACGGGACCGGGCGGGGGCCCACGGCGGTCCTGCTGAGCCCGCGCCCCGCCGTGGTGGCCGCCGCCCGACGGGTCGGCGCGCGCACCGTGGTGGTCGCGCCGGGACCGCCGGTGCCGTCCGACCGTGAGGGGGCGGAGCGGCGGGTGCCGGCGGACTGGCGCGACCACCGCCGCCTGGTCGGCGCCGTCGGCCGGCTGGAGGCGGTCCGGCGCGGGCACGCCCGGGTCTTCGGCTTCGACCCCGCCGCAGCACTCGCCGCCGCCCGCGCCAACGAGGCCCTCGGCCTGCCCGGCACCCCCGCGGCGGCCGTCACCGCCCTCATGGACAAGGCCGCCCTGCGCGCCCGCTCCAACGCCCTGCACGCCGCGCGGCCCGTCTCCTTCGTCCGCTGCGGCCGCGCCGCGCTCCTCCCCTTCCTCGCCGGCCTGATCGGATTCCCGTGCGTGGTCAAGCCCCGCGCGGGGGCCCTCGGCGAGGGCGTGCGGCTGTTGGCCGGCCCGGCCGGGGCCGCAACCGCCGTCCGCGACTACCCCGAGGTCACCGACCTCCTCGTCCAGGAGTACCTGGAAGGCCCCGAGCTCGCCGTCGAAGCCGTCTCCCGCGGGGGCCGCCACCGCATCCTCGGCTGGACCCGCCGGATCCCGGGGCCGGGGACGGCCACCACCGCCACCGGGTACGACCTGCCCGTCGCGCTCGCCGCCGGCACCGCAGAGGCCGTACGGGCCCTCGTGCGCGGCGTCCTCGACCTTGCCGGGCACCGCGACGGCCCCTCGCACACCGAGGTCGTCCTCACCCCTCACGGCCCCCGCCTCGTCGAGGCCCACGCGTCCCCGGAGCCGAGGAGCTCGTCCAGCTGCTCCGCCTCGCCCACGGCACCGACGTGCTCGCCCTCGCCCTCGCCGCCGGACTGGGCCTGCCCGACCCGGTGCACCACCTGCGCACCGCCCACGCCGGGCTGCGGTACGTGGACTTCCCGCCCGGCACCCGCATCGAGCGGGCCCACCGGGGACCGGCAGCCGCCCGCGCCGTGCCGGGGGTGGTCCGGGTGCGGCTGGAGGTCCCGCCGGGCGCGACGGTACGCCGGGCCCCGACCGGCTCGCTGCACCACGCCCACGTCCTCGCCACCGCCCCGACGGCGCTCTCCTTGACCCGCGCCCTGGACCGGGCCGCGGCCCTGCTCGGGCGAGCGGGACCCCTCACCCCGGATTCACTCGGGATTCACGTACCGCCGCCACCGTGGAGGGATGGCCCTCACCCGACGTGAACTCCTGGCGAGCGGCGCGACCGGCGCCGCCGCAGTCGCCGCCCCGCAGCTGTCCGCCCCCTCCCCGGACACCCGGGTCCTGCGCGGCACGATCCCCCCGGGCGCCCCCGACTTCGTGGAGATACCGCTCGAAATACCTCCAGGCGTACGCGAGTTACGCGTGGCCTACACGTACGGGAAACCACCCGTGCCGCCCGGCACCCCCGGCAACGCCCTCGACATCGGCATCTTCGACCAGCACGGCACCGCCCTCGGCGGCCGCGGCTTCCGCGGCTGGTCCGGCGGCGCCCGCAGCGAGTTCTTCCTGCGCGCCGACGACGCGACCCCCGGCTACCTTCCCGGCCCGATCGGCGCCGGCCGCTGGCACGTGCTGCTGGGCCCGTACACCGTGGCCCCGCAGGGGCTCCCGTACGAGATCACCGCACGCTTCACCTTCGGGACGCCGGACCCCGCACCCCGCCCGGTCTACCCGCCCCCGCGGGCCCGGGGCCGCGGCCGGGCCTGGTACCGCGGCGACTGCCACGTCCACTCCGTGCACTCCGACGGGCGGCGCACCCCGGCCGAGATCGCCGCCCTGGCCCGGCAGGCCGGGCTGGACTTCATCAACTCCTCGGACCACAACACCCACAGCGCGCACGCCGCCTGGGCCGACGCGGTCCCGCCGGACCTGCTGGTCCTGACCGGCGAGGAGATCACCACCCGCACCGGCCACGTACTGGCCGTCGGAACCGCCCCCGGGACCTTCGTCGACTGGCGCTACCGGGCGCGCGAAGGCCGCTTCGGCCGCTTCGTCCGTACGATCCGCAGCGCGGGCGGCCTGGTCGTACCCGCCCACCCGCACGCCACTTGCATCGGCTGCGCCTGGAAGTTCGGCTTCGACGACGCCGACGCCGTCGAGGTGTGGAACGGCCCCTGGACCCCGGACGACGAGGTCTCCCTGGCCTCCTGGGACGCCACCCTGCGGGGCGCCGACGGCGAGCGGTGGCTCCCGGCCGTGGCGGGCAGCGACTTCCACCGCGACCCCGACCGCATCGGCGGCCCCCAGACCGCGGTCCTCGCCGAAGACCTCACCCGGGAGGCCGTCCTCGCCGGGATACGGGCCGGGCGGTCCTACGGCGCGGAATCGGCGCAGGTCGCGATCGCCTTCGAGGCGCTGGGCGGGCGCGGCGAACACGCCGGCATCGGAGAGCGGCTGCGGGTGGCCCCGAACGCGGACGTCCTGATCCGGCTCACGGTCACGGGCGCCCCGGGCTGCGAACTCCGGCTGATCACCGACCAGGGTCTCGCCGTCACGGCGCCGGACGCGAGCACCTTGGAATGGCACACCACGCCCGTCCGCTCGGCCTACGTGCGGGCCGAGGTCCGCCACCCCGCCACGGCGCCGCCGTTTCCCGGCGCCCTGGCGGCCTTCACGAACCCGGTGTGGCTCCCCGTTGGCTGAGGCCGCGCGGGGACCTCGTCAGGCCGGCTTCGCGTACTGGCCGAAGCCGGTCCAGTCGACCGCGACGCACTGCTCGTCGCCGACGATCCAGGCGTCGTGTCCGGGTTCGATCTGCATGAAGTCGCCGGGCCCGTACTCCTCGCTGGTCCCGTCGTCCATGACGACCTTCATCCGGCCGCTCACCATGTAGCCCGTGTGCGCGGCCTGGCAGCTGTCCGTGCCCGCCAGCGGCTTGATGTGCTCCGACCAGCGCCAGCCCGGTTCGAAGACCGCGCGGCCCACGGCCCCGCCGTCCGTCTGGATGACATCGAGCCTGCCCTTGCCGTCTTCGAACGGACGGGTCTCGTCCGCCTCGTCGAAGCTCTTGCGTACGATCCCGGCCATGCCGAATCGCCTCCCGCGGAGAAGCGCCCCGAGTCCACTCCTCACTTTACGCTCGGGCGAACCGGACATCCTGCCTGCGGGAAGTCCGGGGCAAATCGGGGGTAGACCCGGCGCAAGGCCGGCGCAAGGCCGGCGCAAGGCCGGCGTGAGGGCGGGCGCAGGGGCGGCGCAAGCCTGCGGGACCCGTGGCTCAGCCCCGCAGCGAACGCCCGAAGCCGGAGGCGAGCGGCATCCGCAGCCCCAGCGGCGGCGGCGCCGCCAGCGCGTCCGTCACCGGCCGCGAGTAGCGGCCGGAGAACATCGCCCCCAGGACGAAGTCCACGGACAGCGCCACGACTTCCGCCCGGTGCTCGTGCAGCCGGTGCCCGTCCGAGTGCACCTCGAACCGGCAGGTGGAGCGGTTCGCCTTCTTCGCCCGTGCCGCCAGCCGAAACGATGCTTCCGGATCGCTGTTCGCGTCGTTGGTCCCGTGCACGATCAGCACCTGCCGTCCCGACAGCTGTTTCACCGGTTCCGGCGAGTCCGCTGCGGCCGCTTCCCCTAAGGAAGGGGCGAGCGCCAGCACCGAGTTGACGGCCTCGTGGCCCGCCGCCCGCAGCGCGGCCCGGCCGCCCGCGTCGTACCCGGCGAGGCACACCGGCACGTCCCCGTACCTGCGCAGCACCTCGTCGGCCGCCCACCGGGCGTCGTCCTCCCGGCAGGCCCCCCTGCCGTGCAGCACGGCGTGCGCCACCAGCCCGTCCGCCCCGCCCGCCCGGGCCAGTGCCCGCGCGAGCGGACGCACCGGACCGGGGGACAATCTGGACGCTCCGGGGAGCAGGAGGACCACTCCGTTGACCGTGCTGCCCGTCGACTTAGAGCCGTTCGCGCCGGCCGCCCGCCCCAGGCGGGCCCCGCGCGCCGGCGGCGCATGCTGTGCCATGGCGGAACAGTCTCAGACTGACAGGTGTACGCCACCCGTCCGTACGGTCTCTGTTACGTATCGACGCCCGTCGTCACCGCGCGGCTCTACGCGCGTAGGAGTAGAGTGCCCGGATGACGAGCGAGACTCCCAACCTGCCGACCCCGGACCAGATCCGCCGCTCTCCGAAGGTGCTGCTCCACGACCACCTCGACGGAGGCCTGCGGCCCGGGACCATCATCGAGCTGGCCCGCGAGGTCGGTTACGAGAACCTTCCGGAGACCGACGCCGACAAGCTCGGCATCTGGTTCTTGGAAGCCGCCGACTCCGGCTCCCTGCCGCGCTACCTGGAGACGTTCGCGCACACGTGCGCCGTCATGCAGACGAAGGCGGCCCTGTTCCGGGTCGCCGCCGAGTGCGCCGAGGACCTGGCCGAGGACGGCGTCGTGTACGCCGAGATCCGCTACGCCCCCGAGCAGCACCTGGAAGCCGGCCTGACCCTCGAAGAGGTCGTCGAGGCCGTGAACGACGGCTTCCGCGAGGGCGAGCGCCGCGCAAAGGCCAACGGGCACCGCATCCGCGTCGGAGCCCTGCTCACCGCGATGCGCCACGCCGCCCGCGCGCTGGAGATCGCCGAGCTGGCCAACCGCTACCGCGACAACGGCGTGGTCGGCTTCGACATCGCCGGCGCCGAGGCCGGGTTCCCTCCCACCCGCCACCTCGACGCGTTCGAGTACCTCAAGCGCGAGAACAACCACTTCACCATCCACGCGGGCGAGGCCTTCGGTCTGCCGTCGATCTGGCAGGCCCTCCAGTGGTGCGGCGCCGACCGCCTGGGCCACGGTGTGAAGATCATCGACGACATCGAGGTCGCCGCCGACGGCTCGGTGACGCTGGGCCGGCTGGCCTCGTACGTCCGGGACAAGCGCATCCCCCTGGAGATGTGCCCCACCTCGAACCTGCAGACCGCCGCGGCCGCCTCGTACGCCGAGCACCCCATCGGCCTGCTGCGGAAGCTGCACTTCAGGCTGACGGTCAACACCGACAACCGTCTGATGAGCGGCACCAGCATGAGCCGCGAGTTCGAGCACCTGGTCGACGCCTTCGGCTACACGCTCGACGACATGCAGTGGTTCACCGTCAATGCGATGAAGTCCGCGTTCATTCCTTTCGACGAACGACTGGCCATGATCAATGAGGTCATCAAGCCGGGTTATGCGGAGCTGAAGTCGGAATGGCTGTTCCAGCAGACCGCTTCGACCAGCGGTTCTGTATCGGCCTAGGCCACGGCATGACGTAAGGGGAGCGCCCGGGAACATTAATTCCCGGGCGCTTTCTCATATTTACGTATGTTTGCGGGCCGGGGTTTGAAGTGACTAGTTTGCGGAGCCGCTCAATTCCCCGTCGCAAGGACTCATCTTCATGAAGAAGTCAGCTGCCAAGACCCTCGGTGCCGCCGCCATCGGTGCCGCTTTCGTCGCCGCCGCCGCCGGTTCCGCCTCGGCTGCGCCCGCGATCGGCCTCTCCGACGCGCTCACCACCGTCACCGGCGCCGCCCAGGGGCTCACGAGCCAGCAGAAGGTCACCGGCGAGGACGGTCAGAAGTCCAGCGACCCGGCGGCTCCCGTCGGCGAGCTCGCCAACGCGCTCGGCCCCACCCTCGGCGGCCTGCCCATCGGTGGCGCGCTCGGCGGCTGATCCCCGCCCCCCCGCCGCGGATTCGTCTGCGGAACATTCGTACGCGCACGCACGTGGCGCACGCCGGTTCGATCGGGTGTGTGCCGCGTCGTGCCGTGTGCCACGATCACCACCAACTGCCCGCCGACGCATATGGGTATGAGGTTTCGGTCATGCGCTTCAAGGCACGAGTCACGGTCGGAGCGGCCTGCGCCGCCCTGCTCCCCGCCCTCCTCCTGGGGGCCACCGGGTGCAGCAGCAAGGGCGCCCCCGCGGCCGGCAAGACCCCGGACCTGGACCCCAAGGGCTCCGCGCCCGCGGGCTCTCCCACCGCGTCCCCGGGCGGCGCCCCGAGCGGTGCGGCCATGCCGAAGGCCGGCGCGAGCAAGCTGGAGCGGTCCTCGCTCGAACAGGGTGATCTGGCCGACTACCAGGTCTCGGCGCAGGGCAAGAACCCCCGTGCCCCCGACGGCCAGCCGCAGGCCGACCGCAAGGCCTGCCAGCCCCTTGCCGACATCATGGGCGACAAGCCCGACTCGGCCGCCCGCGAGACCGTCAATCGCGGGATCGGCTCCCAGAAGCAGGTCGGACTGGCCGTGTCCGCCTCCGTCAGCTCCTACGCCGAGGGCGACGCCAAGTCCCTGATGGCCCGCCTCCAGGCCGCGGTCGGCGCCTGCGGTACGGGTTTCACCGCCACCGTCGAGAAGCAGAGCGGCACCTACCGCGACGTGCGGGCCGCCGAGTACAAGACGGCCGGCGACGAGACCGTCAGCTGGACCACCACCGCTGCCGCCCAGGGCGTCTCGGCGCAGGTCCACGTGGTCGTCGTACGCCAGGGTGCCACCGTCGTACGGCTGATGGCGCTGAACGTCGCGGGAGCCCAGCAGAAGGTCCTGGTCCCGCACGAGGTGACCGACAAGCAGCTGGAGAAGGTCCGCGCCGCGGGCTGATCCCTACCGGACGGGCTGATCCCTACCAGGCGCTGGACGAGGACTTCTCGTTCGGCAGGAGCACCCACAGCGCCAGGTAGATCAGGAACTGCGGGCCGGGCAGCAGGCACGAGACGACGAATATCAGGCGCATCGTGTTCGCGGAAATTCCGAAGCGGCGCGCCAGTCCGGCGCAGACGCCGCCGATCCAGCGGCCGTCACGGGGGCGGGCAATGGCGCTCATGGGTTCTCCTCTAGGCATCCAGCGGGGGGTTTTCCCGCGATGCCTCAATACTCCCGCGGCACCGCCGACAAAACCTCGGTCCAGGGGCCTAGCCCGACCCTGGGAATTCTCGGGGTGGACCCCTGAGAAGCCCGCTGCGACTGCCGGGAGCGCCGCATCCGCGCCCGCAGCGCCGGTACGACGGCCACGTGCGCGAGCACCACGCCCAGTCCGTTCAACAGCACCGAGTCCACGTCGACCACCTGCCCGGGGACGGCGCTCTGGAGCATCTCGATGCTGAGCGAGACCAGCACGCCCGCGGCCGCGGTCCGGCCCAGCGAGGACCACGCGGCCAGCGGCGACGGCGCCAGGCTCCCGTTGACGAGCGGCAGCAGCACCCCGAGCGGGGCCAACAGCGCCAACCCCTCGCCGATCCGCCGGGCCGCCTCCAGCGGCCCGTAGCCGAGGTCCGCCCGGATCCCCTCCAGCGGGGTCAGATTGGCCGCAGCCGCCCAGGGCACGTCCAGGGGCCGCAGGGTGAGCCAGCCGACGAGGAGGAGATGCGCGACCAGCAGACCCCCGCCCAGGAGCCGGAGCCGGAAGTGAATGGCGGTGGCGGCACTGCGGCCGACCTCGTTGCGCTGCACATGTGCGAGGACGCAGCCCCCGGTGGCCGCGGTTCCGGCCGGATCCGGTGAGCGGACGACATGTGACGATCCGATCGGATGAAAGTACGGCGGGTCGGCGCCGGGCCCGCCCGCGCCGCCGCCGCGGAGGCGCACAGTGAGCGCGGCCACCCGGGCAGCAGAGGGAGAGACACCATGCCGACAGGACGCAGCGCAGTGCGGAACGGAGCGACGGGGGCCGCCGCACGACGGCCGCTGCGCACGATCGTGACCGGGGCGTGCGCCCGCGCACTGGCCGCGGCCCTCGCAGGCCTGGGCGTCCCCCGGGCCTGATCCGCGCCGCGGACCGGCCGGGGCGCGGTCAGCGGACGGCGAACAGCACGATCAGGAGCACCGCGCCCAGGACGGTGGGCGCGATGATCTCGTACGACCACTGCACGCGCACGCTGCCCTGGGCGCCCGCCCGCGTGGCGCCGCGCTCGGCCAGCTCGCGCAGCTCGCCGACCACCTGGTCCGCCTGGGCCCGCTGCGGTTCGCCGGCGGCGCCCGCGTCGGCCCGCCCGGCCCCGCCGGGGGCCTTGCCGTTGATCCCGCCGCGGGGGGACTGCTGCCGGTTCGCCTTCTTCCGCTCGCGCAGCGAGACCGGGACGGACCACAGCTGGTACTTCGACCCCTCGGCCAGCACTTCAGCCGAGTACCCGGCACGCACCGCGTCCACGGCGCCCCAGGGCAGCTCGATGACCCGGAAGGGGTTCCGTACGCGCATCCGGTCGGCGTTGGCGAAGACGGCCGGGCGGATGGTGAACGCGACGATCAGGGGCACGACCAGCAGGGCGATCGCCGCGGCGAACCACGGGGAGTTCCCCGGACCCCGCACGATGGCGTCCCCGCACAGCCACGCGACGAGCGCGAGCAGCAGGACCCCGGTGACGACGGCCATGGGGGAGCGGTAGACCCGGTCGTCGTACACCGGCTCGTCAGTGGGCTGCTGGCTGCTCATGCGCCCGATTCTGCCTCAAGCCGTCTCAGCCGACGAGATCGGCGTACACGATGATGTTGTCGGGGCGGTGGCCGTCGGTGATCTCGCCGCCGCAGGTGATCAGCCGCAGCTCGGGGCGCTCGGTGTTCCCGTAGACCTTGGCGGTCGGGAAGGTCTTCTTGCCGACCTGTTCCAGCTCGCGCACCCGGAAGACGGCGGCGCGGCCGTCCGCCCGGGTGACGGTGATCTCGTCACCGGTGTGGATCTTCGAGACGTTGCGCAGGACCGCCGGGCCGCGCACGGTGTCGAAGTGCCCGATCAGCACGGCAGGGCCGGTCTCGCCCGGGGTGACGCCCTTGGTGTACCAGCCGATCCGGTCCCCGTCCGCCACGGAGGGCACCTCGACGGTGCCGTCGGCGGCCAGGCCGAGCTCCAGCAGCGGACCCGTGTCCACCCCGGCCGCGGGGATCCGTACCCGTACCGGCTCCGAGGCGGGCAGCGGGGCCACGGGCGCGGCCGACGCCGTCGGGGCGGGCGCGGCCGGCGTCGGGGCCGCGGCGATGTGCGGCGCCGGCGCGGGCGCGGCCGGTGCTCCGCCACAGCCGGTCAGGGCGGCGAGGGCGAGCGGACCGAGGAGGACGGCGGCGAGCAGGGGGCGGACGCGGTGGGCCATGGGGGTGCTCCGGGAAACGGGCCCGGCGGGCCACCGTGGAGGCGGCCCGCCGGAAGGGGAACGGGTGACGTGAGGGGCTGGGGTGGTGCTCAGGCGCGGGTGCGGGCGCGGCGGGTGCGGGCCATCAGGGCCACGCCGAGCCCGGCGAAGATCGCGACGAGACCCGCGCCGGCGGCCACGGTGGTGCTGTTGTCGGTGTCCTCGGCGGGGAAGTCCGCACCTGCGGCGACCCCGCCCCGGGGGACGACCACGGTCTGCGCGCCCGTCTGCGCCTTCACGTCGGCGACCGGCTTGGCGTTGACCGTGACGGCCGGCTGGGGCTTGGGCGCGGGCTTGTCGTCGCCCTGGCCTTCGGTGATCTCGTAGTTCAGCTTGCAGCCCTTGGGAAGCGCGGGGAAGGAGGTCCGGCCGAGCGGGGTGCCGCCGCCCTGGGTCTTCCACTCGAAGCCGGGCTTGGCGCCGCTCGGGTTCACGATGCGGGCGATGATGCCGGCCGACTCGGGCAGCGCCGGGAAGGAGCGGTCGAGGGTCCGCCAGGCGGTGTCTTCGCCGGCGACCCACACCTCGGCCCGCGGGCCGTCGGGGGACATGAACAGCTTGGCGTTCATGCCGGCGCCGATGTTCTGGGTCTTCTCGGCGGAGCAGACCTGGCCGGTCTTGCCCTCGGGCAGCGGGTAGGACTTGGCGACGCCGTCCGTGGTGACGACGAGCACCGGGGCGGCCGTCTCCGCCTTGGTGAGCTTGAAGGACGCTCCGTGCGCCGAGGCGGTGGTCTGCTGGCGGGTGACCAGGGCCACGACGCGGACCATGTAGTTGTCGCCGGGCTTCCACTGGTCGCCGACGTAGCGGATCCAGGCCTCCGGGCCCTCGGCTGCGTTGCGCAGCACCGCGACCATCCCGTTGCCGACGTAGACCGGCCGTCCTTCGTAGCGGCCGTTGTCGTCCGAGGACGCAGCTGCCTTGGTCGACGGCACCGGCTGCGGGGCGGTCGCGGCGAGCGCGGTCGCGGCCGGCGCGAGGAGGGCCCCGGCGAGGGCGGCGGTGACGATCGAGGCACGGAGGGCGGAACGCATAACGACTCCTTGAAGCTGTGTCGCGGATAAGTGGGAGAGTCGCATGCCGCGTTTTCTCTGTCGGGGCTTTCATCCGGTGAGGTCTGGCGGGCTGCTGAAGAGAAATTTACGTTTCTCGTTCGACTGGACCATGGGGTTCCTGTCTCCGCCACGTAACAGGGAAAAGTGGAGGTCAGCGGTCCGCCACGCGAGCCCCGGCCGGACCGCGCCGCGCCCGGATGCGCCCCTGCCCGCACAGATGTGCACCCGCGGGGGGTGACAGGCAGCTACGCGCGTAGATATGCTCATCTGGTGACCATGCCCACCACCCTCTCCGCATTCGCTGACGTGACGACGTCCGACAGCGCGCTGCGCCGCTTCCTGCACGGGCTGCCCGGCGTAGACGCCGTCGGCCTGGAGGCCCGCGCGGCCGCGCTCGGTACCCGTTCGATCAAGACCACGGCCAAGGCGTACGCCATTGACCTGGCCATTTCCATGATCGACCTGACCACGCTTGAGGGTGCGGACACCCCGGGCAAGGTCCGAGCGCTCTCCGCCAAGGCCGCCAACCCCGACCCGACCGACCGTACGACTCCCATGACCGCCGCGGTCTGCGTCTACCCCGACATGGTGGCCACCGCCAAGGCCGCCCTGAACGGTGCCGACGTCAAGGTGGCCTCCGTCGCGACCGCCTTCCCGGCCGGCCGCGCCGCACTGCCCGTCAAGCTCGCGGACACCCGTGACGCCGTCGCCGCCGGCGCGGACGAGATCGACATGGTCATCGACCGTGGCGCCTTCCTCGCCGGCCGCTACCTGGAGACGTACGAGCTGATCAAGGCCGTCAAGGAGGCGTGCGTACGCCCCGACGGCACCGCCGCCCGCCTCAAGGTCATCTTCGAGACCGGTGAGCTGTCGACCTACGACAACATCCGCCGGGCCTCCTGGATCGGCATGCTCGCGGGCGCCGACTTCATCAAGACCTCCACCGGCAAGGTCGGCGTCAACGCCACCCCCGCCAACACGCTGCTGATGCTCGAAGCCGTCCGCGACTTCAAGGCGCAGACTGGAATCCAGATCGGCGTGAAGCCGGCCGGCGGCATCCGGACCACCAAGGACGCCATCAAGTTCCTGGTCCTGGTCAACGAGACCGTGGGCGAGGACTGGCTGTCCAACCACTGGTTCCGCTTCGGCGCCTCCAGCCTGCTCAACGACCTGTTGATGCAGCGCCAGAAGCTGAGCACCGGCCGTTACTCCGGTCCCGACTACGTGACGGTGGACTGATCACCATGGCATCCCTTTTCGAGTACGCACCGGCCCCCGAGTCGCGTTCCGTCGTCGACATCGCCCCCTCGTACGGGCTCTTCATCGACGGCGAGTTCACCGACGCCGCCGACGGCAAGGTCTTCAAGACCGTCTCGCCGTCCTCCGAGGAGGTCCTCTCCGAGGTCGCCCAGGCAGGCGCCGCCGACGTCGACCGCGCCGTCAAGGCCGCCCGCAAGGCCTTCGCGACGTGGTCCGCGCTGCCGGGCTCCGAGCGCGCCAAGTACCTCTTCCGCATCGCCCGGATCATCCAGGAGCGCAGCCGCGAGCTCGCCGTCCTGGAGACCCTGGACAACGGCAAGCCGATCAAGGAGACCCGCGACGCGGACCTCCCGCTCGTCGCCGCGCACTTCTTCTACTACGCGGGCTGGGCCGACAAGCTCGACCACGCGGGCTACGGCCCGAACCCGCGCCCGCTCGGCGTCGCCGGCCAGGTCATCCCGTGGAACTTCCCGCTGCTGATGCTCGCGTGGAAGATCGCCCCGGCGCTCGCGGCCGGCAACACGGTCGTCCTCAAGCCCGCCGAGACCACCCCGCTCTCCGCGCTGTTCTTCGCGGACATCTGCCGCCAGGCGGGCCTGCCCAAGGGTGTCGTCAACATCCTCACGGGTTACGGCGACGCGGGCGCGGCCCTCGTCGAGCACCCGGACGTCAACAAGGTCGCCTTCACCGGCTCGACCGCGGTCGGCAAGGCCATCGCCCGCCAGATCGCCGGCACCGACAAGAAGGTCACCCTGGAGCTGGGCGGCAAGGGCGCCAACATCGTCTTCGACGACGCCCCGATCGACCAGGCCGTCGAAGGCATCGTCACCGGCATCTTCTTCAACCAGGGCCAGGTCTGCTGCGCGGGCTCGCGCCTGCTGGTCCAGGAGTCGATCCACGACGAGCTGCTGGACTCCCTCAAGCGCCGCCTGAGCACCCTGCGCCTGGGCGACCCGCTCGACAAGAACACCGACATCGGCGCGATCAACTCCGCCGAGCAGCTGGCCCGGATCACCGCGCTCGCCGAGACCGGCGAGGCCGAGGGCGCCGAGCGCTGGTCCCCGGCCTGCGAGCTGCCGTCCTCCGGCTACTGGTTCGCCCCGACGCTCTTCACGAACGTCACCCAGGCGCACACCGTCGCCCGCGACGAGATCTTCGGCCCGGTGCTGTCCGTACTGACCTTCCGTACGCCCGACGAGGCCGTCGCCAAGGCCAACAACAGCCAGTACGGCCTGTCCGCCGGCATCTGGACGGAGAAGGGCTCGCGCATCCTCGCGGTCGCGAACAAGCTCCGCGCCGGTGTGGTGTGGGCCAACACGTTCAACAAGTTCGACCCGACCTCGCCCTTCGGCGGCTACAAGGAGTCGGGCTTCGGTCGCGAGGGCGGCCGCCACGGTCTGGAGGCCTACCTCGATGTCTGAGACCTCTCTGCGTCTGAACGTCTTCAAGACCTACAAGCTGTACGTCGGGGGCAAGTTCCCCCGTTCCGAGAGCGGCCGGGTGTACGAGGTGACCGACTCCAAGGGCAGGTGGCTGGCCAACGCCCCACTGTCGTCCCGCAAGGACGCGCGTGACGCGGTCGTCGCGGCCCGCAAGGCCTTCGGCGGCTGGTCCGGCGCGACCGCGTACAACCGCGGCCAGATCCTCTACCGCATCGCCGAGATGCTGGAGGGCCGCCGCGAGCAGTTCGTCCGCGAGGTCGGCGAGGCCGAGGGCCTGTCCAAGTCGAAGGCCGGCGCGGTCGTCGACGCGGCCATCGACCGCTGGGTCTGGTACGCGGGCTGGACCGACAAGATCGCCCAGATCGTGGGCGGGGCCAACCCGGTCGCAGGCCCGTTCTTCAACCTCTCCACCCCCGAGCCGACCGGCGTCGTCACCGTCGTCGCCCCCCAGGACTCGTCGTTCCTGGGCCTGGTCTCGGTGATCGCCCCGGTGATCGCGACCGGCAACACCGCGGTCGTGATCACGTCGGAGAAGGCGCCGCTCCCGGCCCTTTCCCTGGGCGAGGTGCTGGCCACCTCCGACCTGCCCGGCGGCGTCGTCAACATCCTGTCCGGCAAGGCCGCCGAGATGGGCCCGCACCTGGCCTCCCACCAGGACGTCAACGCGATCGACCTGGCGGGTGCCGACGCGGCGCTGGCCAAGGAGCTGGAGATCGCGGCGGCCGACAACCTCAAGCGCGTCCTGCGTCCACAGCCTGTGGACGACTGGAGCGCCGACCCGGGCACGTCGCGCATGACGGCGTTCCTGGAGACGAAGACGGTCTGGCACCCGACGGGTTCGCTGGGCTCGGGCGGATCCTCGTACTAGAAGATCCCCCGCGTCGACCCGGCCCCGGCAGCACCCACCGTGCTGCCGGGGCCTTCGCGTCCCCTACTTCGCCGACAGCGGGCCGAGCAGCGAGGACGCGGCCGCTTCGGGCAGCTCGCCGATGGACGGCCCCTGCGTCAGGACCCCCGTGACCATGGTGGTCCCGACCGCGGGGAAGTCCGCGACCTTGGTGGCCACGCCGTTGTCGAGCGGGTCCACGCCGGTGTGGGCGAGCGGATTCACCTTGAGGTTCGCGATCGGGTCGGTGACTCCGGCGAGGGCCGCCGGAACCGAGAGCTCACCGGCCTGTGCGCCACCGGCGGCCATGGCCAGGGCCGCGCCGGCCATGGAGAGTGTGAGGCCTGCGGAGCGCAGCGTGGAGCTGCCGGGGGCTGCGTGACGTGCCATGGGGATCCCGCCTGAGGTCGTAGTCGCGTGCGCACGCAGCGTAGTTGAGGTGTGATCCTGGATACCAACCGGCCACCGGAGGCATCCCCTACGCGGGGGAATGGTTCACACTGATGTCCTGTGAGCTCCTCCTCTCCTTTGCCTACGCGTGTCGTCCTGCTGACCGGACCTTCGGGCTCCGGCAAGTCCAGGCTGGCTGCCCGTTCCGGGCTGCCCGTGCTGCGCCTGGACGACTTCTACAAGGAGGGCGACGACCCGACCCTCCCCCTGGTCGAGGGCAGCTCCGACATCGACTGGGACTCCCCGCTGTCGTGGGACGCGGACGCGGCGGTCGCCGCCATCGCGGAACTCTGCACGGCGGGCCGTACCGAGGTGCCGGTCTACTCCATCGCCACCTCCTCCCGTACGGGTGCGGAGACGATGGACATCGCGCGCACCCCGCTGTTCATCGCGGAGGGCATCTTCGCGGCCGACATCGTGGCCCGGTGCCAGGAGGCGGGGCTGCTCGCCGACGCCATCTGCCTGCGCGGGCGGCCGTCGACGACGTTCCGGCGCAGGCTCGTCCGGGACCTGCGCGAGGGCCGCAAGTCCCTGCCGTTCCTGCTGCGCAGGGGCTGGCGCCTGATGCGGGCGGAGCGCGGCATCGTGGCCCGGCACACCGCCCTCGGCGCGCACGCCTGCGCCCGTGACGAGGCCCTCGGCCGCCTGGCCGCCTGCGCGGCGGGCCGCCACCGCACGACGGCCCCCGCCTGACCCGGACATGAGGGAAGGCGGGACCCCGCGGACCCCCGGCCGCTTGATCCCGCCTTCCCGTCCCCCCCATCGGCCTCCCGTCCCACCCCCGCAGGACGGCCCCCTGGCCCATGGTCTGTGGTGTGCCGCGTTAGGCGACGAGCTCCTCGAAGGACTCCGCCTCGTCGCGGCCGAAGCTCAGCACCTCGTCGTCCCGCAGCCGCCGCAGCGACCGCCAGATGCTCGACTTCACGGTGCCGACGCTGATCCCCAGGATCTCCGCGATCTCCGGGTCCGTACGGCCCTCGTAGTAACGCAGCACCAGCATCGTGCGCTGCGGCTCCGGGATGCGGGCCAGTGCCTGCCACAGCACCGCCCGCAGCTCCGTACCCCGCATCGCGTCCGTGTCGGAGGCCGTCTCCGGCAGCTCCTCCGTCGGGTACTCGTTGAGCTTGCGCCGACGCCACGCGCTGATGTGCAGGTTCGTCATCGTGCGCCGCAGGTAGCCGCCGACCGCAGCCTTGTCGCTGATCCGGTCCCAGGCGCGGTACGTGGAGAACAGGGCGCTCTGGAGCAGGTCCTCGGCCTCGTAACGGTCACCGGTGAGGTGGAAGGCCGTCGCGTACAGGGCGGCACGCCGCTCCTGGACGTACGCCGTGAACTCGGCCTCCGAGGTGGCGGAGAGCTCGGGCGTGGGCTGCGCCGGGACGGAAGGCCGGTACGTGTTCGCGTCGATGGCCACCGTGTGCGCCGGCCGCGGACGGGCGACCGTCACCGAACGGACACCTGCCCGGCGGTTCACATCGTGCAGCCGCGTGACAACCGCGCTGGTGCTGGTGCTGTGCAGCGTGTTCATCTCGCGCCCCCCGTCGTGGAGTCTGCTTCGGATCGT
Source organism: Streptomyces sp. NBC_00597 (assembly GCF_041431095.1). Classification (GTDB taxonomy): domain Bacteria; phylum Actinomycetota; class Actinomycetes; order Streptomycetales; family Streptomycetaceae; genus Streptomyces. Next base: position 5,669,441 of record NZ_CP107757.1, read on the forward strand.
GCTCTGTTTCGTTGACAAAAGACTGCCCGGCCGACTTAACCGGGGTGTCCGCCGTCTGTCACAGACCTGTCACAGCGGCCCCCGTGCGATCCCTTCGACCCGACGGTCGAACTCCCAACGGTCGATGGGACAGAATGAGCCCGTGCCTTTCCTGTTGCTGATCGAGGACGACGACGCCATCCGCACGGCCCTCGAACTCTCCCTGTCTCGCCAGGGCCACCGTGTGGCCACTGCGGCGACGGGCGAGGACGGCCTGAAACTGCTGCGCGAGCAGCGGCCGGACCTGATCGTGCTCGACGTCATGCTGCCCGGGATCGACGGCTTCGAGGTGTGCCGGCGCATCCGCCGCACCGACCAGCTGCCGATCATCCTGCTGACCGCCCGCAGCGACGACATCGACGTCGTCGTGGGCCTGGAGTCGGGCGCCGACGACTACGTCGTCAAGCCCGTCCAGGGCCGCGTGCTCGACGCCCGGATCCGGGCCGTGCTGCGCCGCGGGGAACGGGAGTCCACCGATTCCGCGGTCTTCGGGTCCCTGGTCATCGACCGGGCCGCGATGACGGTCACGAAGAACGGCGAGGACCTCCAGCTGACGCCGACCGAGCTGAGGCTGCTGCTGGAACTCAGTCGCCGGCCCGGGCAGGCCCTGTCCCGGCAACAGCTGCTGCGGCTGGTCTGGGAGCACGACTACCTCGGCGACTCCCGGCTCGTGGACGCCTGCGTTCAACGGCTGCGCGCCAAGGTCGAGGAAGTACCGTCCTCGCCCACCCTCATCCGGACCGTGCGCGGGGTCGGCTACCGGCTGGACTCGCCGCAGTGATCAAAGCCCTGTTCGCGGGCCGGCGCTGGACCAGCCTGCGGCTGCGGCTCCTCATGGTGTTCTCCCTGGTCGCGCTGGTCGCCGCCGTCTCCGCCTCCGGGATCGCGTACTGGCTCAACCGCGAGGCCGTGCTCACCCGTACCCAGGACGCTGCCCTCGGCGACTTCCGCCAGGAGATGCAGAACCGGGCCGCGGCACTGCCCGCCGACCCCACGCCCGAGGAGATGCAGCGCACAGCCGAGCTGATGGCGGGCAGCAGCCCCGGCTACAGCGTGCTGCTGGTCGACGAGCGCAAGGACGGCCGCAAGGTGTTCGGCGCGGCCGGCCCCGACGCCTTCGGGCTGGACGACGTACCGGGCTCGCTGCAGCGTGCGGTGAACGACCGGCAGAAGGCCACGGCCGCGAACGACGCCGAGTACCACGTGTACTGGCAGCGGACGAAGCCGCGCGGCAACCCGTACCTGGTCGGCGGGACGCGGATCGTGGGCGGCGGGCCGACCGGCTACATGTACAAGTCCCTGGCGCAGGAGCGGGACGACCTGAACGCGCTCGGCTGGTCGCTGACCATCGCGACGGGCCTCGCGCTGCTCGGGTCCGCGCTGCTGGCACAGGCGGCGGCGCGGACGGTGCTCAAGCCCGTACAGCGGCTCGGGGACGCGGCGCGGCGCCTCGGCGAGGGCGAGCTGGACCACCGGCTCGACGTGTCGGGGACCGACGAACTCGCCGACCTGTCACACACGTTCAACAAGACGGCCGAGGCGCTGGAGAAGAAGGTCGCCGACATGAGCGCCCGCGAGGAGGCCAGCCGGCGTTTCGTCGCGGACATGTCGCACGAACTGCGCACTCCGCTGACGGCGTTGACGGCGGTCGCCGAGGTGCTGGAGGAAGAGGTCGAGGACCTCGACCCGATGATCGCCCCGGCGGTCGGACTGGTCGTCAGCGAGACGCGCCGGCTGAACATCCTGGTGGAGAACCTGATGGAGGTCACCCGCTTCGACGCGGGGACGGCGCGGCTCGTGCTCGACGACGTGGACGTCGCCGACCAGGTGACGGCGTGCATCGACGCGCGGGCGTGGCTCGACGCGGTCGAACTGGACGCCGAGCGGGGCATCGTGGCGCGGCTCGACCCGCGCCGGCTCGACGTCATCCTCGCCAACCTGATCGGCAACGCGCTCAAGCACGGCGGCTCGCCGGTACGGGTGTCGGTGGTCGTCGAGGGCGACTGGCTGTCGATCGCGGTCCAGGACAACGGGCCGGGCATCCCGGAGGAAGTGCTGCCGCACGTCTTCGACCGCTTCTACAAGGCGAGCGCCTCGCGGCCGAAGTCGGACGGCAGCGGGCTGGGCCTGTCGATCGCAGTGGAGAACGCGCACATCCACGGCGGTGACATCACCGCGGCCAACGGGCCGGAAGGCGGTGCACTGTTCACGCTGCGGCTGCCGGTGGACGTGGGGAAGGTGATCGCCGGTGATGGCGCGGACGCGTAGGACGCTGGTGCTGTTGGCCGTGGCGGGCTTGGTGTCCGGGTGCGGGATCAGGGCGACGACGGTCCCGGTGGACGTCGGAGCGGCACCGTCACGGGTGTCGTGCGACACCCCGGTGCCGCAGACCGGGGTCCAGGGATTCCGGGCCACGGTGGAACTGGTGTGCGGATCGCAGCTGGTCGGTGTGGAGCGGGTGGTGCCGGTACCGGAGAAGAAGCCGGTACGCGACCCCGTGGTGCTGGTCGCCGAGGCGCTGCTGGAGGCGCTGGAGCGGGACCCGTCGGCGGAGGAGCGCGACGCGGGCTTCACGACCGGAGTCCCGGAAGGGCTGACGGTCGCCCCGGCGCGGACCGGCGACCCGGCGGGGACGATACGCATCAGCCGCAAGCCGGAGGATCTGCCGCCGGTCGCGCTGTCGCAGGTGGTGTGCACGCTGGCGGGCAGCGAGGCGGTGTCGGCGGGCCCGGGACCGGTGGTCCTGGGCGGGCCGGACGCGGATCCGCCGCGGGCGTGGGAGTGCACGGAGACGGTCCGCAGCCGCCCGGAATCGGTCCCCACCCTCGGCGAACTGGTCCGCCCCTCGGCTTCGCCGTCCCCTTCTTGACGCGCCGCTCGCACGGCTCGGCCCCGGCGGGCCTCCCCGGCGGGTCGGCATCAGAGGAGGGCCGCGCCGGCCCGTCAAGGGCGCTCCTTCGTCGCGTCGCCACGCGATCGCCTCCGGCGCCCCTTGACGGCCCGACCCGCCCCGGAAAGACAAAGACTGCCGGGAAGCCCCAGAAGGACGGTCACGGGGACGAGTAGCAGAAGCGCCCGCATCACCGAAGCGCCGACCCCTCTGCGACCAGCCACGCCGCGGGCAAAGCCCATTTCCCCCCAACCCAGGGCCGGGGCGGCCTACCCGCACGAAACGGCGAAACCAGATCAGCCCAGGGACCCTCCGGGCGCACCAGGTCGCTACGCGCTCCGCACGGCTTGGCGCCCGCCGCCCGTCCGGGGCTGACCTGGTCAATTCGGTGGCCGTCGCCGGTTCAGGCAGGCTTCCAAGGTGTCGATGTACTCGGTGGACACGATGTTGCCCACTGCGGTGGTGAATTCGAGACCGGACCGGTCGCGGACGTAGGCCAGCCGCATCCACTGCTCGGCTCCGGTGTCGGACACGTTCTCGTTGACCACGGCCATCAGCTCGCCTTCGGTACCGGACGCGATGTCGCGGACACGGCGGTGGAGGAGCCGGTGGTGGACGTACTCGTACCGCTCACTCATCGGCTGCCGCCTCAAAGGTGTCGAGGAAACGCTCCCATCCGCCCCGCGCACGGTCGAGGAGGCCCTGGCTGGGGTTGTCGAGGGCCATCGCCCTCGACGGCGAGTCGTCGGGATCGAGCGGACGGGTTGATGCCGTCTCTTGTTGCGTTGTTGCCATGCCGCATCCCTCGCGTTGTCTGCCGGACGGTTTGATGCTCTCGTCGGCCAGCGAGGGACTACAGGGACGCAACGTCCCACTTTTGCGGTCTTAGTCGGTGATGCCCAGGAACTCCGCCAGCTGCCGCACGCCTGGCGGGTGGTGCGGTCCCGCCCACAGATCCGCCACGATGGCCACAGCCAAGGTGTGGTGACGCAGCCACGCCGGGGCCACCTTCCGCAGTCTTTCGAGCGCCTTGACGGCCCCGGCGGCGTCTCCGATGTCCGTGTGGGCGCGGGCCAGATCCAAGAGCAGCCACGTACGCCACGAGGGAGGGGTGTCTTTGCCGAGCCTTATCCCGCTGGCCAGCGCCAGGGCTTCCGCCGGCCGCTCGTGCTGAACGGCGAGGCGCACTCGTTCAATGCGTACGGACGACCGGCTGAAGACTGAGACCAGCTTGCCGTCGGTCGGCGGAGGCAGTGCGGCCAGACGGCCCGCCGCCTTCTCCGCGGTGACCATCATGTCGTTGGCGGTCTCGTAGTCGTCGCTCCGCGCGTACGAGGTCGCCGCGGACATCAGCAGCCCGCCCCATACGCGGACACCCTCTGACGTACCGCTGTGTTCCCGCTCCACAGCGTCTGCGGCATGGACGGCCAGGTTCCGCGCGTCGTCCAGGCGGGCCTGGCGTTGGTAGGCCCACGCCACGGAGTTCGACAGCATCGGGGCCAGCAACGGGTCCGATGAGTCCCCGGCGGCAGCGTAGGCGCGCTCCAGAGCCGAGAGCGCGAGGTCGGTCTTTCCCAGACGGATGGCCAGGTGCCCACCCAGTTGCAGAGCCTTGCCGAGGGCGGCTTGACCGGCTGCCCGCTGGTCAGCGTTACCGACGGCTGCCAGGAGGCGGGCGTCGGCGATCATGCCGGGGAGTAAGCCCATGAGACGGCCGAAGTCCGCCGAGTGGTACAGGGTCCATCCGGCCGCCAGTTCGGCACGCAGAAGGGGGAGCGACAGGCGCTCGACACCTGTGGGTTCTACAGGGGGTGCGAACAATGGAGGCATGATCGCGCGCCGGACGGCCACGAGTGCGGGGGAATCGGCCTCACCGTTCGACGGCACCCCAGGCGGATCGCCCAGCAGGCTCGTCAGTTCGACGCCCAGTCCCTTCGACAAGGCGTGGAACGTGGGCAGCCGCGCGCTGTGCTTGCGCTTCTGTTCCAATTTGCGTACGACGTCCACGGACACGCCGGACCGCTCCGCCAACCCTTCTTGCGTGAGATCGGCGAAACGACGAAGACGACCCAACCGGTCACCCAAGTGCTCAGAGGCCATACCGCAAAGCTACGCCGTAGGTGATGCTGGCCGTCGGCGGTCGTCGCGGATAGGGCCTCCTCGACCGCGCGTTCCCCTTGAAAGGCCTGGATGAGCCAGTCAGCACCAGTGATCATCGAACAGCTTGACGGCTCGGCTGCGGCGAAGGCTGAGGACGCCTTCCGACGAGGCGGAGGTGTCTGCCACTTTCCGTCGCTTCCGGGCACAGACCCGCAAGAGCACTTTCCTCGGAGCCCTGGCGACGGCTGAAGGCGGCCAGCCCGTCGGCTTGGCGTACGGCTACCCACTCGGCCCGCAGACGGGTTGGTGGGACCAACTCACTGAGCCGGTGCCGGAGGACATGCGCCGCGAGGACGGCCGCCGAACCTTCGGCCTGATGGAACTCGCCGTGCGCGCCGCGTGGCGTAGTCAGGGCGTCGCCCGCCGGCTGCACGAAACCCTCCTCGTCACCACCGACGCCGAACGTGTCCTGCTCAACGTCCACCCGGACAGCGAAGCGGCCGTGGCCGCGTATCGAGCATGGGGCTACCGCAAGGTGGGTGATGCCCGCCCGTGGGCCGGGGCACCGCTGCACGACGTGATGCTGCTCGACCTCGGCTGAACACCCCCAGGCGGCCGCCGGACGCCATGTCATGAGGAGCGCACGGCGATCCGGTGCACCTGGAGGCTTTCCGGGCCGATCCGGTCGTCGTCAGGTTCCGGTCCGGGCGGAGAACGGGGAGCGGTGGACGGGCGGGGCGGGGAGGGGCTCCGCGCAGCGGGAACGGCAGCGAGAACGGCAGCGGCCCCCCGAGACGGGGCGGTTTCTAGGGATCGTCGCAACACCTGGTTGGTTTGATCAGGCGGCAAGTAGTTTATGCAGGCGCTCGGCTGGGGTCTCCCAGCCGAGCGTTTTGCGTGGGCGCCCGTTGAGCTGGGCCGCGACGGCGTCGAGGTGGTCGCGTCCGTGGACGGACAGGTCGGTGCCCTTGGGGAAGTACTGCCGCAGCAGGCCGTTGGTGTTCTCGTTCGAGCCGCGCTGCCAAGGGCTGGCGGGGTCGCAGAAGTAGACCGGGATGTCGGTGGCATCGGTGAACGAGCCGTGCGCCGCCATTTCGCTGCCTTGATCCCAGGTCAGCGAGCGCACCAGGTGTGCGGGCAGCGTCTGAACCGTCTCGACGAGGGCGTCGCGGACGTGTTCCGCGCTGCGGCCGTCGGGCAGGTGCAGGAGCATCACGTAGCGGGTGGCGCGTTCGACGAGGGTGCCGATCGCGGAGCCGTTGTCTTTGCCGATGATCAGGTCGCCTTCCCAGTGGCCGGGCACGGCCCGGTCCTCGACCTCGGCCGGGCGTTCACTGATCATGACCATCGGGGTGGTGAAGCGGGGCTGGCGCTGCTGGGCCTGGCGGCGCGGTGTGCGGCGGGCGCGTCCCAAACGCAGGGCGCGGGCCAGCTCTCGGCGCAGTTCGCCGCGGCCCTGGACGTAGAGGGCCTGGTAGATCGTTTCGTGGACCACGTGCATCTCCGGCCGGTCGGGGAAAGTCCGGCGCAGACTCTCGCAGATCTGCTCCGGGCTCCACTTCAGGTCCAGGCCGTCCTGGACGAAGTCCTGCAGCACGGGGTTCTGGCCGATCTTCCCCGGCTTGGGGCGGGGCCGGCGGGCGTCGGCGCGGGCCTGGGCCGCGTGCGGCCGGTACTGGCCGTTACCCGGGTGCCGATTGCGGCGGATCTCCCGGCTGACCGTGGACGGGCTGCGGCCCAGCTCGGCCGCGATCGTACGGATGGCTGCCTTCTCGCGTAGCCGGTCGGCGATGTGGATCCGGTCCGCCTCGCGCAGAAAGCGCGAAGGACCGGACGAGGGCGCTACCGCTGTGAGCGGTAGCGCCCTTCCGGTCCTGCCGGACGGGGCGCGGCCGTTACGCCACCGCTTCCCCGTCCTGAGGTTGATACCGACGATCCGGCACGCTTCCCGACTGCTCACGCCTTGCTGCATGAGCTGAAGGTAGGCACGCCGTTCCTCGGTCAACGAACGGCGTCCCCGGTTGACTGAACGGTCCCGGATCTCGAAGTCCATCGCACTCCCCGAATCGGGGTGTTGCGACGATCACTAGAACTCAAGCGGATCTCGGGGGGCCGAAGTGGCCCCGGCCCCCGCCGGACGGGACGGGGGTCGGGGAGTCTGGCGATGCACCCGACGGGCGGACTCTCCCCCGGTGCAGCGACGTGGAGCCCGGGGCCCGGGGTCCCGGCCCCCGCATCCGACGGACGGAGTCCGGCGCAGCGGCGTGGAGCCGATGAGTGCCCCGGGGGCCCGGGCCGCCGCACGTGACGGACGGTGTCTCCCGCGGCTACCGCTGGGAGGTGCCCCCAGCGGTAGCGGCGTGGAGCCGGTGAGTGCCCCGGCGCGTCGGAGTCAGATGCCGGCGGCCGCGGAGAGGTCCTTCTTGATCGCGTCCAGGATCTCCTGGCCACGGGCGCGGGCCGGGACGAGGTCCGGGGCGTCCGCCACCGGCACCACGACCTCCAGGTAACACTTCAGCTTCGGCTCCGTGCCCGACGGCCGCACGATCACCCGGGCCTTGTAGTCGCCCTCCAGGTGGTAGCGCAGGCCGTCCGTGGGCGGGAGCGTCGCCGTACCCCGGTTCAGGTCCTCCGCCGAGGAGACCCGCAGGCCCGCCAGCGACACCGGCGGCTCCGCCCGCAGCGCGGCCATCGCCGAGGCGATGACCGATAGGTCGGAGACGCGGACCGACAGCTGGTCGGTGGCGTGCAGGCCGTGCTCCATCGCCAGGTCGTCCAGCAGGTCGGTCAGCGTGCGGCCCTGCTCCTTGAGCTCCGAGGCCAGCTCCGCCACCAGCAGGGCGGCGGTGACGCCGTCCTTGTCACGGACGCCCTCGGGGTCCACGCAGTAGCCGAGGGCCTCCTCGTAGCCGTAGCGCAGGCCCTCGACGCGGGCGATCCACTTGAAGCCGGTGAGGGTCTCCTCGTAGCCGACGCCCGCCGCCTCCGCGATCCGCCCCAGCAGCGAGGACGAGACGATCGACTCGGCGAAGACGCCGGTCGCGCCCTTGTGGACCAGGTGGGCCGCCAGCAGCGCGCCGACCTCGTCGCCGCGCAACATCCGCCAGCCGTCGGGAGCCGCGTCGTCCGGGACGGCGACCGCGCAGCGGTCCGCGTCCGGGTCGTTCGCGATGACGATGTCCGGTCCGACCTCGGCGGCCTTCGCGAAGGAGAGGTCCATCGCGCCCGGCTCCTCCGGGTTCGGGAACGCCACCGTCGGGAAGGCCGGGTCCGGCTCCGCCTGCTCGGCGACGAGGACCGGCGCCGGGAAGCCGTGCCGGGCGAAGGCGGCCATCACGACGTCCTTGCCGACGCCGTGCATGGCCGTGTAGACCGTCCGCACGCCCCGGGGGGAGCCGGGGGTCAGCACGGCGTCCGTACGGGCCAGGTAGGCCTCCAGGACCTCGTCGCCGAGGTCCTCCCAGCCGGACTCCGGGCGGGGGACCGAGGCGAGGGTCTCCACGCGCGCGATCTCCGCCGCGATCTCCGTGTCCGCGGGGGACACGATCTGCGAGCCGTCGCCGAGGTAGACCTTGTAGCCGTTGTCCCGGGGCGGGTTGTGGCTCGCGGTCACCTCGACGCCGGCGACGGCACCCAGGTGCCGTATGGCGTACGCGAGGACGGGAGTCGGCAGCGGGCGGGGCAGGACGGCCGCGCGCAGGCCCGCGCCGGTCATAACGGCGGCGGTGTCACGGGCGAAGTCCGAGGACTTGTACCGGGCGTCGTAGCCGATGACGACCAGGCCGTCGGCGTGGCCCTGGGCCTTCAGGTAGGCCGCGAGGCCCGCCGCCGCCCGGATGACCACCGAGCGGTTCATCCGCATCGGGCCCGCGCCGATCTCGCCGCGCAGCCCGGCCGTGCCGAACTGGAGAGTGCCGGAGAACCGGTCCGCCAGTTCGGCGGTGTTCCCGGTCTCGACGAGCTCGGCGAGCTCGGCCGCCGTCTGCGGGTCCGGGTCCTCGGCCAGCCAGGCCCGGGCCCGGGTGATCAGGTCGTCCTGTCCCTGTTCCTGCACTACTTCCGCCTTGTCTCTCGTACGGTGCCGGTGCCTCAGATGCGGTCGAGGACCTGCGTCAGCAGCTTGCCCATGCGCGCGGCCGAGTCACGGCCGGCCTGGAGGACCTCTTCGTGGTTCAGCGGCTCGCCGGACAGGCCCGCCGCCAGGTTGGTGACCAGGGAGATGCCCAGCACCTCGGCGCCGGCCTCGCGGGCGGCGATCGCCTCCAGCACGGTGGACATGCCGACCAGGTCGGCGCCCATGACGCGGATCATGTTGATCTCGGCCGGGGTCTCGTAGTGCGGGCCGGGGAACTGGACGTAGACGCCCTCTTCGAGGGTCTCGTCGATCTCCTTGCACATCGCGCGCAGGCGCGGCGAGTACAGGTCGGTCAGGTCCACGAAGTTCGCGCCGACGATCGGCGAGGCGGCCGTCAGGTTGAGGTGGTCGCTGATCAGGACGGGCTGGCCGGGCTTCATGCCCTCGCGCAGACCGCCGCAGCCGTTGGTCAGGACGACGGTCTTGCAGCCGGCGGCGACGGCGGTGCGCACGCCGTGGGCGACGGCGGCGACGCCGCGGCCCTCGTAGTAGTGGGTCCGGCCGAGGAAGAGCAGCGCACGCTTGTCGCCGATCTTGTACGAGCGGATCTTGCCGCCGTGGCCCTCGACCGCGGGCGGCGGGAAGCCGGGCAGCTCGGTGACGGAGAACTCGGCCTCGGGTGCGCCCAGCGCCTCTGCGGCGGGGGCCCAGCCGGAGCCCATGACGAGGGCGACATCGTGGGTTTCGGCGCCTGTCAGCTCACGCAGGCGGGCGGCTGCGGCGGTGGCGTCGGCGTAGGGATCGGTAACAGATGCGTTCACGCAGACGAGCGTAGCCGGTCATTGCCTACGCGCGTAGATGGCGCAGCTCACGGTGTTCGGATCGTTGCCTTGTCGTTTCCGCCGAATCGTTCCCGACGCCGGGAACGCCGGACGCGCCCTAGCAGGGGCGCTTGCGCAGTTCCATCACGTAGTCGTGCGGGGCGCCCGCCGATTCGGCCGCGTCGGCGATCTCACCGAGGTAGCGCGCCGAGGGCAGCCCGCCCTCGTATCCGTTCAGCACGTAGCACCAGGCCGCCTCCTCGCCGTCCAGCGTGTGGACGCGGATCCGCATCCGGCGGTAGATGTCGAGCCCGACGCCCTCCCACCGGTCCATGGAGTCCTCGTCCAGCGGTGCGATGTCGTACAGGGCGACGAACACCTGGTGGCGGGGGGCCTCGACGATGGTGGCGAGGGCGCCCTCCCAGCCCATCTGCTCACCGCCGAAGGTCAGCCGCCAGTCGTTGATCCAGCCCGTGCCGCGCAGCGGCGAATGCGGAGCGCGGCGCGTCATCAGCCGCGGGTCGAGGTTGCCGGCGTACGCGGCGTAGAGCGACATGAGGTCGAGAGTACGGGAGGGCCGGGGCGGGGCGCGTGCCCGGCCGTCCCCACGGATGGCCGGACCGGGGGAGAAGCACCTTGAAGCGTGCGGGACAATGGAGCACGGAATGCATCCCCCGGGGAGAACCCCCCGGAAGCCCCGGCCGGGGCGGCAGCCGGCCGGGTAGACGTGAGGCGGAGTTTTCGTGACCCGGATCGTGATCATCGGCGGCGGACCCGGCGGGTATGAGGCGGCCCTCGTGGGGGCCCAGCTCGGCGCGGAGGTGACCGTCGTCGACTGCGACGGTCTGGGCGGCGCGTCGGTGCTGACCGACTGCGTGCCCTCCAAGACCCTCATCGCGACCGCCGAGGTCATGACGACCTTCGACTCGTCGTACGAGGAGCTGGGCATCGTCGTCGCGGACGACACCCCGCCGCTGGAGCAGGCCGCGCGCGTCGTCGGCGTGGACCTCGGCAAGGTGAACCGGCGCGTCAAGCGCCTCGCGCTCGCCCAGTCGCACGACATCACCGCTTCCGTCACCCGGGCCGGCGCCCGCGTCGTGCGCGGCCGCGGCAAGCTCGGCGGCCCGCAGGGCATCGACGGCACGCGCGACGTCATCGTCACCGCCGCCGACGGCACCGAGACGATCCTGACGGCCGACGCCGTGCTGATCGCGACCGGCGGCCACCCCCGCGAGATCCCCGACGCGATGCCCGACGGCGAGCGCATCCTGAACTGGACGCAGGTCTACGACCTGGACGAGCTCCCCGAGGAGCTCATCGTGGTCGGCTCGGGCGTCACCGGTGCCGAGTTCGCCGGCGCGTACCAGGCACTCGGCTCCCGGGTGACGCTGGTCTCCTCCCGCGACCGCGTGCTGCCCGGCGAGGACCCGGACGCGGCCGCCGTCCTGGAGGACGTCTTCCGCCGCCGCGGCATGAACGTCATCGGCCGCTCCCGCGCCGAGTCCGCCAAGCGCGTCGGCGACCGCGTCGAGGTCACCCTCTCCGACGGCCGCGTCATCACCGGCTCGCACTGCCTGATGGCCGTCGGCGCGATCCCGAACACCAAGGACATGAACCTGGAGGAGTCCGGGGTCCGGCTCAAGGACTCCGGGCACATCTGGACCGACAAGGTCTCCCGCACGACCGCGCCCGGCGTGTACGCGGCCGGCGACGTGACGGGCATCTTCGCGCTGGCCTCCGTCGCCGCCATGCAGGGCCGCATCGCGATGTACCACTTCCTCGGCGACGCGGTGGCCCCGCTGAACCTCAAGACGGTCTCGTCGAACGTGTTCACCGACCCGGAGATCGCCACCGTCGGTTACACGCAGGCCGATGTGGACGCCGGCAAGATCGACGCCCGTGTCGTGAAGTTGCCGCTGCTGCGCAACCCGCGCGCCAAGATGCAGGGCATCCGGGACGGCTTCGTGAAGCTGTTCTGCCGTCCCGGCACCGGGATCGTCGTGGGTGGCGTCGTCGTGTCGCCGCGCGCCAGCGAACTGATTCACCCGATCTCGATCGCCGTGGACAACAACCTGACCGTCGAGCAGATCGCAAACGCGTTCACGGTGTACCCCTCGCTGTCGGGTTCGATCGCCGAGGTGGCGCGCCAGCTGCACACGCGGAAGGCCGCCGGCGAGGCGTAGCCAAGGCAACCGCCCCACGTCACAAGGGGACTTGGGGCGGCCCGCCGGGGGGTGGAGTGACGTTCACTCAGTCGACCCGCCGCGTATACCACTAGTCGCCCTGTCTTATGGACAACTTCGGTATTCCGGCGCAAGGAGCTGAAACAAGACGGTCGTTGGGGTTACTGTCAGTTTCGTGTTCGCTGCAGAACGTCGCCAATTGATTCTCGAAATGGTGCGGGCCAACGGAGCGGTATCGCTCCGGGAGCTCGCCCGCGTCGTCCAGACCTCCGAAGTAACCGTACGGCGGGACGTGCGGGCGCTGGAGGCAGAAGGACTCCTCGACCGCCGACACGGCGGTGCGGTTTTGCCGGGCGGTTTCACGCGGGAGTCCGGATTTCCGCAAAAGTCCCATCTCGCGACGGCGGAGAAGACCGCCATTGCCGACGTTGCGGCCGGCCTCGTGGAAGAGGGCGAGGCCGTCGTCGTCGGCGCGGGCACCACGACCCAGGAGCTGGCCCGCCGGCTCGCCCGGGTGCCCGGACTGACCGTCGTCACCAACTCGCTGCTGGTCGCGCAGGCCCTGGCCCACGCGAACCGGGTGGAGGTGGTCATGACCGGCGGGACCCTGCGGGGCTCCAACTACGCGCTGGTCGGCAGCGGTGCCGAGCAGTCCCTCCAGGGGCTGCGGGTCTCGCGGGCCTTCCTCTCCGGGACCGGTCTGACCGCCGAGCGCGGACTGTCCACGTCCAACATGCTCAGCGCGAGCGTGGACCGGGCGCTGGTGCAGGCCGCCGCGGAGGTGGTGGTGCTGGCCGACCACACGAAGCTCGGGACCGACACCATGTTCCAGACCGTGCCGACGGACGTGATGACGCGGCTGGTCACGGACGAGCCGCCGCCGCACGACGACCGGGCGGCGACGGAGCTCCAGGCGCTCGCCGACCAGGGAGTGCAGATCACCGTGGCCGGGGCCGTGGCCTCCGGCGGTGGCGAGGCAATGGTCGGGCGCCGCCCGCGCCGGGAATCCCCCCTGCCGGTGCAGCGCCGAGGCGGCCCGACGACCGCGCTACGGAGCGCGCCCCCTGCGCTGCTGGACCAGCAGGCGAGCGAGCGGGGCCGGGTGGCCGACATGCGGCGCCGCTAGGCCACAGCCATGCCGGCGTTTGGGGCGCGCGGGTGCAGGGGTCGGCGCTCCCGCAAGCGGCGGCGCGCACGCGCACGGCGTGGCGGCTCCCACAGCCGTGAGGCCCGGGACCCCTCAGGGGGTGCCGGGCCTCACGGGTGGGACAAGGACGTCAGTCCTTGATCTCGCAGATGGTGGCCCCGGAGGTGAGGCTCGCGCCCACCTCGGCGGTGAGGCCGACGATCGTGCCGGAGCGGTGCGCGTTCAGCGGCTGCTCCATCTTCATGGCCTCCAGGACGACGATCAGGTCGCCCTCGTTGACCTGCTGGCCCTCCTCGACCGCGACCTTGACGATCGTGCCCTGCATCGGGGACGCGAGGGTGTCGCCGGAAGCCGCCGGACCGGACTTCTTCGCCGCACGGCGCTTGGGCTTGGCGCCGCCCGCGGCGGCCGTGCGGGCCAGGGTCATGCCCAGCGAGGACGGCAGCGAGACCTCAAGGCGCTTGCCGCCGACCTCGACGACCACCGTCTCGCGGCCCGGCTCGTCCTCGGCGTCCTCGGCCGCGGGAGCCGCGAACGCCGGGATCTCGTTGACGAACTCGGTCTCGATCCAGCGGGTGAAGACCGTGAACGGGCTGCCGTCCGCCGGGGCGAAGGCGGGGTCCGTGACGACCGCGCGGTGGAACGGGATGGCCGTGGCCATGCCCTCCACCTCGAACTCGGCCAGCGCACGCGCGGCACGCTGCAGCGCCTGCTCGCGGGTGGCACCCGTGACGATCAGCTTGGCGAGCAGCGAGTCCCAGGCCGGGCCGATGACCGAGCCGGACTCGACGCCCGTGTCGAGGCGGACGCCCGGACCCGACGGTGCGGCGAACTTGGTGACGGTGCCCGGAGCCGGCAGGAAGCCGCGGCCCGGGTCCTCGCCGTTGATGCGGAACTCGAACGAGTGGCCGCGCAGCACCGGGTCGCCGTAGCCGAGCTCCTCGCCGTCGGCGATGCGGAACATCTCGCGCACCAGGTCGATGCCGGAGACCTCTTCGGTGACCGGGTGCTCGACCTGCAGACGGGTGTTGACCTCCAGGAAGGAGATCAGGCCGTCGGCGGAGACCAGGAACTCGACCGTGCCGGCGCCGACGTAGCCGGCTTCCTTCAGGATCGCCTTCGAGGCGGCGTACAGCTCGGCGTTCTGCGCCTCGGACAGGAACGGCGCGGGGGCCTCCTCCACCAGCTTCTGGTGGCGGCGCTGCAGCGAGCAGTCACGGGTCGAGACGACGACCACGTTGCCGTGGGAGTCGGCCAGGCACTGGGTCTCGACGTGCCGCGGCTTGTCGAGGTAGCGCTCGACGAAGCACTCGCCGCGGCCGAACGCGGCGACGGCCTCGCGGACGGCCGATTCGTAGAGCTCCGGCACCTCTTCGAGGGTGCGGGCGACCTTCAGGCCACGACCGCCACCGCCGAAGGCGGCCTTGATCGCGATGGGCAGGCCGTGCTCCTTGGCGAACTCGATGACCTCGTCGGCGCCGGACACCGGGTCCGGGGTGCCGGCGACGAGCGGCGCGCCGGCGCGCTGGGCGATGTGCCGGGCGGCGACCTTGTCGCCGAGGTCGCGGATGGCCTGCGGGGGCGGGCCGATCCAGGTCAGGCCCGCGTCGAGCACGGCCTGCGCGAAGTCGGCGTTCTCGGAGAGGAAGCCGTATCCGGGATGGATGGCGTCCGCGCCGGAATCGGCTGCGGCCTGGAGGACCTTGGAGATGTCCAGGTAGCTGGCGGCCGGGGTGTCACCGCCCAACGCGAAAGCTTCGTCGGCCGCGCGGACATGCAGAGCATCCCGGTCCGGATCGGCGTAGACGGCTACGCTTGCGATTCCGGCATCCCGGCAGGCCCGAGCAACGCGGACAGCGATTTCGCCACGGTTGGCGATGAGCACCTTGCGCACGATGGCTCCCTCCTTGAAACAAGCTGAGTTTAGGGACAGCCCACACGGCGTTTCGACCCTTCCCTAGAGGTGACCTTGCCCACACGGAGTGTGATTCGAGTCTGCCTCAAGCGAGGAAAGCCCTTGTGGCGCCCCAGGTCAGGGGGATCCCCAACTGCACAGTAACCCCGTCACGTAACCAAGGTCTCTGTTCGCCGGGTCAGCGGGCCCCCGTGATTCTTTGTCGAGTCCCTACGAACGGCCCACACATTCTTTGCGTGATCGCCGGCGGGGCCCTTCGCGCAACGAAGCTGCCCGGACCCCTTGTCCGTACGTTTACCCGTTAGTAGCCTCCAGGGCGTCGAACGGGCTTGTGGTCGGGGACTCGTGGGGAGGGGTGGGTTCGTGGTGGGCGTCGTGCTGCGCAGACTCGTGGCCGGGCTGGCCGCGCTCGTGCTCGTCGTCGAGGCGGCGGTCCTCGTTCTCGTCCACTTCGTCCTGGGTAGGACCACCCACAACCAGTCGATGTCCATCGCGGGCATGGACCCGGATGTCATGTCCACGGCAACGTACGGGATGGGGGCGGGCATCGGCGCGTTCCTGCTCCTGTGCGCCGTGCTCCTCGTCGTGGCGGCCGTACGGGACCGGGCCCCGGGCACCTTCGCCCGCGTCGTGCTCGTCACCGCCGCCGTCACCCACGGGCTGCTCGGCGCCATCGCCGTCGGCCTGGTCGGCTGGGGCGCCTTCGCGGTGACGATGGTGATCCTGTGCCTGCTCGTGCTGACCCTGACGCTCTACGCGGCCCAGGACGAGGGCATGGCGGGTGCGAGGGGTCCCGGGGGCCCCAGAGGTCCGGGGGGCGCCCCGGACGCCCAGGACGCCCCGCCTACGCCGTTCGAGGACCTCAAGCCCACAAATCCGTGATGGACACGCCCAATTCGGCCAGCAGGGACCGCAGCAGCGGCAGCGACAGCCCGATGACGTTGCCGGGGTCGCCGTCGATGCCCTCGATGAACGGAGCCGACAGCCCGTCCAGGGTGAAGGCCCCGGCCACGTGCAGCGGCTCGCCGCTCGCCACGTACGCGGCCACCTCGGCGTCCGTGGGCTCGCCGAACCGGACCGTCGTGGACGCCGTGGCCGAAACCTGACGTCCGTTCGCCGTGTCGATCACGCAGTGCCCGGTGCGCAGTACGCCGACCCGCCCGCGCATCGACTTCCAGCGCGAGGTGGCCTCCTCGGCGTCCGCCGGCTTGCCGAGCGCCTCGCCGTCCAGCTCCAGCACCGAGTCACAGCCGATCACCAGGGCGCCCGCGGCCTCGTCCAGGGCCGCCACCACGCCCGCCTTGGCCTCGGCCAGCGCCAGCGCCAGCTCGGCCGGGGTGTCCGCGCTGAGAGCGTCCTCGTCGAAGTTGCTGACGATCACGTGCGGGGCCAGGCCGGCCTGCCGCAGCAGGTTGAGCCGGGCGGGTGAGGCGGAGGCGAGGACGAGGGCGTGGGCAGCAGCAGTCATGCCCGCCATCGTAGGGGCGGCCGTCCCGCCCCGAACGCGCCCTAGAAGCCCACGCCCAGCACGTACACGACCACCAGCATCGCGAGGACGACCACCACGGTCATCCTCCGGACCATCGCCTGCGCGTCCCGCATGTCCTCGGGCGGCTCGTTCTTCGGGTCTGACCAGAGCATGCACCGATCCTGGCCCCGCAGGCCGGTGCGGCGCCTGAGTACGGGTACTCAGGCGCCACGGTCCGTTCACGCCATCTTCACGACCGGACGGCGGGCCGCCCGGGCCGCTCTAGCCCGGCCAGTACGTACGGGCCCACGCCCGCGGCCCCGGCTGCGGCAGCGTCCGCCGGGCCACCCGGGCCGGCGCCGACCACTCGTCCGCCACCCGCGGCGCGCCCGACGGTGCCGAGGCCAGCACCGCCGCGCGCGCTTGGACCACCGCCAGTGCGGCGGCCAGCTCCTCGGGCGTCGGATTCCCCTTGACGACCTTGATCACCACAGGACTGACCTCCTACAGGGGGATGTTGCCGTGCTTCTTCGGGGGCAGGGACTCGCGCTTGGTGCGCAGCTGGCGCAGCCCCTTGACCACGTGCGTCCGGGTCTCCGACGGCATGGTCACCGCGTCGACGTACCCGCGCTCGGCGGCCGTGTACGGGTTCAGCAGGGTGTCCTCGTACTCGGCGATGAGCCGGGCCCGGGTCTCCTCGGCGGTGCCCGCCTCCTCCGCCTCCGCGATGGCGCGGCGGTGCAGGATGTTGACCGCGCCCTGCGCGCCCATGACGGCGATCTGCGCGGTCGGCCAGGCCAGGTTCAGGTCCGCGCCGAGGTGCTTGGAGCCCATGACGTCGTACGCGCCGCCGAAGGCCTTGCGGGTGATGACGGTGATCAGGGGGACGGTGGCCTCGGCGTACGCGTAGATCAGCTTCGCGCCGCGCCGGATGATTCCGTTGTACTCCTGGTCGGTGCCCGGCAGGAAGCCCGGGACGTCGACGAACGTCAGCACCGGGATGTTGAAGGCGTCGCAGGTCCGCACGAAACGGGCGGCCTTCTCGGACGCGTCGATGTCCAGGCAGCCGGCGAACTGCATCGGCTGGTTGGCGACGATGCCCACCGGGTGCCCCTCGACGCGGCCGAAGCCGGTGAGGATGTTCGGCGCGAACAGCGACTGCGTCTCCAGGAACTCCGCGTCGTCGAGCACGTGCTCGATCACGGTGTGCATGTCGTACGGCTGGTTCGCGCTGTCCGGGATCAGGACGTCGAGCTCGCGGTCGGTGTCGGAGACCTCCGTGTCCGCCTCTTCCGGGAAGGCCGGCGGCTCGGAGAGGTTGTTCGACGGCAGGTACGCCAGCAGGGACTTGACGTACTCGATGGCGTCCTTCTCGTCCCCGGCCATGTGGTGGGCCACGCCCGAGGTGGAGTTGTGGGTGCGGGCGCCGCCCAGCTCCTCGAAGCCCACGTCCTCGCCGGTGACCGTCTTGATGACGTCCGGGCCGGTGATGAACATGTGCGAGGTCTGATCGACCATCACGGTGAAGTCGGTGATGGCGGGGGAGTACACGGCGCCGCCGGCGCAGGGCCCGACGATCAGGCTGATCTGCGGGATCACGCCCGACGCGTGCACGTTCCGGCGGAAGATCTCGCCGTACATGCCCAGCGCGCTGACGCCCTCCTGGATGCGGGCGCCGCCGGAGTCGTTGATGCCGACGAGCGGGCAGCCGGTCTTCAGCGCGAAGTCCATGACCTTCATGATCTTCTGGCCGTAGACCTCGCCGAGGGCCCCGCCGAAGACGGTGAAGTCTTGCGAGAACACGGCCACCGGACGGCCGTCCACCGTGCCGTAGCCGGTGACGACGCCGTCGCCGTACGGCCGGGTCTTCTCCAGCCCGAAGGCGGTCGAGCGGTGCCGGGCGAACTCGTCGAGCTCGACGAAGGACCCCTCGTCCAGCAGCAGGGCGACCCGCTCACGCGCCGTCAGCTTCCCCTTGGCGTGCTGCTTCTCCACCGCGCGCGCGGACCCGGCGTGAGTGGCTTCGTCGATCCGGCGCTGCAGGTCCGCGATCTTGCCCGCGGTCGTGTGCATGTCGATCGGCTCTGAGGGTTGTGACATCGGGGTCGCGGCTCCCTGTGTGGTGTCAACTGCCTGGTCAATTGATTGACTACTGCTGGCTACTGGTGCGTAGCGTATCGGCGGGCATGGCGCTCGGCAGTGCGGCGTTTGACACACCTACTGTGGGTTGCATGACGCCATCAGATGCATCAGGAGGGGCTCCGTCCGGAGCCGCCGACAGCCGCTGGTCGAGCCTTGAGCGGCCTCCGTTGAACGCTGCCGCGCTGGAGCGGGCCCTCGTCACCGACGGGGGGCTGTGGTCCTCCGTCGAGGTGGTCGCCGCCACGGGGTCCACCAACACGGATCTCGCGGCCCGCGCCGGGCAGCTCCCCGAGGGGGCCGTGCTCGTCGCCGAGGAGCAGACCGCCGGGCGCGGGCGGCTCGACCGGAGCTGGGTCGCGCCCGCCCGGTCCGGGCTGTTCTTCTCCGTCCTGCTCAAGCCGGGCGGGGCCGTACCGCAGGAGCGGTGGGGGTGGCTGACCCTGCTCGCCGGGGTGGCCGCCGCGACCGGGCTGTCCCGGGCCGCCGGCGTGGACACCGCCCTCAAGTGGCCCAACGACCTGCTGATCACCGTGGACGGGGAGGAACGCAAGACCGGCGGCATCCTCGCCGAGCGGGTCGGCGACGGGGTCGTCATCGGGATCGGGCTCAACGTCACGCTGACCGAGGACGAGCTGCCGGTGCCGGAAGCCGGGTCGCTGATCCTGGCCAAGGCCGCCGTCACGGACCGAGAGCCCCTGCTGAAGGCCGTACTGCGCTCCCTGGAGCGCTGGTACGGGGACTGGCGGGCGGCCGGCGGGGATCCGGCCGCCAGCGGCCTCCAGGAGGCGTACGCGGCGGACTGCGTCACCCTCGGCCGGCACGTACGGGCCGACCTGCCGGGCGGCCGCACGCTCACCGGTACGGCCGAAGCGGTCGACGCGGACGGACGGCTCGTCGTCCGCAGCGCCGAGGACCGGCACGAGGCCGTGGGCGCCGGGGACGTCGTCCACCTGAGGTCGGTGCGCTAGCACGGCCGCGGCTGCGGAGAGTGGGGAGTGAGCTACGGCACACCTGCCGTATGGTTTAGGCGATCCCGGTCCTCCCGGTGATCACCCGGTTCGGCAGGGCAGTGCGCACGGAATGGACAGGAGGCGGCCCTTGACCGTCGACGACCCTACGTCCGGCGCGTCCACCCCCGGGCCCGGTCCGGGGACTCCCATCGGACGCGACCAGCACACTCCCCACCACGAGGTCGACCACACCGCACAGCCGACGGCGGACCCGCTCGCCATCCGGCTGGAGCAGCTGATCCTCGGCGCGGAGCGCCGGTACACCCCCTTCCAGGCGGCCCGCAGCGCCGGCGTCTCGATGGAGCTCGCCTCCCGCTTCTGGCGGGCCATGGGCTTCGCGGACATCGGTCAGGCCAAGGCCCTCACGGAGGCCGACGTACTGGCGCTGCGCCGCCTCGCCGGCCTCGTCGAAGCCGGCCTGCTGAGCGAGCCCATGGCCGTACAGGTCGCGCGGTCCACCGGGCAGACCACCGCCCGGCTGGCCGAATGGCAGATCGATTCCTTCCTGGAGGGCCTGACGGAGCCGCCGGAGCCGGGCATGACCCGTACGGAGGTCACGTACCCGCTGGTGGAGCTGCTGCTGCCCGAGCTGGAGGAGTTCCTCGTCTACGTGTGGCGGCGCCAGCTGGCGGCGGCCACCGGACGCGTGGTGCAGGTCGCGGACGACGAGGAGATGGTCGACCGGCGGCTCGCGGTGGGCTTCGCGGACCTCGTCGGCTTCACGCGGCTGACGCGGCGGCTGGAGGAGGAAGAGCTCGGCGAGCTCGTCGAGTCCTTCGAGACGACGTCCGCGGACCTGGTGGCCGCGCACGGCGGCCGGCTGATCAAGACGCTGGGCGACGAGGTGCTGTACTGCGCCGACGACGCGGCCACGGCCGCGGAGATCGCGCTGCGGCTCATCGAGACGATGGAAGCCGACGCCCAGATGCCGGAGCTGCGCGTCGGCATAGCGTTCGGGACGGTCACGACCCGGATGGGCGACGTCTTCGGGACCACCGTGAACCTGGCCTCGCGACTGACGTCCATAGCGCCGAAGGACGCCGTGCTCGTCGACGGGGCCATGGCGGAGGAGCTCGGGCGGACGGGCGCGGCGCCGGTGTCCGAGAAGGAGGCCGAGGCCGAGGAGGGCGGCGGGACGTACCGCTTCGCGCTCCAGCCGATGTGGCAGCGGCCGGTGCGCGGGCTGGGCGTCGTGGAGCCCTGGTCGCTGACGCGGCGGAAGCCTAAGATCCCCGGGTAACGTTCGTTAACCGGGAGGGTCTCTGTGTCTGAGTTCGTGACTGTGCGCCGGCATGACGACGGGGTCGCGGAGCTGGTCCTGGACCGGCCCAAGGCGATGAACGCCGTCTCGACGGATATGGCGCGGGCCATCGGCGACGCCTGCGCGGCGCTCGCGGCGGACGCGTCGGTACGGGTGGTCGTGCTCTCCTCGGCGGCGGAACGCGCCTTCTGCGTCGGGGCCGACCTCAAGGAGCGCAACTCCCTGACGGACGCCGAGCTGGTGCAGCAGCGGCCGACCACGCGGGGCGCCTACGGGGGCGTACTGGAACTCCCGATGCCGACGATCGCGGCGGTGCACGGGTTCGCGCTGGGCGGCGGCTTCGAGCTGGCGCTGGCCTGCGACGTGATCGTGGCCGACGAGACGGCGGTGGTCGGCCTGCCGGAGGTTTCCGTGGGCGTGATCCCCGGCGGCGGGGGCACGCAGCTGCTGCCGCGGCGCGTGGGCGCGGCGCGGGCGGCGGAACTGATCTTCACGGCGCGGCGGGTCGAGGCGGCCGAGGCGCTGGCGCTCGGCCTGGTGGACTCGCTGGTCCCGGCGGGCACGGACCGTGACGAGGCGCTCGCCCTGGCCGGGCGGATGGCCGCGAACTCCCCGGTGGGGCTGCGGGCGGCGAAGCGGGCGCTGCGGCTGGGGCACGGGATGGACCTGACGGCCGGGCTGGAGATCGAGGACGCGGCCTGGCGGACGGTGGCGTTCTCCGGCGACCGCGCGGAGGGCGTGGCGGCGTTCAACGAAAAGCGCCGTCCGAACTGGCCGGGCCGCTAGCCACCCGCGAACGGATCCGCCAGGGCCTGCGCAGCCGTCCCGTGCGGGGCCCGCTCGGCCGTGCGGGGCCCCGGCGGGGCAGGGCCGGCGCGGCTGGGGTGCCGGTGTCGAGGCTGGTCGGGTGGGCTTCGGGTGGGCCGGTGCGGCAGATCCAGCCCCGCCGGCCGCCTCTGTCCCCGCCGGCCGCCTCCGTCCCCGTCTGGTGCCTCCGTCCCTGTCCGGCCCGGCCCGGGGCAGATCCAGCCCCGCCGGCGTTCGAGGCGCGGAGGTCCGGGGCCGGACGCCGAGGGTGGTGCCGGCGCCTTACGGGGCCCGGGTCCCGGTAGCGGCGCCGTGGGCGGATCTGCCCCGTCGGGGGATCGGTGGCGCTGGGTCGGAAACTCCCTAACCTGGGATGATGGGAGTCGACGGGCGGCTGCGAGCCGTCGTGGGCCTGGCGCAGGCCATGGCCGCCGCATCCGCGCCGCGGGACAGCGTCCGGGCCGCCGCCCGCGGGGCCCGTCTCGCGATGGACGGCTCGTTCGCCGCGATCTCCGCCTGGGAGCGCGAGCGCGGCCGTCTACGGGTGCTCGTCAACGAGGGTGAGCGCCGCGCCGGCGAGGAGGAGTTCCCCGAGGACGAGTCCTACCCCGTCCACGACTTCCCCGAGATCACCGAGTTCCTGCACGAGCGGTGGGTCGGCGGCGGTGGCCCCCACGCCTGGGTGGAGAGCGCCGACGGCGGCCGTCCCGGCCGGCGCGGCGAGGCGCTGCGCCGCCGCCGCCGCGGGACCTGCGTCGTCGCGCCCATCGTGCTCAGCGGCCGCGCCTGGGGCGAGCTGTACGTCGCCCGCGACGAGGGCCTGCCCGGCTTCGACCGCGACGACGCCGAGTTCGCGACCGTCCTGGCGGCGGTCGTCGCGGCCGGCCTCGCGCAGAACGAGCGGCTCGAAGAGGCGCGGCGGCTCGCGTTCACCGATCCGCTGACCGGGCTGGCCAACCGGCGGGCCGTCGACATGCGCCTCGACGAAGCCTTGGAGGAGCACCGGCGCAACGCGGCCGTGGTCAGTCTGGTGGTGTGTGACCTGAACGGCCTCAAGAAGGTCAACGACACCCTCGGGCACGCCATGGGCGACCGGCTGCTGGAGCGGTTCGGGTCGGTGCTGAGCCTGTGCGGGGCCATGTTGCCCGGCGCGCTCGTCGCCCGGCTCGGCGGCGACGAGTTCTGTCTGGTGAGCGTCGGGCCCGCGGCCGATGAGGTGGTTCGGGTGACGGAGGAGCTGTGCCTGCGGGCCGCCGAACTGGAGCTGGGGGAGGGCGTGGCCTGCGGGGTGGCGTCCACGGGGGATCCGATCGGGCCCGTGAAGTCGTCCCGGCGGCTGTTCCGGCTGGCCGACGCCGCGCAGTACAAAGCCAAGGCCGCGCGGTCGCCGAAGCCCGTGGTCGCGGGCCGGGACACCGCCGTCGTCCGGATGGCCGACGCCGCCCAGGAGGAGGCGGCCGGTGAGCGCCGGCGCTTCCGGGGCCGGGTGACGTAGTGGCGTAAGGGGCCCTCGTGAAACTCGCTAGTGACATGAAGCGATTCAGTCCGTAGGCTGCTGAATATGGATATGCACACTGTCGTGGTGGGGACCTCCGGGACCACCGCCGAGGACGTCATCGCCGTCGCCCGCGGCAACGCGCGGATCGAGCTGTCCGGCGAGGCGCTCGACGCCCTCGCCCGTGCCCGCGAGATCGTCGATGCCCTCGCCGCCAAGCCCGAACCCGTCTACGGGGTGTCCACCGGTTTCGGCGCCCTCGCCTCCCGGCACATCAGCCCCGAGCTGCGCGCCCAGCTCCAGCGCAACATCGTCCGCTCGCACGCCGCCGGCATGGGCCCGCGCGTCGAGCGGGAGGTCGTGCGCGCCCTGATGTTCCTGCGGCTGAAGACCGTCGCCTCCGGTCACACCGGCGTCCGGCCGTCCGTCGCGCAGACGATGGTCGACGTGCTCAACGCGGGCATCACCCCCGTCGTCCACGAGTACGGCTCGCTCGGCTGCTCGGGTGACCTCGCGCCGCTCTCGCACTGCGCGCTCACCCTGATGGGCGAAGGTGACGCCGAGGGCCCGGACGGGGTCGTGCGCCCCGCCGGGGAGCTCCTCGCCGAGGCCGGGATCAAGCCGGTCGAGCTGAAGGAGAAGGAGGGCCTCGCCCTCCTCAACGGCACCGACGGCATGCTCGGCATGCTGGTCATGGCCCTCGCCGACCTCGACAAGCTGTACAAGTCCGCCGACATCACCGCCGCGCTGACCCTTGAGGGTCTGCTCGGCACCGAGAAGGTGCTCGCGCCCGAGCTGCACGCCATCCGCCCGCACCCGGGCCAGGGCGCCTCCGCCGCGAACATGGCCGCCGTCCTGAAGGGCTCCGGGCTGGTCCGGCACTTCCAGGAGGAGTCCGCCCCGCGCGTGCAGGACGCGTACTCGGTGCGCTGCGCCCCGCAGGTCGCCGGCGCGGGCCGGGACACCATGGCGCACGCCGCCCTGGTGGCCTCGCGCGAGCTGGCCTCCGCCGTCGACAACCCGGTGGTGCTGCCCGACGGCCGTGTGGAGTCGAACGGCAACTTCCACGGCGCGCCGGTCGCGTACGTCCTGGACTTCCTGGCCATCGCGGCGGCCGACCTCGGCTCCATCGCCGAGCGCCGCACCGACCGGCTGCTGGACAAGAACCGCTCGCACGGCCTGCCGCCGTTCCTCGCGGACGACGCCGGCGTCGACTCCGGTCTGATGATCGCCCAGTACACGCAGGCCGCCCTGGTCAGCGAGATGAAGCGGCTGGCCGTGCCGGCCTCCGCCGATTCGATCCCGTCCTCCGCCATGCAGGAGGACCACGTTTCGATGGGCTGGTCGGCCGCGCGCAAGCTCCGTACCGCCATCGACAACCTGACCCGGATCATCGCGATCGAGCTGTACGCGGCCACCCGGGCCATCGAGCTCCGCCACGGGCTCACCCCGGCCCCGGCCAGCCAGGCGGCCATCGCCGCGACGCGGGCGGCCGGTGTGGAGGGTCCCGGGCCGGATCGTTTCCTCGCCCCCGACCTGGCAGCGGCCGACGCGTTCGTCCGTACGGGCGGCCTCGTCGCCGCGGTGGAGCCGGTGACGGGCCCGCTCGCCTGACGGGCCTGCCGAAGCCGTGAAGGGCCGCCTCCGGGAAATCTCCTGGGGGCGGCCCTTCCGGCGTGTACGGGACCTGCGCGGCCGGGGCGGCTACGCGCGCGAGCGGCGCACGGAGTACGTGACGAAACCGGCTCCGAGGCCCAGGCAGAGCGTGCCGCCCAGCAGGTACGGGGTGGTGTCGATCCCACCGGTGTCGGCGAGCCCCAGGGAGACCTGGCCGGCGCTCTGGGCTCCGGCGGCCGTGGTGTCGGCCGGGTCCTCCGCGAGGCCGGTCACCGCTCCGGGGCCGGACGTGTTCGCGGACTCCGGCGCCGCGTCGGAAGTGGAACCGGACGTAGTTGAACCGGGCGCCGCGGACCCGGGTGCGGTGGCGTTGGCCGAGGGTACGAACCAGAGGGCGGCGAGGAGGCTGGTCGCTCCGAGAGCCGTGAGCAGCGGTCGACGTGCGGACACGGTGCGATCCCCCTTGCGGACGCAGCGAATTGGCCGTGTGCGGTGATGCTACGGACAAGGGCGGGTCGCGGGAAAGTCGGGGCTTCCGCGGGCTTACTCTCCGTCGTATGAACCCTTCTGACACATCACGATACGTACGGCTTCGGGTGGATTTGGTACTGGAGGTGCCCGACCCCGAGGCGCTCACCGGGGCCGCACTCGCGCACATCGAGGCTGACGAGTTCATGCCGGACGAGGAGCGCGGCCACGCCGAGTCGGCCGTGCGGGAGGACGAATCGGAGGCGCTCGCGTACCTCGTCGACCCCACTGACCTGGTCGCGGACATTCCCGGCGTGGAGCTTGCGCAGGCCTCGTGGAGCAGCGAGCCCGTCGAATACGACCCCGAGGCCATGGAGTGGGACCTGGGCGAGGAAGATGGGGACTACGAGGAAGAGACGACCGACAACGCCTGACCGTGTGGTTGCACACATTCAAACGGAATGTGGAACCGATCCGGGCCTCAAACGCGTTGACTGGTGCGAGGCAGGGGGCGTGTCCCCCTGCCCCGATCGGGGCACCGCCCGGCTCCGGCCGGGGAAGCTCGGGGGTTCAGCAACGATGGAGTGGCGTGTGAGGACGGACAGGAAGCGGCGGAAGAGGTCCCTGGTGGCCATATCCGCCGTACTCGGTGGCGTGCTGGTTCTCTCGGCGTGCGGCGGTGGAGACGACAAGCCCAAGGGCGGCGGGGACGGCAACGGCAAGTCCCAGTCGGACGTGGACGCGGCTGCGGCCAAGGACGCCTCCAAGGCCAAGATGACGATCACGCCGAAGGACGGGGCGACCAACGTCGGCCTGAACGACGCGACGAACGTCGCCGTCAGCGACGGCACCCTCACCGCGGTCGAGCTGAAGACCTCCGAGGGCGCGGCCGTGGCCGGCAAGATATCCGCCGACGGCAAGAGCTGGAAGCCGGAAGCCGCACTGAAGCGCTCGACGAAGTACGCCCTGTCGGCGACCGCCAAGGACGCGAGCGGCAAGGAGGCGCACGAGAACACCTCCTTCACCACCGTCTCCCCGGAGAACAGCTTCGTCGGCTCGTTCATACCGGACGACGGCCAGACCGTCGGCGTGGGCATGCCGGTCTCGATCACCTTCAACAAGCCGATCAAGGACATGAAGGCCGTCCAGGCGGCGATCAACGTCACCTCCAGCAGCGGCCAGGAGGTCGTCGGGCACTGGTTCAGCCCGCAGCGCCTGGACTTCCGCCCCGAGCAGTACTGGCAGGCGGGCTCCACCGTCACCCTGAAGCTGGCGCTTGAGGGCGTGCAGGGCGCCCCCGGCGTCCAGGGCGTGCAGAACCGGACGGCCACCTTCAAGATCGGCCGCAGCCAGGTCTCCACGGTCGACGCGAAGACGAAGAAGATGACCGTCACCCGCGACGGCGCGGTCCTCAAGACCATCCCGATCTCGGCGGGCTCCCCGGAGAACCCGACGTACAACGGCCAGATGGTGATCTCCGAGAAGTTCAAGGAGACCCGGATGGACGGCTCCACCGTCGGCTTCAAGAACAGCGAGGGCAAGGGCGAGTACGACATCAAGGACGTCCCGCACGCGATGCGGCTGTCCGAGTCGGGCACGTTCATCCACGGCAACTACTGGGGAGCGGACTCGATCTTCGGCAGCGCGAACACGAGCCACGGCTGTGTCGGTCTGAACGACGCCCAGGGCGCCAACGACCCGAACCAGCCCGCGGCCTGGTTCTTCGACAACTCGCTCATCGGCGACGTCGTCACGGTGGTCAACTCGCCGGACAAGACCATCAAGCCGGAAAACGGCCTCAACGGCTGGAACATGAGCTGGGCGGACTGGAAGGCCGGCACGGCCTCCTGACCCGGTCCGACGGCAGCACGACGTAGATGGCGGGGAGCCCCTGGCGGGCTCCCCGCCATCCGTCGTGAAACCCCCGCGCGCGGGCAGCGGGCCCCGGCTAGGGTCCGAGATCATGACGATCCGCACCCTGACCATGCCCCCTTCGGCCGCTGAGGCGGAGGCCTGGCTCGCGGTCCTGACCGCCGCCCAGGCGGTCGACCTGCCGCAGCTCCCTCCCCCGTCCCGGACGGAGGTCGTCGGGCGGCTGCGCGTGGCACCCGCCCGCGGCCGGGCCGCACTGTGGGCGGCGGACGAGGGCGTCGCGGGCCTCCTGCTGTTCACCGACGAGGCCAACCGACACACCGCTTTCCTCGACGTGCTGGCCGTACGCCCGGACGCGCGCCGACGCGGTCTCGGCACTGCCTTGTGGCAGCGGGTCCGCGAGAGGCTGCTGTCCGAGGGCCGTAGCTCGGTCTCCGCCCTCGTGGACCTCGGCGGCCCGGGCGAGGCCTTCGCCCGCTCCCTGGGCTTCGCCAACGTCCTGCACATGGCTTGGTACGTCCAGGACGTGCCGGCGGTCCTCCCGCCCCGGCCCGACGTCCCGGCGGGCTACGCGATGCTGTGCTGGCCCGGCCTCGTACCGGACGCGTGGGCTGCTGCGGCGGCCCGCGCCCACGCCGCGATGGAGGACGCGCCCAGCGGCGAACTCGACGAACGGATCGAGCCCTGGACTCCTCAGCGCCTGCACGCGGCCCAGCAGTTGGTCCTGGACCGCGGGGGCGCCCTGACCACGGTCGCCGCGGTCACCCCCGGCGGCGAGGTGGCGGCGTACACGGAACTGGTCCTCCCGGACCCGACGGGCCCGCACGCCGTCCAGTACGACACGGTGGTCGTGCCCGAGCACCGGGGCCGTGGGCTCGGACGCGCGGTGAAGCTCCGCATGCTCGCCGAGGTGAGCGCCCGCCACCCGTCCCTGGCCACCATCGGCACGACCGTGGCCGACGAGAACACGCCGATGCGGGCGGTGAACGGGTCCCTCGGCTACCGCCGCGAGCGCGACACGGGGTACTTCCAGTTCACGCTGTAGCGGCGGGGTCACGCGGACCCTGGCGGTCCCGTGGGCCCTGCCGGTCCCGCGGATCCTGCGGCGCGTTGCGCGCTCCCGCCTCACCGGCGGGGGCCGACCACGACGACAGCATGCGCAGGGCATCCTCCGAAGGAGAGCCCGGCGCCGCGTGGTAGGTGACCAAGACCTGCGCGGAGTCGCCCGGCAGGACCAGCGTCTCGAAGGACAGTGACAGTTCACCGACCAGCGGGTGCCGCAGCATCTTCACCCCGTGCGTCTTGTTGTCCGCCAGCGTGTGCGCCGCCCACAGCCGGCGGAACTCTTCGTTCTTCACCGACAACTCACCGACCAGTGCCGACAGCTGTTCGTCGTCCGGATGTTCGCCCGCATACATGCGCAGACTGCTCACGACCCGGCAGGCCAGGCAGTCCCAATCCGCGTACAGCTCCGCCGCCGCCGGGTCCAGGAACACCAGCCGCACCAGGTTCCGCTCCTGCGGCGGCAGCGCGCCGAAGTCCCCGAACACCGCCGCGGCCAGCCGGTTCCACCCGATGACGTCCTGCCGCCGCCCCAGCAGGTACGCCGGTACACCGTCCATCGCGTTCAGCAGCGTCCGGAGCTCGGGGCGGACCTGCTCCTGCCGGTGGGGCTGTCGGCGCGGCCTGCGGAGCCGGGGGCTGGCCAGATGCGTCAGGTGGGCCGTCTCCGTGCCGTCCAGGCGGAGCGCCCGGGCGATCGCGTCGAGCACCTCCGCCGACACGTTCTGTCCGTGCCCCTGTTCGAGCCGCGTGTAGTACGCGACCGAGACCCCCGCCAGCTGCGCCAGCTCCTCGCGGCGCAGCCCGGGCACGCGGCGGTGGCGCCCGTAGTCCGGCAGGCCCACGTCCGCGGGGCGCAGTCGCGCACGGCGGGAACGCAGGAACTCGCCCAGTTCGGCACGCTGATCAAGCTGGTCCATGACGCCAGTATCGCCGGGCGGCCGGCCCGGTACGGGCCGTGTTCCTGACCCCGCCAGGGGTAGGACCGCCAGGCCTAGGCAGGGCAGGGGACTGGGTGCCGGGCGTCCGGCACGGCATCGTTGACCGCACCGCAGAGAGTCAGCAGATCTTCAGCAGCGTTCGAGGAGTCCTCCCCATGTCCGTCACCCAGGTCGCCGCCTACGCCGCTCCCGCGGCCAAGGCCCCGCTGGAGCGCACCACCGTCCCGCGCCGCCCCGTCGGCGAGCACGACGTCCTCATCGAGATCAAGTACGCCGGCATATGCCACTCCGACATCCACCAGGTCCGCGACGGCTGGGGCGAGGGCATCTACCCCATGGTCCCGGGCCACGAGATCGCCGGTGTCGTCACCGAAGTCGGTCCGGGCGTCGCGAAGTTCGCGGTCGGCGACCACGTTGGCGTCGGCTGCTTCGTCGACTCCTGCCGCGCGTGCGAGTACTGCCTGCGCGGGCAGGAGCAGTACTGCGTCAAGGGCATGACCGGCACGTACAACGCCCGCGACGAGCAGGGCGAGCCCACGTACGGCGGCTACTCCACGCATGTCGTCGTCGATGAGAACTACACCGTCCGCATCCCCGACGGCCTGGCCCTCGACGTCGCCGCGCCGCTGCTGTGCGCCGGGATCACCCTCTACTCCCCGCTCAAGCACTGGCAGGCGGGCCCCGGCAAGAAGGTCGCGATCGTCGGCCTCGGTGGTCTCGGCCACATGGGCGTGAAGATCGCGGCAGCCCTCGGCGCCGAGGTCACCGTCCTCTCGCAGTCGCTGCGCAAGCAGGAGGACGGCCTGCGGCTGGGCGCCTCGCACTACTACGCCACGAGCGACGAGAGCACGTTCGAGAAGCTGGCCGGCAGCTTCGACCTGGTCATCTCGACCGTGTCGGCCCCCCTGGGCCTCGACGCGTACCTCGGCCTGCTGAAGGTCGACGGGGCGCTGGTGAACGTCGGCGCCCCGGAGGAGCCGGTCGAGCTGAGCCTGTTCTCCGTCATCACCGGCCGCAAGACACTCGCCGGCTCGATGATCGGAGGGATCGCGGAGACCCAGGAAATGCTGGACTTCTGCGCCGAGCACGGTCTGGGCTCGGAGATCGAACTGATCCGCGCCGACGAGATCAACGACGCGTACGAACGCGTCCTGTCCAGCGACGTCCGCTACCGCTTCGTGATCGACGCGTCCACGATCTGACCCGCCGCGCCGAGCCCGCTGCCCGTCCCTACGAGGACGGGCAGCGCATCCGCTGCCGAGCTCGCCGATGAGGGCGGCGCCGGGGGCCGGGGGAGGGTCAGCCCTCGGCCTTGGCCACTCCGATGGGGCACGAGACCCCCGTGCCGCCGATGCCGCAGTAGCCGCCGGGGTTCTTGTCCAGGTACTGCTGGTGGTAGGGCTCCGCGGGCCAGAACGGGCGCTCCGCGGCCGGGAGGACCGCCGTCGTGATGTCGCCGTGGCCCGAGGACGTCAGGACCTGCTGGTACGCCGACCGGGAGGCTTCGGCCTGCGCCTGATGGGCCTCGGAGTGGGTGTACACCGCCGAGCGGTACTGGGTTCCGACGTCATTGCCCTGGCGGAAGCCCTGGGTCGGGTCGTGGGACTCCCAGAACAGCTTCAGGAGGACCGGGTACGAGACCTGCGACGGGTCGAAGACCACGCGGACGACCTCCGTGTGGCCGGTCAGGCCCGAGCAGACCTCCTCGTAGGTCGGGTTCTCGGTGAAGCCGCCCTGGTAGCCGGCCAGCGTGGTCCACACCCCCGGGGTCTGCCAGAACTTGCGCTCGGCGCCCCAGAAGCAGCCCAGGCCGAAGTCGGCCACTTCGAGCCCGGCCGGGTACGGGCCGGCGAGGGGGTTGCCGAGGACCGTGTGCCGGTCCGGGAGCGGGAACTGCGGGGTCGCGCGGCCCTGGAGGGCCTCCTCGCGGGTGGGGAGCTCGGGCGTGCGGCGGTACGAGAACATGGATTCCCTCCTAGTGGTTCTCCCTCAACGGACGGGGGCGGGCCGGGATTCCCCCCTGCCCGCCCCCGCCCGCCGCGTCACACTTCCGTCATTTCTTCATCGCCCGCCGCTCACGCGTCGTTGCCGGCCGTAGCCAGCACCGCCCAGTTCCGTGCGTACAGGTACCGGCCCTTCGGCGTCCCCGAGTAGTACCAGGGCAGCGCGCCGATGTACCCGTCGACGACGCGGAACTGCTCCACGGCCTCCGCGTCCCGGTCCTGCCAGAACAGCAGCCATGCCAGGACGTGCCGCAGCCTGATCGTCCGCCGGTCGGCGGGGTCGGCCGCCGCCAGGTCCGCGAGCGCCGCGTCGACCGCCGCGCACACCCCCGGCTCCTTGAAGAAGGTCTCCGGCACGAGCTCCTTCTCGTGCAGCTCCTGCTCGATGTACGCGACCAGCGGCAGCAGCGACAGCAGCTCGCCGGGTGCGCCCGAGGCCGCCGACGCGCGGGCGAAGTCCAGCGCGAGCTCGTGCGAGCCGCGCCACTTGCGGCACCAGTACTGCAGGGCGGTGGTGTGCGCGGTGAGGATCTTCGGGTCGCGCCCGGTGATCTGCGCCCACAGCTCTTCGTACTGCTCGTGCGGGTAGCCCAGGCCCTGCGCGATGGGCTGCTCCACCATGTACGGGACCGGGTCGGCCGGGTCGGCCAGCCGCTGCGCCGCGTGCGCGGACTCCTGCGCCTTGAGCAGCAGGTTGTGGAAGAGGCGGAACTGCTCCTGCGTCGTGCGGCTGCCGGCCTGGCTGCCGCGTACGTCCCAGGCGACGTTCACGGCGGTGTCGGCGTCGACCAGAGCCGCCGTCGCGTCGGACGGGCGGGCCGCACGCCACGCCAACAGGAACGCGTCGTCCTGCGCCGCGACCTCGGCCAGGGCGCGGACGCGCTGCCAGCGCTCGTCCCAGTCCTGGCCGGCCGCCGCCACGTAGGCGGCGCCCGCCTCCCAGTCGCCGGAGCGGACGGCCGCGACGGCCGCCGCCTTCTCCGGCGGTACCGGCTGGGCGTTCTCGGTGTCGAGGTCGGCCTCGGCGACGAAGCCCAGCGCGACGACCGCGGCCGCGTCCCGCGCCCTCTTCTCGGCCTTCTCCGCGTCGGTGCGGGCCCCCGCGGCGCCCGGGGCCGCCGCCCCGGCGGCGTCGATGCGGCCCTGGAGCGTCTTGGTGCGGGCGGTGAGGAAGCGGTAGCCGACGCCGCCGAGGGCGAGGACACCGAAAATGATCAGTCCGAGCATCAGGCAAGCACCAGCTTCCGCAGGGGTTCGGTGTCGGGCTGGTCCGCGACGAAGGCGTCCAGGGCGAGGTCCAGCTGGTCCTCGAAACCGTCGGTCGGGTAGGCCAGGGCGGCCGACTCGGACCAGGACAGCTGCCAACGGGCGGCGCCGCGGGCCGTCAGCTCGGCGGTGACCAGCTGCTTCGCGGCGCGCCGCAGGACGGGGCGGGTGAACTCGCGGGCGGCGCGCCCGGTGGCGGCCGCCGCCTGCTCCGACTTCGGGAAGCGGTCGGCGATCCGCCAGCGCAGCGCCGGGTCGGTGTCGACGGCGTCGAGCAGGCCGGCGAGGTCCGGGGCCGCGCCCTCGGCGGTGGCGGCCTCGCGGAGCTCCTGCGCGCCGTGGCCGACGTACTGGGTCATGCTCTCGTGGACGAGGTCCGCCCAGTCCCGCCGGGTCAGGGCGAGCGCCTCCGGGGTCAGGACCTCCTGTTCCAGCGCGGCCAGCGCGGCCTCGGGGGAGGAAAGGAGCTCCAGCGCCGGGCGGGCCGCGAGGCCGCCGCGGCCGTCGTCGGGCAGGGCCTCGATGCGGGCCACGCGTTCGGCGAGCGCCGGGTGGGAGTCGTAGGGGGAGGTGGGCTCGGTCGACAGCTCGCGGCGCAGCTCGTCCAGTTCGTCCGAGCGGGCGTCGAGGAGCTGGCGCAGACCGCCGAAGACCTGGCCGGGGGGCGGCAGCAGGCCGGCGCCGACGCCGAGGGTGGCGTACGAGTCCATGTAGAAGCCGTGCGCCGGGCCGATGGCGTTGAGCTCGCGCAGCGCGGAGGCGGCGGAGTCGCGGCCGGCGACGCGCACCGAGGCGAGGTCGGCGGCGAGTTCCTGGCGGCGGCTGCCGGCGAGGGTGGCGCGCATGTAGAAGTGCGCGTACCCCGTGTAGATCTTCGCCATGGCCCGGTACATCGCGCCCTGGCCGGCGGTGTCGACCTCCTTGGCCTTCTTGCCCTTCGCGAGCCGCTCCTCGGCGGCCTTCTCCTGCCGTGCGCGTTCCTTGGCGACCTTGGTGTCGGCGCGGTCGTGGAAGTGCCCGATGGTGCGGATCAGCTGGGCGCGGCCGCGGGCGATCAGCGGGGTGAGGCGGGTGTCGAGGTTGGCGTAGTGGCCCATTTCGTGGGCGAGCACGGCGCGCAGCTGCATTTCGTCCAGGCCGGTCATCAGGGGCAGGCCGAGGTAGAGGCGGCGGGTGCCGGGCAGCAGGCCGAGCAGCCGGGAGTCCTCGCTGACGGCCGCGTTGACCTCGTCGATCAGCAGGATCTCGTCGGGGGCGCGGGTGCCGACCTGGGCGGCGACGTCGCGGACCGCCTGCCACAGGACGGGTTCCTGCTGTTCGGTGACGGGGACGCCGGGCTGCGGGTCGTCCTTGGGAGTGCGGAGCATGAACATGCCGCGCACGATCGGGACCGCGAGGACCACCGAGACGATGAGGACCTTGACGGCGATGCCGCCGTGCAGCCAGGTGACGGTGGCCCAGTCGGCGGCCGCGAGCACGGCCAGCAGGACGAGGCCGAGCAGGTAGAAGCCTGCGAGCAGGACGAGAGCGCGCAGCGCGCGCAGTGAAGCGCCCATATGGACGGATCCCCCCACGGGATGAAGTGGTGCAGGTGTAGACGGTGCAGATGCTGCGGGCGCGTAGCGGGTGTGCGGCGGTCGGCCGGTCCCGGGTGGTCGCGCCGGGAAATCATGGGGCCCGCAGCTCTTTACGGCAACCTTATTTGGCGTGATGGGGTAGGTGGGTGCCCGGGGGGTGGCTCCCGCCTGCCGGCGGCCGGCGCGTCACCTGCAGCGCCGTACCGCACTGACGGCACCGCAGCGCCGTCACCGCACTGACGGCACCGCAGCCGTCAGTGCGGCAGCGTCGCGGGGGAGCCGCCGTTGGCCTCGTAGCCCGCCACTGCCAGGGCGCGGTACACCGCGTACTGCGCCGCCGGGTCCGGGGAGACCGACCACGGGAGGGCGCCGACGCAGCCGTCGATGTGGCGGACCTGCTCCATCGCCTCCGCCCAGCGTTCCATCGGCACCAGGAACGACAGCAGCATGTGCCGTACGTGCGCGAGCATCGGGTCGTCCGGGCGCGCGGTGTGCACCGCGTACAGCGCACCCTCCACCGCCCGGGTCACCACGGCGCCCTGCCAGAAGTTCGTCAGCACGACCTCCGGAACGTGCTCGTACACCGCGAACAGCGGCAGCGCCGCCAGCAGCGAGCCCTGCGGGGCGCGGGCCGCCGCCGCGTGCGCGAAGGCGTCCGCCTTCTCCCGCGAGCCGTGCCACTTCTCGCACCAGTAGTGCAGCGCGGCCAGGTGCGCGCCCATGTGCGCCGGCGCCACGTCGATGACCTTCGCCCAGAGCGCGTCGAACTCCGCCTCCGCGTACCCGAGCGCCCGCGCCACCGCCAGCTCCGTGATGTACGGGACGGGGTCGCCCGGTGCCAGCAGCGCCGCCTTGCGGCACGCCTCCCGGGCCTCCTCCAGGATGATCCGGTGGTCCGTGGAGCCCACGCCGCCCGAATGCCGCCACGCCTGCTGCACCAGCAGTTCCGCGTGCACCTGCGCGCCGCCCGCGTCCTTCTCCGCCTCCAGCCGCCAGGCCTTCAACCACCGCGCGCCGACCCCGGGCTCCGCGACGAGCTCCAGGGCCGCGGCCCCGCCGAAGGCCTGGACCCGCTGCCAGCGCAGCTCGCCCTCCTTGGGGGTGCCCGCCAGCAGTTGGGACGCGGCCTGCCAGCGGCCGGTGCGCTGCACGGCCTCCAGGGCGTCCATCAGGTCCTCGTCCGGGCCCGGGACCCGGATGTCGAGGTGCTCCTGGCGGGCGAATCCGTAGTTCTCGGGGTCGGCCGCGTCAGGGCTGCCCGGCGCGACCAGGCGTACGCCGCCGCCTCGCCTGCGCCGTATGTACGGGCTGAAGGCGGCCACGAGCAGGCCCATTGCGAGCAGGAACCACAGAATCTCCATGTCCCCCAGCGAACCAGACGCACCCGCGCCAAGGCCAATGCCGCCCCAGTGGGTGTGCGGTGGGCGCGTCGGCGGCCGGGGCTTAGGCTCTGCCCATGAGCGACGACAGCCACGAGCACCAGAGCTTCGAGACCCGCGCGATCCACGCGGGCAACACGGCGGACCCGCTGACCGGCGCGGTCGTGCCCCCGATCTACCAGGTGTCCACGTACAAGCAGGACGGCGTCGGCGGACTGCGTGGCGGCTACGAGTACAGCCGCAGCGCGAACCCGACCCGTACCGCGCTGGAGGAGAACCTCGCGGCGCTGGAGGGCGGCCGGCGCGGCCTCGCCTTCGCGTCCGGGCTCGCCGCCGAGGACTGCCTGCTGCGTACGCTGCTCGCCCCGGGCGACCACGTGGTCATCCCGAACGACGCGTACGGCGGCACCTTCCGCCTCTTCGCGAAGGTCGTCTCCCGCTGGGGCGTCGAGTGGTCGGTGGCCGACACCTCCGACCCGGAGTCCGTACGGGCCGCCCTGACCCCGAAGACGAAGGTCATTTGGGTCGAGACCCCGTCCAACCCGCTGCTCGGCATCACCGACATCGCCGTCGTCGCCGACATCGCGCGCTCGGCCGGCGCCAAGCTGGTCGTGGACAACACCTTCGCCTCGCCCTACCTCCAGCAGCCCCTCGCGCTCGGCGCGGACGTGGTCGTGCACTCGCTGACCAAGTACATGGGCGGCCACTCCGACGTCGTCGGCGGCGCGCTGGTCACCGCCGACGCGGCACTGGGCGAGGAACTGGCCTACCACCAGAACGCGATGGGCGCCGTGGCCGGTCCCTTCGACTCGTGGATCGTGCTGCGCGGCATCAAGACGCTGGCCGTGCGCATGGACCGGCACGCGCAGAACGCGGCGAAGGTCGCCGAGATGCTGACCCGCCACCCCAAGGTGCACAAGGTCCTCTACCCGGGCCTGGCCGAGCACCCGGGCCACGAGATCGCCGCCAAGCAGATGCGCAACTTCGGCGGCATGATCTCCTTCCAGGTCACCGGCGGCGAGGAGGAGGCC
The DNA here is from genome assembly GCF_041431095.1 of Streptomyces sp. NBC_00597. Classification (GTDB taxonomy): domain Bacteria; phylum Actinomycetota; class Actinomycetes; order Streptomycetales; family Streptomycetaceae; genus Streptomyces. The sequence goes on from NZ_CP107757.1 coordinate 5,706,010, forward strand.
GTCGCGGTCTGCGCCCGCACCAAGATCTTCACCCTGGCCGAGTCCCTCGGCGGCGTCGAGTCCCTCATCGAGCACCCGGGCCGCATGACCCACGCCTCGGTGGCCGGTTCGGCCCTGGAGGTCCCGGCGGACCTGGTCCGCCTGTCCGTCGGCATCGAGAACGCCGACGACCTGCTGGCGGACCTGGCCCAGGCCCTCGGCTAGCAGCCGCGTACGCCCGGCGGCAACTGCCGCCGGGCGGTGGCTACCAGCCCTCCAGGGGCGGGGAGACACCGCTCGGCGGCACCTCCCACGGGCGGACCGTCCAGGCCCACACCGCGAAGGCCGCCGCCGCCGCGACCAGCAGGGTCCAGCCGACCCGGCGCAGGGCCCGGCGGCGGCGCAGCATCCGGTCCCCGCGGGCCGCGGCGCTCGCCGCGAACCCGGCCGGGACCGCCGGATGGGGGCCCTCCAGCAGCCGCCTGACCCGGTCCTCCTTGCGGTCGGGGGCGCTCACGCGGCCTCCTGGGACCGCACTGCGGCCACGGCCCTGGTGCACACCGCCCGGACCCGGTCGACCGGCAGCCCCAGCTGGGCGGCCGTGACCTCCTCCGCGACGCCCTCGTACACGCGCAGGACCAGTACGAGCCGTTCCAGCGGGCCGAGCGGCGCGAGGAGCCCCGTACCGCCGTGGTGGCGCCAGCCGGTGCGGGCGAACGCGGCGCACAGTTCCTGACGGGTGTGGTCGTAGGGGTCGTCGCCGCGCACCCGGCGCCAGTCGGCGTACGTACGGGCCAACGCGCCCGCGAGCAGCCGGCGGGCGGCGACGGGCTCGGTCCGCGGCTCTGCCGTCAGCAGGACGGCGACGTGCAGGAGCCGCCCCGCCGCGCCCGCGACGAAGGCTTCGAACTCCGCATAGGCGCGCCGCCCGTGGCCGTCCACAGGCCACATAGTGCGGGCAGCGGGACCGCCCCGGTCAAGAGGTCGGACGGCCCCGGCTCGTACGGGAGTTCAGGAAGCGGGGCCCGCCTCCGAGGCGGCGCCCATGAGCTCCGACAGCGAGCCGTTGAAACGGGTGAGCAGCGAGGTGAACGACTCGCGTTCGTCCTCGGTCCAGCCGTCGGTCACGCGGGCCATCAGCTCGCGCCGCGAGGAGCGGACCTCCTCCAGCCGGGAGAGGCCGCGCGGCGAGAGCGCGAGGACCACGGCCCGTCCGTCCTCCGGGTGCGAAGTGCGCTTGACGAGGCCGCTGTCGACGAGCGGCGCGACCTGGCGGGTGACCGTGGAGGAATCGATGCCCATGCCGCAGGCGAGCGCCTTGACGCCCATCGGGCCTTCCAGGTCGAGCCGGTTCAGCAGCAGGTACGCGGCGCGGTCCATCGAGTTGCGGGCCTGGCCGACCCCGCCCAGGCGGGTCTGCTCGGCGCGCCGGGCGAAGACGGCCACCTGGTGCTGGAGCGAGTCGAGGAGACCGGCTCCGGCGGGTGCCTCGCCCGCCGTGGGCAGGTCGGAATTGGCCGGGTTGGAGGGCATGGCCGTGAGCTCTCTTCGCGTGGGGCCGACAAGGATGGGGGACAGAGTACGCGGCCGTCGGGCGCCCCGTACGCCTCGTACGAGAACTGGTGCGGGCGGTACGGACCAAGGCGCCGGGCCCGTCCCGGATGGCGGGATTTCGCCCCCTGTGGCCCGTACCGGCCACCCCCACTCGGGGGCGTAGGACGCCCCTCGCCCCGGGCGCGCACCACCCCGCCCGGAAGGCTCGGCTCCGCGGCGGGCTGCGCTGCGGGTTCGGCGGCCCGGGGCCGCGGTCCGCGAGGGCTGCGAGACTGGCGGCATGAACTACCGCGTGCCCGTGCCCGTCCCCCAGGTCATCCTCGACGACGTCAAGGGGGCCCAGAAGATGCTCTCGGGCGTCGCCCGGGTCACGCCGATGGAAGGCAGCAGGCACCTCTCCTCCCTCACGGGCTCCCCGGTCCACTTCAAGTGCGAGAACCTCCAGCGGACCGGCTCCTTCAAGCTGCGCGGCGCGTACGTGCGCATCGCGGGCCTGCGCCCCGAGCAGCGGGCCGCAGGCGTGGTCGCGGCCAGTGCCGGCAACCACGCACAGGGCGTGGCCCTGGCCTCCTCCCTCCTCGGCGTCCGCTCGACGGTGTTCATGCCGGTCGGGGCGCCGTTGCCGAAGGTGGCGGCGACCCGGGAGTACGGGGCCGAGGTGCGGATGTACGGGCAGGTCGTCGACGAGACGCTGGCCGCGGCCCAGGACTACGCGGACCGCACCGGGGCGGTGTTCATCCACCCCTTCGACCACCGCGACATCATCGCCGGCCAGGGCACCGTCGGCCTGGAGATCCTGGAGCAGTGCCCGGAGGTCCGCACGATCCTCGTCGGCATCGGTGGCGGCGGCCTCGCGGCGGGCGTCGCGGTCGCGGTGAAGGCCCTGCGGCCCGACGTCAAGGTGATCGGCGTCCAGGCGGAGGGCGCGGCCGCCTACCCGCCCTCGCTGAGGGTCGGGCACCCGGTCTCGATCGACGACCCGGCCACGATGGCCGACGGCATCAAGGTGGGCCGCCCCGGCGACGTCCCGTTCCGCATCATTGCGGAGCTCCTCGACGGCGTCCGCACCGTCTCCGAGGACGACCTCTCCAGCGCCCTGCTGCTCTGCCTGGAGCGCGCCAAGATGGTCGTCGAGCCGGCCGGGTGCAGCCCCGTGGCCGCCCTGCTGAGCCGGCCCGAGCTGTACGGGGGCGGCGGCCCGGTGGTCGCGGTCCTGTCCGGCGGGAACGTCGATCCGCTGCTCCTCCAGCGGATCCTGCGGCACGGCATGGCCGCGGCGGGCCGCTACCTCTCGCTGCGGCTGCGCGTGGCCGACCGGCCGGGCGCACTGGCCGGGCTCCTGGGGGTGCTGTCGGCGGCGGACGCGAACGTGCTGGACGTGAGCCACGTACGGACCGACCCGCGGCTGGGGCTCACGGAGGTGGAGGTGGAGCTGCGGCTGGAGACGAAGGGCCCGGAGCACTGCGCCGAGGTCGCGCGGTCCCTGCACGCGGCCGGATACACGGTGATGAGTTAGCACCTGTCCCTGTTCGTCCCCCCGATCGGTGACGACGGTGTGCGGAAACGGTGATACGGGTGTGCGGAATCCGGCCGGGTGTGTGAGACTCCCGGCCACATTCACATGGGGTGGGAGTCTCTCCGTGCACATTCGCGTCAGGCCGCAGACGGCCGCAGTCATCGCTCTGGCCGCGTCCGCGGCCCTGGTCCTCACGGGCTGCTCGTCCGACGACGGCTCCGCCTCGTCGGCGCCCAAGGCCGGCTCCGGCCAGTCGCAGCCGGCCAAGCCCTCCGCGAAGCCCACGGCCAAGGGGACCGGAGCGCCGCTCAGCCGGGACGCCGTGGACGAGGAGGTCAGATCGTCACTGCGCGCGGCGGGTCTGGACCCCGAGAAGGGGAAGGGCTCGGGCGACACGAAGGGCACGAAGAACGCGAGCCTGGTCGACTGGACCGCGGTCCTGAGCACGCAGCAGGCGGAGTGGGCCGTGCCGCGATTCGGGGAGCAGCTCAAGCACCTCGGCTGGCGGGAGACGGCGCCCCAGAGCTACGAGAAGACGGACTGGGTGCTGCTGATCGGCAGCGCGAAGACGTCGGCCACGGTGAACCTGCGCACGGGCGAGAGCCTGCTCACCGTGAACGTCACCTACCTCGGCGCGGGCTGACGTACGCACGGCAGTGCGACGGCTCCGTTCGGCCGATCGGGTGACCGGGCGACGTCTGCCCGGCGCCCATAAGATTTTCCTAGGAAAGTCCGGTTAGCTGGCCCGATTCACACAGGGAGAATCCCTATGCCAGGCGCCATCTACGCCGAAGGCCTGGTCAAGACCTTCGGCGAGGTACGGGCACTGGACGGCGTGGACCTCGATGTCCCCGAAGGCACCGTGCTGGGCCTGCTCGGCCCCAACGGCGCCGGCAAGACCACGACCGTGCGCGTCCTGACCACCCTCCTCCAGCCCGACAGCGGCAAGGCCGTCGTCGCCGGGATCGACGTCCTCAAACACCCCAACGAAGTCCGCCGCGCCATCGGCCTGTCCGGCCAGTTCGCCGCCGTCGACGAGTACCTGACAGGCCGCGAGAACCTCCAGATGGTCGGCCAGCTGTACCAGATGACCGGCAGGGCGGCGAAGGCCCGGGCCGGCGAACTGCTGGAGCGGTTCAACCTCGCCGACGCCGCCGACCGCACCGCGAAGACGTACTCCGGCGGCATGCGCAGGCGCCTGGACCTCGCGGCCGCACTCGTCGTCCGCCCGCCCGTGATGTTCATGGACGAGCCGACCACCGGCCTCGACCCGCGCAACCGCCAGCAGCTCTGGGACGTCATCCAGGAACTCGTGGCCGGCGGCACCACCCTGCTGCTCACCACCCAGTACCTGGAGGAGGCCGACCACCTCGCGCACGACATCTGCGTGGTCGACCACGGCAAGGTCATCGCCCGCGGCACCTCCGACCAGCTCAAGGCCCGGACCGGTGGGGAACGCGTGGAGGTCGTGGTCCACGAGCGCGACCGCATGGCCGAGGCCCGCGCGGTGCTCGCCGGCTTCGGCAAGGGCGAGACGACCGTGGAGGAGCACACCCGCAAGCTGACCGTCCCGGTCACCGGCGGCGCCAAGCTGCTCGCCGAGGTCATCCGCGAGCTCGACTTCCGCGGCATCGAGATCGACGACATCGGCCTGCGCCGGCCGACCCTCGACGACGTGTTCATCTCCCTCACCGGCCACGCGGCCGCCCTGGCCGACGAGGAGAACGGCGAGGCCGGCCCGGCGGACGACGGCAAGGGGCGCCGTGGTCACAAGGCACCGGCACAGGCACCGGCACGGGCACCCGCACAGGCATCGGCACCCGCACAGGCACCCGCTCCGGAATCGAAGGAGGCGACGAAGTGACCACCGCCTCCCCGACCCCGGAGCTCGCGGCACCCCGCCCGCGCGGCGGCATCGTCCAGAGCGTCAACGACTCCCTGGTCATCGCCAAGCGGAACCTGATCAGGATGTCCCGGATCCCCGAAATGATCATTTTCGGGGTCATCCAGCCGGTCATGTTCGTCGTGCTCTTCAGCTACGTCTTCGGCGGCTCGATCAGCGTCGACGGCAACACCTCGCCCGCCGCCTACCGCGAGTTCCTGATGGCCGGCATCTTCGCCCAGACCGTCACCTTCGCCACGGCCGGCGCGGGCGCGGGCATCGCGGACGACATGCACAAGGGCCTGATCGACCGCTTCCGCTCACTGCCGATGGCGCGCGGCGCGGTCCTGACCGGCCGCACCCTCGCCGACCTCGTCCAGACCAGCCTCACGCTGGTCGTCCTGGCCGTGGTGGCCCTGCTCGTCGGCTGGCGCACCCACACGAGCGCCGGCGAGGTGCTCTTCGGCTTCGCCCTGCTGCTCCTGCTCGGCTACGCCTTCTCCTGGATCGGCGCGCTGATCGGCCTGTCGGTGCGCACCCCGGAGGCGGCCACCTCGGGCGGGCTGATCTGGCTGTTCCCGTTGACGTTCATCTCGAACGCCTTCGTCCCCTCCGACAACATGCCGACGTTCCTGCGGACCATCGCGGAATGGAACCCCTTCAGCGCCACCGTCCAGGCGGCCCGCGGGCTGTTCGGCAACTTCCCGCCGGGGTACGAGGCCCCCGCGGCCTGGCCGATGCAGCATCCGGAGCTCGCGTCGGTCCTGTGGTCCGTGCTGATCATCGTGGCCTTCCGGACCCTCTCCGTCCGCAAGTACCGCTCGGCGACGGCGTAGGCCCGTAGCCCGCAGCCCGCTGCCCGGGAACCACGGGAACTCGGGAGAACGCGGGAACACGCGCACACGGGAAAGCCCCCGCCGGACCGGTCCGACGGGGGCTTTCTGATGTCCTGGGGTGATCAGCCGGTGAAGGGCTTGACGTCGAGGATCTTGACCGAGGCCTTCTTGCCGTTCGGCAGCTCGTACTCGGCGTCCTCGCCGATCTTCTTGCCCATCACGCCGGTGCCCAGCGGGGACTGCGGGGAGTAGGTCTCGAAGTCCGAGGACGCGTACTCGCGCGAGGCGAGCAGGAACGACATCGTGTCGTCCTCGTCGCCGTCGAAGGCGATGGTGACGACCGTGCCCGGCGCGACCTCGCCGTCGGAGGCGGGCGCGGTGCCGACCTTGGCGTTCTCCAGGAGCTGCGTCAGCTGGCGGACGCGGAGCTCCTGCTTGCCCTGCTCCTCCTTGGCCGCGTGGTAACCGCCGTTCTCTCGCAGGTCGCCCTCCTCGCGGGCGGCAGCGATCTTGGTGGCGATCTCCGTGCGTGCGGGACCAGAGAGGTAGTCCAGCTCGGCCTTCAGCTGGTCGTACGCCGCCTGGGTCAGCCAGGTGACGCTCTCGCTCGTCTGGGTCACGGGTGCTCCTCGTCGGTACAGGGGACTACAAAGCCGCCAGCGGCGGGCGAAACCACGAGCCTAACAATTCGGGAAGAAAAGGGGGAGGACACCATGTGTATGAAGTGTGTCATCGGGCCGGTGAGCAGGAAAGAGCTCAGTTTGGCGCGGGCGTGGTGCCCGCCGCCTGGCAGCCCACCAGTTCGATCATCGTGGCGCGGCCGGTGGTCTTCAGCGAGAGCATCTCGTCCAGGCGCGTGCTCTTCTGCCGGAAGGTGAAGTCGGCGCGGCCGACCTCGGCGTGTTCCTCGTTCTGGGAGCTCAGCGTGCACACCCCGGTGACCCCGGCGTCCTTGCGCACCTCCAGGTGCACCTTCACCTCGGTGTCCGAGACCACCTGGAACTTGATCACCTCGGCGCTGACGCTCTGGCCCGCCACGTAGTCCCAGCCGATCCAGCCGACCACGCCCAGCAGCCCGACGCCCAACACCGACCCGACGATCTTGAGCTTGCGGTCCGCACGCTCGTCCGCGGACCGGCCGTACCGGCCCTCGGGGAGCCCCTCGCGCACCGCGCTCATTGATCGTTCCTTTCGGAGGGCCGGAGTCCACAATCCCAGGGGCAGCCCCGGAATTTTTCCACCCCCCGATTCGGTCACTATAGGAGGCGTATGCCCTGACGACTCAAAGAGGATCCTGTCTTGACCGAGCAGCTTCGACTGATGGCCGTCCATGCCCACCCCGACGACGAGTCGAGCAAGGGCGCGGCCACCATGGCCAAGTACGTGTCCGAGGGGGTTCCCGTGCTGGTGGTGACCTGCACGGGGGGAGAGCGCGGCTCGATCCTCAACCCCAAGCTCCAGGGTGACAAGTACATCGAGGAGAACATCCACGAGGTCCGCGCCAAGGAGATGGACGAGGCGCGCCAGATCCTCGGCATCGACCAGGAGTGGCTCGGCTACGTCGACTCCGGCCTCCCCGAGGGCGACCCGCTGCCCCCGCTGCCCGACGGCTGCTTCGCCCTGGAGGACGTGGACGAGGCGGCCGGCCGCCTGGTGAAGAAGATCCGCGCCTTCCGGCCGCAGGTCATCACCACGTACGACGAGAACGGCGGCTACCCCCACCCCGACCACATCATGACCCACAAGATCTCGATGGTGGCCTTCGACGGGGCCGCCGACACCGAGAAGTACCCGGAGGCCGAGTTCGGCCCGGCGTACCAGCCGCAGAAGCTCTACTACAACCAGGGCTTCAACAAGCCGCGCACCATCGCCCTGCACGAGGCGCTGCTCTCGCGCGGCATGGAGTCCCCGTACGGGGAGTGGCTGGAGCGCTGGAAGGAGTTCGAGCGCACCGAGCGGACGCTGACCACGCACGTTCCGTGCGCCGAGTTCTTCGAGATCCGTGACAAGGCGCTGATCGCGCACGCCACGCAGATCGATCCGGACGGCGGCTGGTTCCGCGTTCCGATGGAGATCCAGAAGGAGGTCTGGCCCACGGAGGAGTACGAGCTCGCGAAGTCGCTCGTGGACACGTCCCTCCCCGAGTCCGACCTCTTCGAGGGCATCCGGGAGAATGCGTAGCTATGAGCGCTACGCAGGCAGCACTGACCGAGCTCCTTCCGCTGGCGGGTGACACCTTCGACAAGAACAAGGTGACGCCCGGAGTCCTGGGCTTCATCGTGTTCGCGGCCCTCGCCCTGGCGGTGTGGGGCCTGATGAAGTCGATGAGCCGGCACATGGGCCGGGTCGACTTCAAGGAAGCCCCGGACCCGGCGTCGGCGGGCGCCGCCCCCGCCGCGGACCAGGCCCCGTAGTCGAACCACGCCGCCGCGGCCCGGCCCGGCGAGAGCCGTCTCCGCGGTGCGCTGCCGCCCCGTGCCCGTGGGCGATGCGGCGCCGCCCTCCCGTGCCACGGGCGGGGCGGCTACCGCGCGCTGCCCGGGGTCGGGCCCCACGCCCGTCGGGCGGTCCTGCGACGGGCGGGGCCGTACCGCGGCCGGCCGTCCCAGGCCCGCAGGACCGCACGGCTGGATGCGGTCATGGGGTGCGGTGCGGTCGTACGGCCGGCTAGGCCCGTGGCATCGGGACCCCCATGATCTCCCGCGAGTGCAGGTTCGGGACCAGCGCGAGCCGCCACGCCTGCCAGCCCTCCGCCGGGTCCACCCCGCGGCCCAGCACCACCGCGTACGTGTCCAGACTGTCCTCCAGCCGCCCGTCCCGCATCGGGTGCGGCGCCGCGGACAGCCGGGCCAGCTCCGCCCGTGCCTCCTCCACGCCCGCGCCCGGGAGCGCGTACGGCAGCATCGTGCAGCGCAGGAAGCGGGCCCAGTCCTCCCCGCGCCGGTCCCCGTACGAGATGAACAGCCGGGCCGCCTCCTCGCACAGGCCCAGCGCCTGCGACGCCCGGCCGTTGCCCGCGTCCACCACCGCCAGCTCCAGGCAGGTCCACGCCTCCCCGTGCGCCAGGCCGATCCGCCGGAAATCCGCCCGTGCGTCGGTCAGCAGCTGCCGGGCGAACCCGGAGTTCTTCAGGTTGCCCGTCTGCGCCGCCCGCTGGTCGCGCGTCACCCGGCCCGAATGGTGCCGGGCGTGCGCCAGCCCGTACACGTCCCGCATCCGCGAGAACATCGTCCGCGCCCGCTCCAGCTCCCGGACCGCCTGATCGCGCTCGCCGCCCTCCTCCAGCGCCTGCCCGAGGTAGTACAGCGTCCACGCCTCCCCACGTGCGTCCTCCTGCTCCCGGTGCCGGGCCAGCGCCTCGCGCAGCCGCTCCACCGCCGGCCCCGGATCCCCGTCGACGACCCTGGCCCGGCCCAGCTGCGTCAGCGCCCAGGCCTGGCCCCGCTCGTCGCGCGTGCGCCCGTACAGGTCCATGGCGAGCTTCAGCTCCGCCTCCGCCCGCGTCACGTCGCCGAGCCGCAGGTACACCTGCCCCAGCTGGAAGTGCGCCCACGCCTCGCCGTGCACGCTCTCGCTCTCCCGGTGCAGCGCCAGCGACTGCTCCAGCAGCTGCATCGCCTCCGCCAGGTGCGCCCGGTCCCGCTCCACCGCCGCCAGGGCGTGCAGCCCCCACGCCCGGTCCCCGGCCAGCTTCTCCGGCTCCTGGAGCACCAGCGCCTCCCGGATGCGGGCCGCGGCCTCCGGGAGCTGCCCCTGGTGGTGCAGGGTGATCCCGAGCGAGATCAGGGCCATGCCCGCACCCGCGTCCTGCTGCGCCTCCCGGTACTGGTCGACCACCGAGGTCAGCGTGGTCCGGGCCTTGTCCAGCTCGCCGAGCTGGCGCGCCGCGATGCCCGTACGCCACTGCACGGAGCGGACCAGCCGACCCTGGCCGGGGCGGCCCCGGCGCGCGGCCTCCACCGCCAGCGTCAGCTCGTTGATCTCGCCGAGCCGGTACAGGTCCCCGCGCAGCAGGCAGAAGTCGCACAGCGCGCCCAGCAGGTCGAGCACCGCCTGCTGGTCCACGTCCTCCGAGTGCCGCAGCGCCGCCGTGATGAAGCTCGACTCGTCGTCCAGCCAGCGCAGCGCCGCGTCCAGCGAGGCGAAGCCGTGCCCGCCGAAGTGGTCGGCCCGCGTCGACATCTTCCCGTCGACCATCCGGATCACCGCGTCCGCGAGCTGCGCGTAGTTGCGGATCAGCCGCCCGTGCGCCGCCGAGGACTCGGCCCGGTCCTCGTCCGCCGCGAGCCGGGCCGCCGCGTACGAGCGCACCGCGTCGTGCATCCGGTACCGCTCCCCGCGTACGTGGTCCAGCAGCCCCGCCCGCGCCAGCTCGCGCAGCAGCCGCCCGGCCTCCGCCCGGTCCGCGTCGATCAGCGCCGCCGCCGCCGACGGGCCGAGCGAGGCGCGGCCGGCCAGCGTGAGCCGCCGCAGCAGCCGGCGCCGCTCCTCGGACAGGCGTACGTAGGCCAGGCCCAGCGCGCCCTCCAGCCCGCCGGCACCGTCGGCGTCGGCCGCACCGTCGGCCGCGGCGGGGTCCTGGGCGGCGCCGCCGAGCGGGGCCAGGACGCGCAGGGCCAGCGGGAGCCCCCCGCCGAGCGCGAGCAGCCCCTGCAGGGCCCCCTCCTCGTACGGGGCCGCCCCGGCGACCTCGGCTCCGGCCCGCACCAGCTCCGCCCCGTCCACCTCCGCCAGCCGCTCCACCGGCAGCTGGTGCACCCAGGCCGCCAGGTCCGGCAGCTCCAGGGGCTCCCGCGCCGTCACCAGCACCAGGCTCTCCGACCGCTCCGGCACCAGCATCCGGACCTGCGCCGCATCCACCGCGTCGTCCAGCAGCACCGTCACCGGCAGCCCCTGGAGGTGCTGGTGGTACAGCTCGCCGAGGCGCCGGACCTGCTGCTCCGCCGAGGACCCCTCGCGGAACAGCAGCTGCTCGCGCGGGGCGCCGAGCCGGTTCAGCAGGTGCAGCAGCGCCTCCCGTAGCGGCAGCGGAGCCTCCCCGCTGAGCGAGCCGCCCCGCAGGTCCACCACACAGGCCCCGCGGAACTGGTCGCGCAACGCGTCCGCCGCCCGCAGCGCCAGGGCCGTGCGGCCCACCCCGGGCTCGCCGTGCAGCACCACGACCACCGGGCGGGTCTCCGTACTGGCGCGGGCCGCCTGCACCCACTGCGCGATCCGGGTCAGCTCCGTCCGCCGGCCCGTGAACGAGGCCTCGGGCTGCGGGAGCTGGCCGAAGGACTGCTCCAGCACACTGCGTCGCCTGGCCTCCGCGCTGCGGTCCGTCCCGCGCAGCTGGGGCGAACCGGTCCGGGGGGTCTGCCGGGGCACCCGCGCGGCGGCGGCCACGGCCCGCTGCTGCTCCAGGAACGGGCGGACCCCGCGCACCTCCAGCGCCGTCAGCCACTGCAGCCGCAGCTGCTCCGGCCCGCCGGGACGGCCGCGCACCCCGGCCCGCCGGTTCGCCGCGGGCAGGTGGGAGGCGGTCACCTTGGCGACGGTGGCCGCCGCCCCGGCGATGCCGGTGACCGCCCCCGCCGCCAGCGCCGTGCCCGCCGCCACGCCGAGCGACAGGTCGGCCCCGACGGCCGCGGCCGCAGCCACCGCCGTCACGAGCAGGGCGGTCGAGGAGTTCCCGCGCCGGAAGGCCTCGCCGAGGGACTCGTCCCCGGCCGTCGCCTCGTCCAGGGCCCGTACGTACGCCTCGTACTCCTCGGCGGCGCTCGCCGCGAGCGCGTCCAGCGCCTCCAGGCCGCGCGCCAGCAGCGCCGCCCTGTCGACCGGTTGCCCCGCCCCGGCAGCCCGCTGGGCCTCCTCGTCCACGGCCCGCTCCAACAGCCGCTCGGCCTCACCGCGATGGCTGTCCCGCATCGGCATCCCCCTCAAGAGAGCTCCGGCAACGTTCGCCAAGTGTCCGCCGGGACTGCCGCGAGCGCGAGTGAATCTGAGCTAGATCAGAGGGAGTTGGGCCATATTCGACCGCTGCCGTGCATATATGTACAGTCGACCCGGCCACCGCGCCGTGCGCGCCCGCGGTGCGGGCACGCCGCCTCCCCTTCCCGGCGCCGTCCCGTCCGGTGCGCGAGGATGGGCCCATGCCGAACCGCCTCGCGAACGAGACATCGCCCTATCTGCTCCAGCACGCGGAGAACCCCGTCGACTGGTGGCCCTGGTCGCCCGAGGCGTTCGCGGAGGCGCGGGAGCGGGGGGTGCCCGTCATGCTCAGCGTCGGGTACAGCAGCTGCCACTGGTGCCATGTGATGGCGCACGAGTCCTTCGAGGACGAGCTGGCTGCCGCCTACATGAACGAGCACTTCGTCAACGTCAAGGTGGACCGCGAGGAGCGGCCCGACGTCGACGCCGTGTACATGGAGGCCGTGCAGGCCGCCACCGGGCAGGGCGGCTGGCCCATGACCGTCTTCCTCACCCCCGACGCCGAGCCCTTCTACTTCGGGACCTACTTCCCGCCCGAGCCCCGCCACGGGACGCCCTCCTTCATGCAGATCCTCGAAGGCGTGCGGACCGCCTGGGTGGGGCGGCCCGAGGAGGTGGCCGAGGTCGCGCAGCGGATCGTGCGGGACCTCGCCGGGCGGCAGTTGGACTACGGCAAGGCCGGCGCGCCCGGTCCCGGGGAGCTGGCGCAAGCGCTGCTCGGGCTGACCCGCGAGTACGACGCCGCCCGCGGCGGATTCGGCGGGGCGCCGAAGTTCCCGCCCTCCATGGTGCTGGAGTTCCTGCTGCGCCACCACGCGCGCACCGGGGCCGAGGGCGCCCTGCAGATGGCCGCCGACACCTGCGAGGCCATGGCCCGCGGCGGGATCTACGACCAGCTCGGCGGCGGGTTCGCGCGGTACTCCGTGGACCGGGAGTGGGTCGTGCCCCACTTCGAGAAGATGCTGTACGACAACGCGCTGCTGTGCCGGGTGTACGCCCACCTGTGGCGGGCCACTGGCTCGGACCTCGCGCGGCGCGTCGCGCTGGAGACCGCCGACTTCATGGTGCGCGAGCTGCGCACCACCGAGGGCGGCTTCGCCTCCGCACTCGACGCGGACAGCGAGGACCCGCTGACCGGCGAGCACGCGGAGGGGGCGTACTACGCCTGGACTCCCGCCCGGTTGGCCGAGGTGCTCGGGGAGGCGGACGGGGCGTTGGCCGCCGCGTACTTCGGAGTGACGGACGAGGGCACCTTCGAGCACGGCACTTCGGTGCTCCAGCTGCCGCAGGACGGACCCGTCGTGGAGGCCGCGGTGATCGCCGGGATCCGGGAGCGGCTGCTCGCGGCCCGCGCCGAGCGCCCCGCGCCCGGCCGGGACGACAAGGTCGTCGCCGCCTGGAACGGCCTGGCGATCGCGGCGCTGGCCGAGTGCGGGGCGTACTTCGACCGGCCGGACCTGGTCGAGCGGGCCACCGAGGCCGCCGACCTGCTGGTCCGGGTCCACTTCGATGCGGCGGCCGGGCGGGCCCGGCTGGCCAGGACCAGCAAGGACGGGCGCGTCGGGGCGAACGCCGGGGTGCTGGAGGACTACGGCGACGTGGCCGAGGGCTTCCTCGCGCTGGCGTCCGTGACCGGCGAGGGGGTCTGGCTGGAGTTCGCCGGGTTCCTCGTCGACCTGGTGCTGGACCGGTTCACCGCCGAGGACGGCTCCTTGTACGACACCGCGCACGACGCCGAGCAGCTGATCCGCCGGCCCCAGGACCCGACCGACACCGCGGCTCCCTCCGGCTGGACGGCCGCGGCCGGCGCGCTCCTCTCGTACGCCGCCCACACGGGTTCGCAGGCGCACCGCAGTGCGGCAGAGCGGGCGCTCGGGGTGGTGCACGCGCTCGGGCCGCGCGTTCCGCGCTTCATCGGGCACGGGCTCGCGGTGGCCGAGGCGTTGGTCGACGGGCCGCGCGAGGTGGCCGTGGTGGGGCATCTGGAGGATCCGGCGTTGGCCGGTTTGCACCGGACCGCGTTGCTGGGGACGGCTCCCGGGGCCGTCGTGGCGGTCGGTCTGCCGCGGGCGGCCGACGGTAGCGGGGGCGAGTTCCCCCTGCTGGCCGAGCGCACACTCGTCCGCGACCTGCCGACGGCGTATGTGTGTCGACATTTCGTCTGCGCGCGGCCTACGACAGATCCGGTCGAACTCGGCGATCAGTTGGGTGCAGTTCATCCCTGAATCGATCGGAGTACCGTCAATTCCGGTTGCGTGTGCGGCAGTTCGGAAACCCGTTTTTTATCCCCGCGGCTCCTGAGTTTCATTTTCGCTGCCTAGTCTCGTGTCTGCGGGAGCAACGGGGGAGCCGCGGAGCAGGCGCACTGGGGGGTGCGCCCGAGGGGGAAGCAGGGGCAGGTGGGCCGGGGGGCCCACCTCGTCCCCTGGGGGGTTTTGATCGCCGCCTGGTGTCGCGGCATGTCTGTGGGGGATGTTTTGTACACCTCTGTCGTCATATCCTTGATTTCGCTTGCGCTGTTCTGGATGGCCGCGTTCACGCTGTGGTGGCAGATGCACGCGTGGCGCACGCCCGAGACGCTCGCCTCGACCCGGTTCGACCGCCCCGACGGTGAGGGCCGACTGGCCTTCTCGCTCCTCCTGCCGGCGCGGCACGAGCAGGCGGTCCTGCGGCAGACGATCGAGCGGCTGCTCGAATCGAGCCACGGCGACTACGAGATCATCGTCATCGTCGGCCACGACGACCCCGAGACCGCCGCCGTCGCCGAGGCCGCCGCGGCGCGGGCGTCCGAGCGCGTACGGGTCGTCGTCGACCACAACGAGACCAAGAACAAGCCGAAGGCCCTCAACACCGCCCTCCCGCACTGCCGGGGCGACATCGTCGGGGTCTTCGACGCCGAGGACCAGGTCCACCCCGAGCTGCTCGCCCATGTCGACCACGCCTTCCGCTCCACCGCGGCCGACGTGGTCCAGGGCGGGGTCCAGCTCATCAACTTCCACTCCAGCTGGTACAGCCTGCGCAACTGCCTGGAGTACTTCTTCTGGTTCCGCTCCCGGCTGCACCTGCACGCCGAGAAGGGGTTCATCCCGCTCGGCGGCAACACCGTCTTCGTCCGCACCGAGGTGCTCCGCGAGGCCGGCGGCTGGGACCAGAACTGCTTGGCCGAGGACTGCGACCTGGGCGTACGCCTGTCCTCGGTCGGCAAGAAGGTCGTCGTCGCCTACGACAGCGACATGGTCACCCGCGAGGAGACGCCCGGCTCGCTGATGAGCCTGCTCAAGCAGCGCACCCGCTGGAACCAGGGCTTCCTCCAGGTCTACCGCAAGAAGGACTGGCAGCGGCTGCCCGGCCGCGGCCAGCGCTGGCTGGCCCGCTACACACTGATGACTCCGTTCATGCAGGCGGCGTCCGGCGTGATCATCCCGCTCAACTTCGCCGTCGCGGTCCTCCTCGACGTTCCCGTCGGGATCGCGATCATCACTTTCCTGCCGATGATCACGGCGATGGTGACGTTCGTGTTCGAGATCGTCGGCCTGCACGACTTCGGCCGCCAGTACGGCCTGCGCGTCCGCTTCGTGCACTACCTCAAGCTCGTCGTCGGCGGCCCGTTCTACCAGGTGATGCTCGCGGGCGCGGCGATCCGCGCGGTCTGGCGCGAGCAGCGCGGCCGCAACGAGTGGGAGCTGACCAGCCACACCGGCGCCCACCTCGCTCCGATCGGCGCCACCGCCGGCGCGTCCGGCGCCGGCGTGTCCACCGCGATCCGAGAGGACAGCCACCAGTGACCGCCACCCTGCCCACGGCCACTGATCCCCAGTCCGGCGCGGCCACCGCAACCGCCACCGCCACCGCGCCCCCGATCCCGCAGCAGCGGACCCGGCCCGGCGGTCTCGGAGTCCGGCCGCCCGCCCCGGCCCACCCCCTCCTGCGCCTGCGGTCCTCCCGCCCCGACCTGCTGCTGTGCGGGGCGGTCCTGATCGCGATCGTCCTCGTCCAGGGCTGGAACATCACGCGGTTCCCGACCCTGAGCGACGACGAGGGCACCTACCTCGCCCAGGCGTGGGCCGTCCAGCAGGGCAACGGCCTGGCGCACTACACGTACTGGTACGACCATCCGCCGCTGGGCTGGATACAGATAGCCGGACTGACCTACCTGCCCTCCCTCTTCGTGCCCGACTGGATGACCGTCGCGCCGATGCGCTTTTCGATGGTCGCCGTGTCCGCCGTCAGCTCCGTGCTGATCTACGTCCTCGCCCGCCGGCTGTGGCTGCCGCGTTGGGCGTCCGGGCTCGCGATGGCCCTCTTCGGGCTCTCCCCGCTCTCCGTGGTGCTCCAGCGGGAGATCTTCCTCGACAACCTCGCCGTGATGTGGATCCTGCTGGCCTTCTGTCTGGCCGCGTCCCCCAGCCGCCACCTGTGGCACCACTTCGGGTCCGGACTTGCGGCCGCCACCGCCGTCCTGACCAAGGAGACGATGCTGGTGGTGCTCCCGGCGCTGCTGGTGACCATGTGGCGCCACAGCCACCGGGACACCCGCAAGTTCGCCGTCACCGGGGCCGTCACCGCCTGCGCGCTCATCGGACTCTCGTACCCGCTGTTCGCGCTGCTCAACAGCGAGCTGCTGCCCGGCGCCGGGCACGTTTCGCTGATCGACGGCATCACCTACCAGATGAGCCGGCCGGGGTCGGGCTTCATCCTCACCCCCGGTTCCGGTTCGAACGGGGTGTTCCGGTCGTGGCTGTACTACGACACGGTCCTGCCGCTCGGCGGGCTGGCCGGGGCGCTCCTGCTGATCGCCACCCCGCGCTGGTCCGTCACCGCCCGGGCGCTCGCCGGCCCGGCGCTCGCCGCCGTCCTCCTCGCGGCCGTCGCACTGAGGCCCTCCGGCTACCTGCCCGCGATGTACGTGATCCAGGCGCTGCCGTTCCTCGCGCTGGTCCTGGCCGGGGCCGCGGCCAGCGTCACGCACGCCGTGTTGCGCCGCCGCCGTACGCCCGGGGAGCGCCGGTCCCTCGTGTACGGGCGCCGGCTGCTGGTCGGCGCACTCGCCGCGGCGGCCGCGCTGTACGTCCTGCCGCGCTGGTACGACGGCGACCGCACCGCGCTCACGGCCGACGCGAACGCCCCGTACCGGCAGGCCGCCGCCTGGCTCGGCCGGGAGGTGCCCGATCCGGCCGGCACCCGGGTCCTCGTCGACGACGCGCTCTGGCTGGACGCCGTCCACGACGGCTTCGAGCCCGGGCTCGGCGCGATCTGGTTCTACAAGGCCGACCTCGACCCCGCCGTCACCAGGACGCTGCCGGGCGGCTGGCGGGACATCGACTACGTGGTCTCCTCGCCCACCGTCCGGCGGGACGCGGCGGACCTGCCCAATGTGAAGGCCGCGCTGGAGCATTCGGCCGTGGTGGCCGTCTTCGGCTCGGGCGAGGACCGCATCGAGATCCGCCGGACCGACCGAGTCGACGGGAGCTGATCCGCCATGAGCGAGGACCTGTGGACCCCACATGCCCTGAGCGATCCGGAACTAGCCATTCCGGAGCGCGGGGCGGCGGGCAGCGTCACCCTCGTCATCCCCACCTTCAACGAGGCCGGGAACATCGCCGAGTTGCTGGGCCGGCTCGCCGACGCGCTCCCCGCCCACCTGCCCTGCGAGGTCCTGTTCGTGGACGACTCCACGGACGACACCCCGGCCGTCATCGAGAAGGCCGCCCTCGACCTGCCCTTCCCGGTCGCCGTCCTGCACCGCGAGAGCGCCGACGGCGGCCTCGGCGGCGCCGTCGTCGAAGGCGTCAAGCGGGCGGACACCGACTGGATCGTCGTCATGGACGCCGACCTCCAGCACCCGCCGCACCTGGTGCCCGAACTCGTCGGGGAGGGCGAGCGCACCGGAGCCGACCTGGTGGTCGCCTCCCGCTACCTCCCCGGCGGCAGCCGGGCCGGGCTCGCCGGGAACTACCGCATTGCCGTCTCGCGCGGCGCGACCTGGCTCACGAAGGGGCTCTTCCCGCGCGCCCTGCGCGGGATCAGCGACCCGATGAGCGGCTTCTTCGCCGTGCGCCGCGCGGTCGTCACCGCGGACGCCCTCAAACCCCTCGGCTACAAGATCCTGCTGGAGCTGGCGGTGCGCTGCCGCCCCGCCGAGGTCGCCGAGGTGCCCTTCGTCTTCCAGGACCGCCACTCCGGCGAGTCCAAGTCCGGGCTCCGCGAGGGAATGCGCTTCCTGGCCCATCTCGCCGCCCTGCGCTCGGCGGCCCCACTGGCCCGGATGATCGGCTTCGGGCTGATCGGACTCTCCGGCTTCGTCCCGAACCTGTTCGCGCTGTGGCTGCTCACGCACGCCGGGATGCACTACCTGCCGGCCGAGATCGCCGCCAACCAGGCCGGGGTGCTCTGGAACTTCGCCCTCATCGAAGGGCTGCTCTTCCGCGACCGGCGCCGCCACCGCCACTGGGCGGACCGGGTCGGCCGGTTCGCCCTGCTGGCCAATGCCGACCTGCTGCTGCGCATCCCGCTGATCGCCCTGTTCGTCGCCAGGTTCGGCATGCAGGTGCTGCCCGCCACCGCTCTCGCCCTGGTCACCACCTTCGTCCTGCGGTTCGCGGCCACCGAGGCCCTCGTCTACCTACCGCGCAAGACGCGCACCGCACGTACCACCAGGAGCTGAGCCGCACAGAAGGGAACCCGTCCATGCCAGTGAACATCCGGCGGAAGGCCGGGCGGCGCGCCGCCGTGGCCGCCGTCGGGGCGATGACCGCGGGCCTGCTGCTCACCGCACCGCAGCAGGCCACGGCCGGACCGCCCAATCTGCTCACCAATGCCGGTTTCGAGACCGCCGGGGCGCCCGGCGACGACATGCCGTCCTGCTGGGAGAAGTCCGGCTGGGGCGACAACGACTTCACGTTCGCCACCGTCGCCGACGCGCACAGCGGCAGCAAGGCCATGAAGGTCTCGCTCACCCGCCGCCTGAGCGGCGACCGCAAGGCCCTCGTCACCGAGAACACCACCTGCGCCCCGACGGTCGTGCCGGGCAAGCAGTACGACCTGTCGGCCTGGTACAAGTCGAACACCCCGGACGTGTCGGTGACCGTGTTCCGCCACGACACCACCGCGGGCTGGCAGTACTGGACCGACCTGCAGAATCCGCCGGTCAGCGCCGGATGGGCGCGCACGGAGGTCCGTACGCCCGCCGTCCCGCCGGGCACCGACAAGATCACCTGGGGGATGTCGGTGTACGGGGTGGGCACGCTCACCACCGACGACTACGCGTTGGAGGAGGTGGGCGCCGCCCCTCCGCAGCCGGGGTGCACGGGCACCGCCGAGCAGTGCGCCAAGGGCAAGTGGGAGGTGATCCCGGCCAAGAACCCGGTCCGCTCGATGCACGCCGTCGTCCTGAAGAACGGCAAGGTGCTGCTGATCGCGGGCTCGGGCAACGACATCGCCCAGTTCAACGCGGGCACGTTCACTTCGGCCGTGTACGACCCGGCGAACGGGTCCTTCAAGACGATCCCGACGCCGGTGGACATGTTCTGCTCGGGGCACGTGCAGCTGTCGGACGGCCGGGTGCTCGTGATGAGCGGCAACAAGGGGTACCCGTCCGCCGACGGCAAGGTCGGCTACCAGGGGCTGAAGGACAGCTACGTCTTCGACCCGGCGACCGAGGCCTACACGAAGACCAACGACCTGAACGGGGGGCACTGGTACCCGTCGGCGACGGTCCTCGACAACGGTGACGTGATCTCCTTCGGCGGGCTGAAGGAGGACTCGACGGGCAACGTGACCGCGGAGCGGTTCTCGGCGGCGCAGGGCAAGTGGCTGCCGATGAACGAGGTCAACCAGACCTGGTCCTACTGGGGCCTGTACCCGTCGATGATCCTGATGCAGGACGGGCGGCTGTTCTACTCGGGCAGCCACACCTTCGGCAACGGCACCCAGGGCAGCGGTGCGTCGATCTACGACTACGGCGCGAACACGGTCACGGACGTGCCCGGGCTGCGCAAGAAGGACGAGCGCGACGAGTCGGCGAGCGTGCTGCTGCCGCCCGCGCAGGACCAAAGGGTCCTGACCATCGGCGGCGGCAACAACGAGTCCAACCCGGCGGCGAACCGGCTCACCGAGCTGATCGACCTGAAGGCGGCGAGCCCCGCGTACACCGCCGGCCCGGACCTGCCGCAGGGCCTGGTCGACGTGGGCGGCGTCAAACGGGCGCAGACCGGGGCCGAGGGCAAGATGTACGTGTCGGCCGTACTGCTGCCGGACGGCAAGGTGCTGGAGACCGGCGGCGGGCTGCACGACCGGGCCGACCCGGTGTACGAGGCCTCGTTCTTCGACCCGGCGACCAACACCTACAAGGCCGGGCTGCCGGCCGACCCGATCCCGCGGACGTACCACTCGGCCGGGTTCCTGCTGCCCGACGGGCGGGTCATGACGGTCGGCGACAACCCGGGCAACGGCACGTACAACAACAACGTGTCGATCTACACCCCGCCGTACCTCTTCAAGGGCGCCCGCCCGAAGCTCACCTCGGTGATCGACACGCAGTGGCTGTACGGGGACACGCAGCGGATCACCGTCGACCGGCCGATCGTCAAGGCGGAGTTGATCCGGCCGGCGGCGGTCACCCACTCCTCGGACCCGAACCAGCGGTTCGTGGACCTGCCGATGACGGTGGTCAACGACACGACCGTCGACCTCAACGTCACCAGCAACCCCAACCTGGCACCGCCGGGCTGGTACATGCTCTTCGGGGTCGACGCGAACGGCGTCCCGTCGGTGGCGACGTGGGTGCACCTGGGCGGCCCGTCGGCGCTCGCGGCGACGCAGGAGGCTCCGTCCCCGCACGTCCACGACTTCGCGGACGCGCCGCAGGCGGCCCCTCAGCAGAACCCCGGGGAGCGAGACTCGGTGCCCGTCGCCCCGACCGTGGCCGGCTGCGACCGGCACTACGGAACGGTCAACCAGTGCGTCCCGACGAACTTCCCTGCGGAGGTGAAGGAGACGACGAAGGCCCGCTGCGACTGGCTGGCCTCCCACCAGTACCCGAAGCGCATGAAGGTCAACGGCAGCGACCCACTGCGCCTGGACCCCGACGGCGACGGCTACGCCTGCGACAAGACCTAGCCTCCGCGGTACGGCCCTCCGCCCGCGCTCACCGCGCGGGCGGAGGCTCTGCCCGGCCTACTTCGGTATGACGCAGTTGAGGGTGACCTCCGCGCGGTTCGACTTCGTGTCGTCGCCGACGATCGTGATCTGGGCCGATCCGGAGAACTTGTCGGTCCCCTGGAGCGCGACGCCTTCCCAACGCATCATGGGGACGTCCTTGGTTCCCGCCTCGGTGAAGGTCAGGGGCAGGACGCCGGAGACGGATCCGTCGCTGCGCACCCAGCGGTACTTGACCGTTCCGGGACCGGCCGCGGTGATCGTGCCGCCGAACGCCGGCTTGAGGCCCCCGGAGACGATGTCGCACGGTATGTTGCCCGTCTGGCCGAGGTAGCGGGCGGTCGCCGCGGTGACGTCGACCGGCTTCGTGGTGTCCGGCTTGGTGGTGTCCTCCTTGGCCACCGACGTGCACTGCACGGACGCGCCGCCGCGCTTCTGCTTGACCTGGTAGGTGGCGAACTTGACGTCATCGTCGACGAACTTGCCGTTGGACGCCACCCTGACCTCCTGCCGGTGCGTGCCATCGGAGATGATCACGCGTGCTCCGCCGCCGAACCCGGAGAGCTTCAGGTCGAAGGTGGGCTTGTTGTCCGCAGTGGGCGTGCCCTTGACCAGAGCACAGGCTCCTGCTGTCGGGACCGCGGTCGTGGAGCCCGGGGCGCCGAGCGCGCCGGTCGATCCCAGGGCGAGTACGGAAGCGGTGAGGGATGCGAGGCATGCGAAACGAAGGTGCCGGTTCATGGGGGTTCCTCTGGTACCTGACGCAACTGGCCGCGTCGGCCTGGCCGGACCTGCCCGGGACACGTCGCCCCTGAGACAGGTGGCCCCGCTGAGGCAGGTGCGCGCCACGTGGGCGTGGCCCCAGCAGGCCGCCGCGCGGGCCCCCCTCTTTCTCGACCATACGCCGCGCCCGGGTGGCTCGCCCGGGGAGCGGCCCGCGCCCTACGCGTGCCGGTAGGCGGCGAGCGAGATGCCGACGTAGTGCGCCACGAAGGCGGCCAGGGTCAGGGAGTGGAAGACCTCGTGGAAGCCGAAGAAGCGGGGGGAGGGGTTCGGGCGCTTGATGCCGTAGATGACGCCGCCCGCGCTGTAGAGCAGCCCGCCGACGATCACCAGGACCAGGACGGCGATGCCGCCGGTGTGCATGAAGTCCGGCAGGAAGAAGACCGCCGCCCAGCCCATCGCTATGTAGCAGGGGGTGTAGAGCCAGCGCGGGGCACCGACCCAGAAGACCCGGAAGGCGATGCCGGCCGCGGCCGCGATCCACACCGCCCACAGCAGCGTCCGTCCGGTGGAGGGCGGGAGCAGGAGCACGGTCAGCGGGGTGTACGTCCCCGCGATGATCAGGAAGATGTTGGCGTGGTCGAGGCGCCGCAGGATCGCCTCGCCCCGGGGGCCCCAGGTGCCGCGGTGGTAGACGGCGCTGACGCCGAACAGCAGGCAGGCCGTGAGGATGTACACCCCGCACGCGACCCGGGCCCGCGTCGACTCGGTGAAGGCCATCAGCGCCAGGCCCGCGACGATCACGGCGGGGAACATCCCGGTGTGCAGCCAGCCGCGCATCAGCGGCTTGGCTTCCGGTGCCTCGGTTGCGACCGGTACGGCGTCGACCGGCACGGCGGCGGCGTCAGAAGTCATGGCCGCCATGCTACCTACGGGTCCGTAGGTTTCCGTTAGTGCGCTTTACGGAAGATTGACGGGAGTGGCGATGCTCACGTGAGAGGCCCCCTGGACATATGCGCACATCCACCGGATGATCAGATGAGTGCGGTCGGCACCGGATGAGCGGAGCGCGAAGCGTCCGGGTCGCAGCCCCCACGGGGCAAACACCAAACACACCCCTCAACAAGGAGCAATCGTGGCGCGCGACAACGCGGCTCCCACCAGTCCGACCCTCCCCACCAACCATGGAGCACTGATCTCCTGGGTGGACGAGATCGCAGCGATCACCGAGCCCGACCGGGTCGTCTGGTGTGACGGTTCCGAAGCCGAGTACGAGCGCCTGTGCGAGGAGCTCGTCGCCAAGGGCACGTTCAAGAAGCTGGACGAGGGCAAGCGACCCAACTCGTACTACGCCGCCTCCGACCCGTCCGACGTCGCGCGCGTCGAGGACCGGACCTTCATCTGCTCCGAGAAGGAGGAGGACGCGGGCCCGACCAACCACTGGAAGGCCCCCGCGGAGATGAAGGACCTCTTCGCGGGAGAGAAGGGCATCTTCCGCGGCTCCATGAAGGGCCGGACGATGTACGTCGTCCCCTTCTGCATGGGTCCCCTCGGCTCCGAGCTCTCCGCGATCGGCGTCGAGATCACCGACTCCGCCTACGTCGCCGTCGCCATGCGCACCATGACCCGCATGGGCAAGCCCGTCCTCGACGAGCTCGGCACCGACGGGTTCTTCGTCAAGGCGGTCCACACCCTCGGCGCTCCGCTCGCCGAAGGCCAGGACGACGTGCCGTGGCCGTGCAACACCACCAAGTACATCTCGCACTTCCCGGAGACCCGCGAGATCTGGTCGTACGGCTCGGGCTACGGTGGCAACGCCCTGCTCGGCAAGAAGTGCTACGCCCTGCGCATCGCGTCCGTCATGGCCCGCGACGAGGGCTGGCTCGCCGAGCACATGCTGATCCTCAAGCTCACCCCGCCGCAGGGTGAGGCGAAGTACGTCGCCGCCGCGTTCCCGAGCGCCTGCGGCAAGACGAACCTGGCCATGCTGGAGCCCACGATCCCCGGCTGGACGGTCGAGACCATCGGCGACGACATCGCCTGGATGCGCTTCGGCGAGGACGGTCGCCTGTACGCGATCAACCCCGAGGCCGGCTTCTTCGGCGTCGCGCCCGGCACCGGCGAGCACACCAACGCCAACGCCATGAAGACGATGTACGCGAACACCGTCTTCACCAACGTGGCGCTCACGCCCGACGGCGGCGACGTCTGGTGGGAGGGCATGACCGAGGAGCCCCCGGCCGAGCTCATCGACTGGAAGGGCAACGCCTGGACCCCGGAGTCCGAGACCCCGGCCGCCCACCCCAACGCCCGCTTCGCCGTCCCGGCCTCCCAGTGCCCGACGATCGCCCCCGAGTGGGAGGACCCCAAGGGCGTCCCGATCTCCGCGATCCTCTTCGGCGGCCGCCGCGCCTCCGCGGTCCCGCTGGTCACCGAGTCCTTCGACTGGAACCACGGCGTCTTCATCGGCTCGAACATCGCATCCGAGAAGACCGCCGCCGCCGAGGGCAAGGTCGGCGAGCTGCGCCGCGACCCGTTCGCCATGCTGCCGTTCTGCGGCTACAACATGGGCGACTACATGGCCCACTGGATCAAGGTCGGCGCGTCCGCGGACGCCGCGAAGCTCCCGAAGATCTACTACGTGAACTGGTTCCGCAAGAACGACGCGGGCAAGTTCGTGTGGCCCGGCTTCGGTGAGAACAGCCGCGTCCTGAAGTGGATCGTCGAGCGCCTCGACGGCAAGGCCGAGGGCGTCGAGACCCCCATCGGCATCCTGCCGACCGTGTCCTCCCTGGACACCGACGGCCTGGACATCCCGGCCGCGGACCTGGACTTCCTCCTCACCGTCGACAAGGAGGTCTGGCGCGAGGAGGCCGCCCTGGTCCCCGAGCACCTGAACACCTACGGCGACCACACTCCCAAGGAGCTGTGGGACCAGTACCACGCGCTCGTCGAGCGCCTGGGCTGACCGAGAACCGCCCCGGAGTCCGCTCCGGGTGCCTGAGTGTGGGAGCCCCCGACCAAGCGGTTCCCACCGCAGCACCGGCCGCGTGCCTGTCAGGAGTGTTGTCCGCGCTCCTCCAGGTAGGTCGTGTGCGTCTGCTGACGGCGGGCCTCCGTTTCACGGAGGTCCGCCGTCAGGCGTTCCGCCTCCTCGGACAGCAGCGACAGCTGCCGCTCCAGATGGCGTTCCGGCGACTCCCCGCCCGGGGTGAGCCGGGTCCACCAGCGCGTCCGGTTGTACGTGTCCACGCACTCCGGCACGTCCAGCTCGATCGCCCGCGACAGTGCGTGCACCGACTCCGGGTCGGCTGCCAGGACATCGGCCACCCACCCCGGCTCCAGCAGCGCCCCGTACAGGTCCATCAGCTCCGCGAGCCGACCCTCGGCCGGAGCCGGTAGCTCCACCTCGGCCACGTACTCCCGCAGCCGGCCGAACCGCTCCCGTACGCCGCCCAGCTGCTCGGTGGGGCCCACGGGCTCGGGCGGCGCCGGTGGCTCCGGCGGGGCGATCAGCGCGCCCGCGCCGTACAGCCCGGCCACGACCAGCGGCCAGTACGTGCCGGCGACCCCGGTGACGGTCAGGCCCACCCCGACCAGTCCGCAGGCACTGCCCGCCAGGTTCTTCTTCGACTCCAGCCAGCCGAGCACCCTATTGGTAGCCACGGATCTCCTCGAAGGCGCCGTCCAGCGAACCGTTGCCGTCGGTGGCGTCGAAGAGCCGCCCGCCGGTCAGTTCTGTGATGTGGCCGAGCTCCTTGCGGTCCGAGTCCCCGAACAGCACCGCGAAGACCGGCGTGTGCTTCTGCGCGTCCGGCAGCCCGGCGTAGAAGGCGTCGAAGTCCTTGACCTTGTCGCCGCTCTGCCCGTCCGTCATCAGCACGATCGAGGTGAACGCGTCCGCGCCGCCCTTCCCGAGGTGCTCGTACGCGGCCTTCAGACTGCCGTACACCGCCGTACCCCCCTCCGGCCGCAGCGCGTTCACATCGCCCCGGATGGCGTCCAGCGCGGGCCCCGGAGCACCCGGCTCGACGACGTGCGTCAGCACTTCCTTCACCTTGTCGCCGAACGGCAGCAGCGTCACCTCCTCGCGGTCCCGGAACCGCTGCCCGGGCCCCGAACTGCCCGTCCCCGTCAACTCGGTGAGCGCCGAACGCAGCCGCCCGATGCGGTCCTCCTCCGCCATCGAGCCCGAGGTGTCCAGCACGTACACCGTGCGCGAGGGGCGGCGCAGCTCGTTCTCGTACGAGGCCAGCAGCCCGTCGGCGACCGACCGGGTGCCGGGGAACGGCAGCTCGCGCCGCTTGTCCGCGTTGAGCCCGGCGGCAGGCGCCACCCCGGCCGTCACCGGGCGGCGGAACGTCTTCTCGGTGATCGCCTTCTGGGCCTCGGCGCCGCTGAGGTAGTCGGTCAGCGCCCGTCCCGACTCGCGGGCCCCGGCAGGGGCCGAGGTCAGCAGGGTCAGTGGGTAGTGGGCGGTGACCACCCCGTCGCGCGGCCGGATCACCGTCAGGTCCGTCTTCGCGTCCCGGTTCATCGACAGCAGCACGGACTCGTAGTTGACGACGGCGTCCACGTCCCCGCGCTTGGCGTACGCGGCGGCCAGCCAGCCGGAGGAGCCCGAGGTCAGCTTCTGCCCGGCGAAGAACTCCTTCAGCTTGGGCTGCGCCGTCTTCACGTCCGCGTCGGTCAGCGCCGCCTGCGCGCCCGACAACCCCGAGGCCACCGAGATCAGCGCGGAGAAACCGGAGTTGGAGCGCACCGGGTCGGTCATCCCGTACGTCAGCTTCCCGGCGGCGACGGCCTCGTGCACCGCCGACCAGGTGACCTCCTCCGGCTTCCAGCCGAGCCGGGCCAGCGCCTGCGCCCGTATGCCGAGCGCGACCGGCGAGGACATCACCGACGTCTCGCTGCTGAGCTTGCCGGCGGCCTCGGGCCGCAGCCGCAGATAGTCGTTGGAGGACAGCCAGATCGCGTCGTACTTGCCGTCGGCCTTCCCGGAGGCGACCTGCTCGGCCGCGTCCAGGGTGCCGGACCAGGTGAGCTCGACGCTGATCCCGGTGGCGGCCTTCGCGGCCTTCAGCACCGGCTCCATGTCGGCCAGTTCGCTGGAGGCCAGGACCCGCAGTCTGCCCTCCTGGTAGGTCGCCCCCTTGGGCTTCGCGGGCCCCTCGGAGGTGCAGGCCGAGGCCCCGAACAGGGTCGCGGTGAGCGCGATGGCCGCGGCCAGCCTTCTGCGCAGGGATGCGGTACGGACGTTCACTGGAGCCCGCCTTCCAGGACACCGGAGGTGCGGGTACGGGCCAGGTGGGCCGAGGCGGACCGCAGCTCGCCGGTCAGGGACTCGACGGTGGCGGCCATGTTCTCGGTGGCCTGCGCCTTGAAGGTGTCGATCGCGTCCAGCGTCCGGTAGATCTGCGCGAAGGCCGTACGCAGCGTCTCCGCGCCCACCGCCGGGTTCGCGGCGATCCGCTGGATCTCCCCGCTCTGCGAGGACAGCATCTCCGCATTGCCCAGGATCAGGCCCTCGGTGGCCCCTTGCAGAGCGTTGACCTGCTCGATCACCGCACCCTGCCGTTCCAGGGCCGAGGCCAGCATCACGGCGATCCGCAGTGCGGAGACGGTGGTGGTGGCGGCCCGGTCGACGCCCTTGATCAGCTCGTCGTTGTTGCGGCGGACCACGTCCATCGCCAGGTAGCCCTGCGCGCACACCGCCAGCTGGGTCAGCAGGTCCTGGTGCTTCTGCCGGACCGGGAAGAGGAGGTCGGCGCGCATCACGTCGGCCGCCTGCGGGTCCGTGTGCTGCGACTCGGCGATCCGTTGCTCGACGGCCGCATCGAGGGCCTCGGTGAGGACCGCGTACTCCTGGAGCTTGCCCATGGTCTCCCACAGGCGTGCCCGCTCGGTGTGCAGGGCCGCGTTGTCGCGGCGCAGCTCGTCCTGGCCGCCGCGCAGCGCGCCCACGATCTTGTTGAGGGTGGTCTGCGAGGAGGCGTACTTGGCCACGCGGTCGCGGAACCGGTTGCCACCGGGCAGCTTCGCCAGGAGCGCCTTGACGCCCTTGGCGGGCGCGTCACGCGGGTCGAGGTCCTCCACGGTGCGGCGCAGCTCGACCAGCGAGCCCGCGACCCGGGCCTGGGCGTCGCCGCCGTCGGAGCCGAGGGACCGCACGGCGCGGTCGAGCATCCGGTTGGACTGCTGGGCGGCGCTGCGGATGTCGGCGGAGCCGAGACCGGAGATCTCGCCGACGCGGCCCGCGAACTCGGGGGAGCGGGTGTCGATCCCGGCGAGCGAGCCGATGTACTCCCCGGCCCGGCGGGCCATCTCCTCGTGCACCCCGTCCTGGAGCGGTACGAGGCCCGAGGCCTGCTCCCGCTTGACGGGGGCGACGGGTTCGGGAGCGGTGAGGACGAGCGGGCTCTCCTCGGGCGGAGTCAAAGTCATGTGGATGGTCCCCCTAGCCCTTGGCGCGCTCGGCCAGCGCCATGAGGATCTTGACGGTGGGTGCGCTGATCTGGCGGATGCCGGTCAGCTCCGGGTTGAGGTACGCGGCGTGTGCGGCGGTGGCCGCGGTGAACTCGGGCACGCCGTTCTGCGGCCGGAACCCGTGCCGGACGGCCAGCTCGCGCAGCTTCGGGTCGGTGGCGAGGAGGTTGCCGAGCTCCTTGGCGTCCTCGCTGATCGGCACGAAGGTGTGCGGGGAGTTGACGGTGGTGTCCGGGTAGAGCACGACCATGTCGCCCGGCGCCTGCTTCTGCTGGAGCAGGGCCGCCACCTGGGACTCGTACGCGAGGATCAGCGGTTCACCGCTGCCGGAGATGAAGGCCCGGAACGGATCGTCGGTGCTCGGTTCCAGGGCGCCCTGGACGGAGATCAGCTTCTGCATCAGGGGCGCGGTGCGGTCGATGCCGGCTTGGTCGGAGACCACGTTGTTGCCGTTGGCGACGTTCGAGGTGGCGGCCAGGAACAGGGCCCCGGAGTTGGACGTCGCCGGGTCGGTGGTCTTGATGAACACGGTGCCCGTCAGCTCGGCGTAGGCGCCGGAGCCGGACAGCTGCTGCCAACTGCGCTTCTCGTCGGCGGCCTTGAGGTAGGGGCCCATGAAGAGGGTCCCCCAGTTCTTGCCGGTCATCTTGGCGAGGTTGTTGTCGGCGAGCACCTTGGCGGCGTTGGAGCGGGCGATGACCACGAGCGGGGAGAAGAAGGGCTTGGTGGTCTGGGCGCCCTTGACGCCGGCCGCGGCCTCGATCTCCGGAGCGGGCTCGCTGCTGCTGGGGAAGGCGAAGTCGAAGTCCTTGAGGGCGAGTTGGTCCATCGCCCAGGAGCCGGACGTTTCGGTCTTCACGGTGTAGCCCTTGTCGGCCAGGGCTTTGACGACGTCGGGGTCGCGGAAGTATTCGGACTTCTCGGAGCCGATGACGCCTTTCACGGTCTTCGTTGCCGTGTGTGGCGGCTCGTCTCCTCCGGCGAGCAAGATGGCGGCCACGCCACCGAGGAGGAGGACCGCCAGGGCGATTCCTAGGATGCGTCTCACGGGTGCAGCGTGCTCGCGGAAACCCACATTCCGCGCGAAGTCGCATGAACGTCAGGTGTCCAGGCGGTCCCACTTCGAAATGCTGTGTGGATCGGCCGGTGCTGGCAGGCGGGGCGGCGGGCCGGGAGGATCGTCACATGGGCGTGAGCGCGTTGAAGTGGCAGGGCTGGGTGGTCGGCCTGACGGTCCTGGCCGGCCTGCTGGTGTTCGCCCCGCTGGGCCTGTACGTGTGGGCCAGCGGCGAGCCGGGCGCGGCGCCGCCGCGGCCCGCGGTGGACGACGTACGGGTCACCGGGTGCCGGGTCGACGCCGGGAGCCGGCGGGTGGTCGCGGCGGTGGAGGTGGCGGGGCGGCCCGGGGGGACCGGCGCGTACGTCGTCACGGTGGAGTTCCGTGAGGAGGCGGATGCGGAGCCGGGCGGCCGGGCGGCCCAGGCGCTGGTGAGGGTCCCGGGCGTGGTCCCGGGCGCGACGGAGCGCGGTGAGGCGGTCGGGCCGGTGTGGCCGGTCGCGACCGTGCCGTGGTGCGGCATCGCGGCCGCGGAGTTCACGCGGACCCCGTAAGCCGGGGGATGGCGCCCGGTCCGGAGCCTCCGCGGCCCCGGACCGGGGCCGGTCAGAGGCTGCCGGCCAGGTTCTGCGAGGCCAGGGCGGCGGCGTGGGCGTCCATGCGCTCGGCGGCGAGGATCGCGACGGTGGTGTCGGCGCGGGACGCGGCGACGACCAGCGCGCGGCCGGCGAGGTCATGGGCCCGCTGGTGCAGGGCGGTGAGGCCGGCGGTGTCGTTGACGTCGGCGTGCGGCGCACGGGCGGGCTCGGAGCCGCGCAGCCGCGTCACCTGCGCGGCGATGCGGGCGGCGGCGCCGTCGAGGCCGAGCTCGTCGGTGACGGCGAGCAGGGCCGCCAGGTGGCCGCCGAGCTGGGTGTCCAGCGCTTCGGCGCGGCTGCTCCGTGGGTAGCCGGCATGGTTGTCGGATGGGTGGCCGCCCATGCGGTGGACGACCGACTTGGTGCGGATCGGCTCGTACATGAGGAGGCCTCCTGCGTGGTCAGGAGGCCATCCTACATTGGATCGGTTCTAAAGTTGTGCTCGATCCGGTATCTGGGATGCGGGGGCTAGGGCTGGCCGTACCCGTCGAGGAACTTGCCGATGCGGGTCACGGCGTCCGCCAGGTCCTTGGCGTTCGGCAGCGTCACGATGCGGAAGTGGTCGGGCTCAGGCCAGTTGAAGCCCGTGCCGTGGACCACCATGATCTTCTCGGCCCGCAGTAGGTCGAGGACCATCTGGCGGTCGTCCTTGATCTTGTAGACGGCCGGGTCGAGCTTCGGGAAGAGGTACAGCGCGCCCTTGGGCTTCACGCAGGTGATGCCCGGGATCTGCGTCAGCAGGTCGTACGCCGTGTCGCGCTGCTCCAGCAGCCGCCCGCCCGGCAGCACCAGGTCGTTGATCGACTGCCGGCCGCCGAGGGCGGTCGCGACGGCGTGCTGCGAGGGCATGTTCGCGCACAGCCGCATGTTGGCCAGGATCGTCAGGCCCTCGATGTACGACGAGGCGTGCTTCTTGGGGCCGCAGACCGCCATCCACCCGGCCCGGTAGCCGGCGACGCGGTAGTTCTTGGACAGCCCGTTGAAGGTGAGCGTCAGTAGGTCGGGCGCAATGGTGGCGGTGTTGGTGTGCGTGGCGCCGTCGTACAGGATCCGGTCGTAGATCTCGTCGGAGCAGACGACCAGGTTGTGGCGGCGCGCGATGTCGGTGAGCCCGCGCAGCATCTCGTCGTCGTAGACGGCGCCGGTCGGGTTGTTCGGGTTGATGATCACGATCGCGCGGGTGCGGTCGGTGACCTTGCGCTCGATGTCGGCCAGGTCCGGCATCCAGTCGGACTGCTCGTCGCAGCGGTAGTGCACGGCCGTGCCGCCGGCCAGGGAGACGGAGGCGGTCCACAGCGGGTAGTCCGGCGCGGGGACGAGGACCTCGTCGCCGTCGTCGAGCAGCGCCTGCATCGACATCTGGATCAGTTCGGAGACGCCGTTGCCGAGGTAGATGTCCTCGACGTCCAGCTCGATGCCCTTGGTCTGGTAGTGCTGCATGACCGCGCGGCGCGCGGAGAGCAGCCCCTTCGCGTCCCCGTACCCGTGGGCGTTGCCCAGGTTGCGGAGCATGTCCTCAAGGATCTCCGGCGGGCACTCGAAGCCGAAGGCCGCGGGGTTGCCGGTGTTCAGCTTGAGGATGCGATGACCTGCTGCTTCGAGCCGCATCGCCTCTTCGAGGACGGGGCCGCGGATCTCGTAGCAGACATTGGCGAGTTTCGTTGACTGGATCACCTGCATGACGGGAGCTTACGGGCCCGGCGGCCGGTCCGCCGGGCTATTCGGAACGGGACTAGGGGGTGGGATATGTCCTGTTTCGCGCGATGAGAGGGTGTCGGTGCGGTCCACCCTTGGAAACGGCGGCCACCGCGGCGTTCCGGCCTGCGGAATGGGTGAGTCCACGGGTGCGGGGGAGTAACGGTGTTGCGCTCGTCACTTCGGGGAGCCCGCGGTCGGCGCGGGGCGGGGCCGGCCGGCGGCCACGCACGACCCGGTTGTCAGTGCCTGCCCGTACGGTCGTGGGTGGGGAGAGTCGCTGGTGGGGGAAAGGGGCGGGGCATGGAGCAGCTGAGGATCATCGCGGGGGACGCGACCAGTCCGCAGGCCAAGGGGCCGAAGATCATCGCGCACGTGTGCAACGACATCGGAGGGTGGGGCAAGGGCTTCGTGGTGGCCCTCTCGAAGCGCTGGCCCGAGCCCGAGAAGGAGTTCCGGGCCTGGCACCGGCGCCGCAGCGGCAACGACTTCGGGCTGGGCGCCGTCCAGCTGGTCCGGGTGCGGGAGGACGTCTGGGTGGCCAACATGGTCGGCCAGCGCGGCATACGCACGGGCAGCGGCGGCCCCCCGATCCGCTACGACGCGGTGGAGCGCTGCCTCGCGGCCCTCGCGGGGCACGCGCTCGAACTGGGCGCCTCGGTCCACATGCCGCGCATCGGCTGTGGCCTGGCCGGCGGCACGTGGTCCCGCATCGAGCCGCTGGTCACCGGGGCTCTGTGCGCCCGGGATGTCGCGGTGACGGTCTATGACGTCGCCTGAGGGCCGGCCCGGCCGCCGCCCGTGGGGGTCGGGCGCTACGGGGTGATGATCACCAGGGGGATCTCCCGGGGGGCCGCGGCGCTGCGGTAGTCGTCGAAGAGGGGCCACAGGGCCGTCATCGCCGGCCAGTAGACGTCCCGCTCCGCCGGGCACGCCGTACGGGCCGTGGCCCGGAACACCGCCGCGCCGACCTGGAGGCGGACCTCGGGGTGGGCCGTCAGGTTCCGGTACCAGGCCGGGTGCTCCGGGGCGCCCCAGTCGGCGGCGAGCACGATGTGCCGGCCCTCGTCCGTCGAGTAGATCAGCGGGGTCCGGGCGGTGCGGCCCGTGGCCCGGTCGAACGTGGTGAGCAGGAGTGTGGGGACCCCGTGCCAGAGGTGGCCGTCGAGTCCGCCGGTCGCCACGTAGTCCTGTACGTGGTCCCGTTCGCGGCCCGGCTTCGGGTCGGTGGGGTGGTCCCAGTCGATGGTGATCGTCTGCATGGCGGTGCCTCCGAAATCAGACCCCCCACGCGGCTTAACGATCCTTCACCGATTCTGGATGCGGCCGGCCCGGGGCGCGCGCTTTGTGGCTCATGATCACCATCGGTGATCATGTGTCCATGACAAGGGAAAAGACGGGTCGCATCATCGGGGCGACCTTCGGGCTCGCCTTCATCCAGGTGAACGCGGCAGCCCTGCCGACGGCGGCCGCCATCCCGCTGCGGGTGCTCGCGCTGATCGCCTTCCTGGCCGTGTTCCGCGGGGTCCGCCGCAGCCCCGCGCCCCGGCCGGACAGGCCCGAGGGCGCCGTGGCGCGGTCGTACTTCGGCCGGCGCTACGTGTACGTGGTGGGCGCCGAAGTGCTCGTCGCCGCGGCCGGGATCCTCGTCATCAACGGCCCGCTGGACGCCCCGCACGCCGTGGTCGCCTGGGTCGCGCTCGCGGTCGGGCTGCACTTCTTCGGGCTCGCCGCCGTCTGGCGGACGGCGGCCCTGAACCGGCTGGCCGCCGCCATGTCCGCGTGCGGCGCCGCGGGCCTGGTGCTGGCCGCCCTCGGTTCCTCCCAGGCGGCCATCGCCGCCGTCGCGGGGATCCTCCCCGGGGCGCTGTTGCTCGGCTCGGTCTGGTGGAGCCTGCGCGCATCCGGCGTTCCCGCCACCGCGGGCAGTGCTTCGTAGCGGCATGCGTGTGGCCCCGGCCGGGGACCGACCCCGGCCGGGGCCGCCAGCAGCTTCCGTGCAGCGCCACCGCCCCCGTCAGGGCAGGTAGCGCTCGATGACCTGCGGACCCTCCTTCTCGATCAGCTGGCGCGCCTTTTCGAGCCGCTCCGGAGTCGGCTCCATCCCTCGCACCATCACGAGGTCCTCAGGGTCGTACGGCCGCTCCCCGCCGCTGTACAGCTTGGCCGGCCGCTTGGGCTGCTGGTCCGATTCACTGTCCATCGGTTACCTCCTCGGAATGCCCCCCGATCCCCTCATCCTCCGGCGGCGGCGCCAAGAACGCATGTCGGCCCCTCCCGCACGGTCCCGGGCCTCGAACCGGGCGCTACACCGGGGCGCTACACCGGGGCGATGGCCGCCGCGGTGGTCAGGGCGGAGATGGCCGCGCAGATGCCGAGGTTGACCGTCCGGTGTTCCCAGAACACCGCGACGAACTCGCGCAGGGTGGCGCTCGGCCAGAAGTACGTGGCGGTCGGGGAGCCCAGCACCTGCCCGTTGACCCCGGCCCTGCGGGCCGTCATCGCGGCCCGGAAGGCGTGGAAGTTGTTGGTGACGACCACGCAGCGGTAGCCGGGATCGGCCTCCGCCATGACCGTGCGGCTGAAGGCCAGGTTCTCCTTCGTCGTGCAGGAGCGGTCCTCCAGCCGTATCCGCTCCTCCGGGACGCCCCGCGCGATCAGCCAGTCGGCCATCGCCCGCGCCTCCGAGAGCTTCTCGTCCGTCCCCTGGCCGCCCGAGACCAGCAGCAGCGGCACCCGGCCGCCGCGGGCCACCTGGGCGGCGTGTATCTCCCGGCCCTTCTCCAGCCGGGAGGCCAGCAGTGGGGACACCCGCTCGCCGCAGATCAGGCCGGAGCCCAGCACCACCACGTAGTCGACGTCGCCGCGGACCGTGATCCGGCCGTAGAGGAAGGCGTAGACGAGGAAGCAGAGGAAGAGGAAGGAGACGTAGCCGACGAGCATGACCAGACCCGCCACCATCGTGTCCGCGACCCGGGAGCCCCGGCCGGCCACCCCGAGGACCAGCGCGATCAGCGCGAGGATCCCCAGGCCCGCCGCCATGGACAGCAGATTGGTCGGCCTGCGGCCCTCCTTGCGGACCATCGTCAGGCCGTTGCGGATCAGGTAGCCGGCGAGGA
The DNA here is from genome assembly GCF_041431095.1 of Streptomyces sp. NBC_00597. Taxonomy (GTDB): domain Bacteria; phylum Actinomycetota; class Actinomycetes; order Streptomycetales; family Streptomycetaceae; genus Streptomyces. Next base: position 5,740,621 of record NZ_CP107757.1, read on the forward strand.
CGAGCGTGCCGACCGTCGGCACCGTGAGCACCAGCAGCACCGCCATCGCGTCGAGCGGTGACGGCAGCGCGGGTATCTGGAACAACAGGCCGATCGACCCGCACATGAGGGTGAGGCCCAGGAGGACCGCGTTCCGGAAGCGCCGGCGGTCCTCCCGCACGCTCACGCAGAAGAGGAGGAAAAACAGCGCGGCGGGGACAAAGGCGAACATGCCGCCCATCGTAGGCGGACGCCTCGGATCGCCGACGCCCCCGACCCCAACGACCTGGCGCCTCAACGGCCGTGGTGCGGTGTCCTGCGGACCGCCCGGCCGGCCAGAACGTCCGTCCTGCGCCCGTCCCGCATCACGAACCGGCCGTCGATCAGCACGTGCGGGATACCGACCGGCAGTGCGCGCGGGCTCTCGTACGTGGATCCGGCCGCGACCGTGTCCGGATCGAAGAGGACGAGGTCGGCGCGGTACCCGGTGCGCAGCAACCCCCGGTCGGACAACCGCAGTCGGGCGGCCGGACGGCCCGCCAGGTGGGCCACGCACTCCTCCAGCGAGAGCACGCCGAGCTCGCGCACGTAGTGCCCGAGGTAGTGCGGGAAGGTCCCGTACGCCCGCGGATGCGGTTTCGCTCCCTGGAGGATGCCGTCGGAGCCGCCGGTGTGCACCCGGTGTCGCATGATCGCCCGGACGTTCTCCTCGTGGCCGACGTGCTGGAGGACCGTCGGCCCGAGCCGGTCCGCCAGCAGCAGCCGCCGGGCGCTCTCCCAGTCCCGCAGGCGCGTGCCGACGTACGCCCCGTGCGCGGGGTCCGCCGTCCCCGAGATCTCGATCGTCGTCCAGTCGACGGGGACGCCGTGGCAGCCGTCCGCCCCGGTCACCTCCAGCGCGTACCGGATCCGCTCGGCCTCGGCGTCGTCGCGCAGGCGGGCGAGTACGGCGCCGGGCCCGCCCTCGTGGGCCCAGCCCGGGAGGAGCGCGGCGAGGGTCGTGCAGCCGGGGGTGTACGGGTAGGAGTCGAGGGTGATGTCGGCCCCGGCGGCGAGGGCCCCGTCCAGGAGGGCCAGGAGTTCGCCCGCCCGGCCCTCGTTCTCCGCGAAGTTCATGGTGGCGTGCGCGAGGTGCAGGGCGCAGCCCGCCTCCCGGGCCAGCCCGATCACTTCGGCGTACGCGGCGAGCGCGCCGCGCCCGTACGAGCGGTGGTGCGGGCAGTAGTAGCCGCCGTACGCGGCCACCACCCGGCACAGCTCGGTCAGTTCGGCGTCGGACGCGTACATGCCCGGGGTGTAGGTCAGCCCGGAGGACATCCCGACGGCGCCCTGCGCGAGGCCCTCGGCGACGAGCGTGCGCATCCGGTCGAGCTCGGCGGGGGTGGCGGGGCGGTCGTCCCAGCCGAGGGCGTACGCGCGGACGGTGCCCTGGGGGACGAGGTACGCGGCATTGACGGCGATGCCGGTGCGGTCGAGCCGGTCCAGGTAGCCGCGCACGTCCCGCCAGTCGAACGCGATGTCGTCGCCCGTGCCGTTCCAGCCGGTGATCGCGGCCCGGACCCCGGCGAGGGTGCGGTCGTCGGCGGGCGCGTACGAGAGCCCGTCCTGGCCCAGGACTTCGAGGGTCACGCCCTGGGCGGCCTTGGCGCTGTGGTCCGGGTCGCGCAGCAGGGCGAGGTCGCTGTGCGCGTGCATGTCGACGAAGCCCGGGGCCAGGGCGAGACCGTGCGCGTCGACGTTCCGCAGGCCACCGCAGCGGATCCGGCCGATCTCGGCGATCCGGCCCTCGTGGACGCCCACGTCGGCGGTGTACGAGGGCCCGCCCGTGCCGTCGACGACGCGGGCCCCGTGGATGACCAGGTCCACCGGCGCGGCTGCGCTAGAAGAAGGTGCGGACGTAGTCGGTGACCGTGCCGTCGGCCTCCACGACCGGGATCAGAGGCCACTTCTCGAAGATCGTGCAGGGGTGGGACATGCCGAGCGCCACCCAGTCGCCGACCTGCACGTCCTCGGCGGAGTCCGTCTCCAGCCAGGCGTGCTGGTCGGACAGTTTGACCACGCGGACGCCGCCGGCCGGGCGCTCCTCGCCGGTCAGGGCGTCGCGGACCAGCTCGGCCTCGGGCAGGCCCAGGTCGTAGGCGATGTCGCGCTTGCCGGCGTTGACGAAGGCCTGCGTGGGCGAAGGCCGGGAGACGACCTGGGTCCAGAGCCGGAAGGCGGGGCGCAGGCCGCCCTCCTCGGGGACCCGGTTGAAGGGGGTGAGGCGGGTGTACCAGCCGTGGTCGTGGGACACGTACGCGCCGGAGCGCAGCAGCCGCAGGACGGGCCGGGACAGCTCCGGGAGCTCGGCGAACACATCGGCGACGGCGTCGAACCAGGCCGAACCGCCGGCGCTGACGACGATCTCGTCGGTACGGGCGAACCGCCCGGCCTTGTCGAACTCGACGGCGAGCGCGGTGAGCCGGCGCAGGTACGCGTGGACCGAATCCGGGTCGGCGTCGGGGACCTCGGCCTCGTACCCGGCGACGCCGACCAGGCGCAGGGTGGAGGTCTCGGCCACGGCGTCGGCGACGGCCCGGCAGTCCTCGTCGGTCCGCGCGCCGGTACGGGCGCCCTCGCCGGCGCCGAGTTCGACGACGACGTCGACGACCTGGGGCTGCCCCTGCAGGGCCCGGTCCATCAGCTGGACGCCGCGCACGGAGTCGACGTAGCAGAGGAAGCGGAAGCCGGCGTCGGCGGCGAGTTCGGCGGCCACCCAGCGCAGTGCCGCCGGGTCGACGAGCTCGTTGGCCAGGAAGATCCGCTGGATGCCGAAGGCGCGGTAGACGCGGACCTGGTGGGGGACGGCGGCGGTGATGCCCCAGGCACCGTGTTCGAGCTGGCGCCGGAAGAGCTGCGGCGCCATGCAGGTCTTGCCGTGCGGGGCGAAGGCGAGGTCGTGGCGGGCGGCGTACGTGCCGAGGGCGGTGAGGTTGTGCTCCAGCGCCTCGGCGTCGAGGGTGAGCACCGGCGTGGTGAACCCGCCCGTGTAGAGGTCCCGGCGCTCGGCCGCCAGGGCGCCGACGGTGAGGCCGAGCGATGCGGCGTCCGGGGGCAGGCCCTTGAAGCGGTGGTCCACCGGTTCGGCCGCGAGGGCCTGGACGGGGTCACTGGGCATGTGCGGTGCCTCCCGAGGTATGGCGAGTGGTGTTGCAGGTCGTGCAACGGTCATTGCGTGTGGCGCTGCAAGCTGTCTAACATCCCGGGTGACGGCGGGTCAACGTCCGCCCTGCCGCGCGGCACTGCGGCAGACCGGCACGAGAGGGCGCGGCGTGAGTCAGTCGGTGGAGCGGGCGCTTCGGATCATGCCGCTGCTGGCACGGGGCCCGGCGGGCCTCGGCGAGGTCGCCGAGGAGCTCGACGTCCACAAGAGCACCGCGCTACGGCTACTGCGCACCCTGCACGAGCACGGATTCGTCTACCGCCAGCCCGACGGCCGCTACCGGTTGGGGGCCCAACTGTTCGCGCTCGCCGCGGAGGCCGTCGAGAACCTGGACGTCCGCACCATCGCCCACCCCCACCTCGTCGAGCTCAACCGGCTCACCGGCCACACCGTGCACCTCGCCCTCCACCAGGACGACGAGGTCGTGTACGTCGACAAGGTCGAGAGCCGCTACCCGGTCCGGATGTACTCCCGCATCGGCAGACCCGTCCCGCTCACCGTCGCCGCCGTCGCGAAGCTGCTGCTCGCCGACCTCCCCGAGGAGGAGCGGCGCAGCCTCGCCGAGCGGATCGACTACCCGCGCCACACACCCCGTTCCACCCCCGACGCGCAGGCCTTCCTGCGCGAGCTGGCCCTCGTACGGGAGCAGGGCTGGGCCACGGACCTGGGCGGGCACGAGGAGTCCGTCAACTGCCTGGGCGCGCCCGTGCGCGGGCCGGACGGACGGGTCGTCGCCGCCCTGTCCGTCTCCGCGCCGAGCGTGGTCGTCACCGCCGAGGGCCTGCTCGAACTGCTGCCGCTGGTCCTGCGCACCGCCGACACCATCAGCCGGGAGTACTCCGGTTCCGCACAGAAGGACGACACCCCGTGACCGACGCGACCCGCACGCCCCGCGCGACCGAGAAGACCGCCATCACGCCCGACACCCACACCACCCCGCCCGCACGGTTCTCGCACGGCGTCCGCAAGGGGAACGTCCTCCAGGTCGCCGGCCAGGTCGGTTTCCTCCCGCACGTGGACGGCCGTCCGCCCACCCCCGCCGGGCCGACCCTGCGCGAACAGACCCTCCAGACCCTGGAGAACGTCCGCTCCGTACTGGAGGCCGGGGGTGCGGGCTGGGACGACGTGATGATGATCCGGGTGTACCTGACCGACACCGGGCACTTCGCCGAGATGAACGACCTCTACGACGCGTACTTCGAGGAGCAGGGCCTGCGGGAGGCCCCGGCCGCCCGCACCACGGTCTACGTCGGCCTGCCCGCGGGCCTCCTCATCGAGATCGACGCTCTCGCCGTCCTGTCCTGAACAGCCCGTCAGAACGGCCAGTTGGCGCCCAGCCAGGCGCCACCCGCCGTGACGAGCGCGGAGCCCAGCCAGCCGATCAGCCGGGCCGGGCGCCGTGACAGGCTCATCTCGAAGGCGCCGACACGCAGCTCGAAGTACGGGCGGCGCGCGGGTGTGGACACGGTCATGGTGGAACTCCGTCCGGTCGAGGCCGGGGCGTGCGCTCCGGCCGTGACCACCAGCAGGCCACGGCCGCGCCCGTTCCCCCGCGTTCACGGACGGGCGCGGCCCGTTCCGGACGGCGGCCGGGACGTCCCGAACACGGCCCGCGGCGGTTGCCCGTGCGGAAGGATCGGCGCCATGACGGACTCATGGCGCCGGTTCCGCTCCGATCTGCGGGCGCTGAAAAAGGCCTCCAGAATGACCTTCCAGGAGATGCGGAAGGCGAATCCCCACCTGCCCAGGTCGAGCGTGCACCGCCTGCTGGAGGACGGGGACAGGAGGGTCGGCAAGTCGTGCACCGGGCAACTCGCGGCTCTGGTGGAACTCCTGCTCGCGCGCACGGCGCCCGGGGATCCGGCCGCAGCACCCTGGCGCGAGAGGACTTCCTGGCAGGGGAGATGGGAAACCCTCGACGACCGGGGCCGGCGCGACGCCCCGCCGGCCGGCGCCCTGACCGGCGGGGCGCTCGGCTGGGACGACCCGCTCGAACGGGCCGGCATGGGTACCGGGACCGAGTCCGCCTGGCTGACGGACGGCCGCCTCACCCGCATCGCGGCCGTGGTCGGCGAGCTGGCGGCACTGGGCCTCTACCGCCGGGCCTGCGACGTATCCCGGGAACTCCTGCGCTGCGCCGAGCGAGCCCTCGGGCCGCACGATCCGGGGATGCTCCCGGTCCGCCACGTCGTCGCGTACTGGACCGGGGAGGCGGGGGACGTGCGCACGGCGCGCGTACTGACCGCCGCCCTGTCCGCCGACTGTCGCGAAGTGCTGGGCGCCCGGCACCCGCTCACCCGGCTCGCCGCACTCCGCCTGGCCGCGTGGACCACCAGCGCCGGCGACCCGGCGCTGGGGCGCCGGCTCCACCGGGACCTGGCCGGCAGCGGGCCGGCCGACCGGATCACCCTGCTCGCCCGGCTCGGCGCGGTCCGTGCCGGCTTTCTGGCCGGCGATGCGGAGGAGGCCCTGGACCGCCTCGGCGGCCTGCTGCCCGACCTGGCCGCGGAGTACGGGCCGCACCATGCCGTGGTGCTGGCCGCCCGGGTGCGACAGGTCCGCGGGCGCCGGCAGGTGGGCGGACGGCGGCCGTGCACCCTGGACGCACTGGAGGGGCTCGTCCGCGAGGCGACCGAACACCTCGGTCCGGCACACCCCCTGACCCTGTACACCAGGGCCTGCCACGCCAGGTCCGTGTACCGGCACGGGGACCGGGCAGTCGCGTGCGGACTCGCGGAGGAGGCGTACCTGGAAGCCGTGCGGGTCAACGGCCCGGACCACCCCGACAGCCTCGGCGCCGGCGACGCGCTGGCCGTCATGCTGGCCCGTGCCGGTGATGCGGCGTCCGGGGACATGTTCCGGCAGTTGTACGAACGCAGCCGGAACACGCTGGGCCCGGACCACTACCGCGCGCTGCACATCGCCCACAACCTCGCCGTGGTGGTGCACGGCGACGACCCGCGGGCGGCCCGGCTGCTGTACGAGGAGGTGTGCGGGGCGAGGACCCGAGTGCTCGGCGCGGAACACCCGCACACCCTGGACACCCGGTTCGCCCTGGCCCACACGGTGCTGCTCGTCGAGGGCGAAGCCGCGGCCCGCCCGCTCTTCGAGGAGGTCCACCGCGCCCGTGTCCGGGTGCTCGGGCCCGCGCACCGCGACACGAGGCGCACGCTGGCGTTCCTCCCCGCCGCCTGAACGCCGAGCGGGGCGCCCCCCTGGCGGTGGGGCGCCCCCGGTCCGGATCCGCAAGGCGCTACGCGCAGTACTGCGACTGCTTCCCGATCGCGCGGTACATGCAGTCCGCGTTCTCCAGCAGTTGCAGGACGGCGTCGCGGTTGCGCGTCGTCTCCCGGTCGATCACCTCGTCCGGCGGGTAGAAGCCGCCCCCGCCGCCGGTGTCGGACGGGTACATCTCGAAGGTGTAGGCGAAGATCTTCTGGTTGCCCCACAGCCAGTCGTCGATCGTGCCGTCCGTGATGTACAGGTCGCTCGACTGCTCCGGGGTGTAGCCGTTGCTGTTGGCCATGCTCGTGCCGATGGTCTTGTACACGGCGAGGTCATCGGCCGTCAGGCCCGGCGCCGTGTCGTTGTACGTCCACCCGAACGGCCACAGCACCAGCTCGCTGTACGTGTGGAAGTCGATGGCTGCGGTGATCTGCTGCTTGCCACCGACCACGCGGCTGCGGACGAAGTCCGCGACCACCTTCACCTCGGGGGCCGACTCGCCGGCCGCACCGCGGTAGGTCTCGGAGCTCTTGCTGCCGCTGGAGCCGCCGCAGCAGCCCCACTTGTAGTCCCAGTTCCGGTTCAGGTCGGTGCCGACGTACGACGAGCCGGAATTCGGCTGCCGGTTCTTGCGCCAGGAGCGGTAGGAGCCGGTCGCGATGTCGTACTCGCCGCCGTCCGGGTTGAGGTCCGGCACGATCCAGATCTCGCGGGCGTTGACCATGTTGGTGATCCGCGTGTCGCTGCCGTACTTGGAGCCGAACTCCTTGAGCAGGTAGAGCGCCATCTCGACGGTCAGGTGCTCGCGGGCGTGCTGGTGGTGCGTGAAGAGCACCTCGGGCTCGTTCTCGTCGGTCGCGACGTTGTCGCTGATCTTGATGGCGACGATGTCCCGGCCCTGGTATGACTTTCCGATCACCTTCTTGCTCATGATCGAGGGGTACTGGGCGATGCGCTGGTCGATCTCCGCGCTCGCCTCGGCGTAGTTGTGGTACATCGAGTCCTTGGACGGGAAGTCCATCGGGCTCGCCGTGACACCCCGCTCGGAGCGGTCCGGCGGCCCGGGCAGCGCGGTGAGCTCGTAGCCGAGCGCCCGCAGTTGCGCCGCCTGCATGGTGTCGGCGCTGACGACGACCGAGCGGGCGTCGACCTCGTCGATCGAGACGCCCGTACGGAGCAGGGCCGTTCGCTCGGCCGCCGTGGCCGGGCCCTTGATCTCGTACTGGTTGATCGCCTCGTCCTGGGTGGCGGTCGAGGGGGTGGGCGGCGGGGCCGCCGTCGCGCTCATGCCGTAGGCGGGTGCGCCGAGCGCCAGAGCGAGCAGGGCCGCCGTGACGGCGGCCCTGCGTCGGGTGTGGAGCCGCATGCGTTCTCCTGGGTGGGAGTGTGGGGGTAGCCGTGCGGACGCGCACAGCGTGCTCTTGTGGCATGTCCCGGTCAAGAACTGCATTCCGGCCAAAATGCCGGGACGGCCACCCCCACACGTACCGCCTAGGGCAAGCCGTGAACCTTCGGACCCACCGCGTTGGACCAAGCGCCACCCGCCTTGGCGTCCCAGTTGGTCGACCAGGTCATCGCACCGCGCAGCCCCGGGTAGGTCTTCGACGGCTTGAAGGACCCGCAGTTCGTGCCCCTGGTCAGGCAGTCCAGCGCGTTGTTCACGACGGTCGGGGAGACGTACCCGCTGCCCGCGCCGCTCGGCGAGGCCGGCACGCCGATGCCCACCTGCGAGGGGTCGAGACCGCCCTCCAGCTGGATGCAGGCCAGTGCGGTGAGGAAGTCCACCGAGCCCTGCGCGTAGACCTTGCCGTCGCAGCCGTTCATCGAGCCGCTGTTGTAGTACTGCATGTTGACGACGGTCAGGATGTCCTTGATGTTCAGCGCCGTCTTGAAGTAGCCGCCCGCCGTCGACTGCATGTCGATGGTCTGCGGCGCCATCGTGATGACGAGCGACGAGCCGGCCTTGGCGGACAGCGAGCGCAGCGCCTGCGTCATGTAGGTCGGGTTGAGGCCGTTCTCCAGGTCGATGTCGATCCCGCTGAAGCCGTACTCCTGCATCAGCGCGTACGCCGAATTCGCCAGGTTGTTCGCGGAGGCCGGGTCGTTCACCGAGATGGTGCCCTTCTCGCCACCGATGGAGAGGATGACCGACTTCCCGGCCGCCTTCTTCGTGGCGATGTCGGCCTTGAACTGGGCGACGGTGTAGCCGCCGAGGCCGGCCGAGTCGAGGTTGAAGGCGATGGCCCCGGGCGTGGTCGTGGCGTCGGCGAAGGAGACGGCGACGATGTCGTACTGGGACGGGACGTCGGAGATCTTCTGGACGGTCGCGCCGTTGTTGAAGTTCTGCCAGTAGCCGGTCAGCGCGTGCTTGGGCACCGACGGGTTCGGGTTCGGGTTCCCGCCGCCGGTCGTCGTGCCGGTCACCGCCGCCGACTTCGGGCCCTCGCCGGCCGCGTTGTACGCGCTCACCTGGAAGGAGTACGAGGTGGCCGCGGCGAGCCCGGTGATCTGGGCGGGGGAGCCGGACACGGTCTTGACGCGGACTCCGTCCTGATAGAGGTAGTAGCCGGTGGCCCCGCTGACCGCGTTCCACGAAAGGGTGAGCCCGTTCGCGCTCTGGCCGGAAACGGCGGCCCCGGCCGGGGCGCCGGGAACGGACGGGCCGGGGTCGGTGCCGCCGCCCCCGTCCGGGCCGAAGACGCTGAAGTCGTCGACGACGTAGGCGGGCTGCCCGTACCAGCCGTGCGTCCACACCGTGACCTGCGTGGTGTTCGGCCCCGTCGTGAACGTGGTCGACAGCTGCTGCCAGCCGCCGCCCGAGCCGGGGGTCCAGGTGGACGCGTCCTGCGTGCCGGTGCCGGTCACGCCGAGGTAGACGTACGAGCCCTGCACCTGCTCGCCGAGCGTGTACGTCGAGTTCGGCTTGACCGTGACGGTCTGACTGCACTGCGCGTTGTCCTGGCCCGACGGGGTGCCCCTGAGGGCGGCGGCCCCGGCGTGCACGGGGGAGGAGACGACGGCCCCGCTCCCGGCGGTGCAGGTCCAGTTGGAGAGCCCGGACTCGAAGCCTCCGTTGCGGGCGACGTTGACGTCGGCGGCCTGCGCGGTGCCGGTGGCGAGGGCGGTCAGACCGCCTGCGGTCAGGGTGGCGGCGCCCAGGAGGGCGAGCGGGCGTATGCGGTTCACGTGGTCTCCGTGGGGGGAGAAGGGGATGTGAAAGGGGGCGGTGGAACACGCGGGTCAACGCCCGGAGCCATGGGTGGGGGAAGCCCCGTCGGTGGGTGGCGACGCGCTGGCCCCAAGTTGGTCCAGACCAATCCCCGTGTCAAGACTCTTTGCAATGTGGCTTGAATTGATTGGGCATCCGATCCCGGTTGTCCGGTTTTCCCGCCACCTGTGCCAAGGGCCTCCTGGACGGGAATCACCAAGGCCCTGCCCTGCCAGGGACGACGCGGATATGGTGCTGGGGCAAGGGGGAAGGGCACCGATCGTTTGCGGTCGCGCAGGGGTGCGCGTACGTGGCGGCGGCGCCGACACATGGGGCGTACGGGGTGAACAGGGGGATTCGCGTGCCGACCGCCATTGCCGTCACCAGCGCCGATCTGGTGCTGCCGGCCCCTGACCGGCACACGCCGCCGGCCGTCGTCCTGCATCCGCCCGGACAGCTCGACCTGGCGGGCGCCATCGCCGAGGCGAGCGCCCTGCTGGAGCGCCACGGCCACCTCGTGGCCGTCGTACCGCCCTGGCTGCCCACGGCGACCGTCCAGCGGCTGCACGCGGTGCGGGCCATCCTCGAAACCGACCGGATCGCGCTCCTCGACATCGATCTGCCTCCGCTGGCAACGGCCCTGCTGGTACGTCAGCTGCGCCAGCTCAGCGTCTGCGACTTCAGCCCCGGGATCATCGCCTCCGCCGCCCGGCTCCTGTCCCACTACATCCACGCCGGGGCCCTGCTGGGCTCGGTCGCCAAACTGGACCGGGTCCCCGTCGGCCTCAAGGCGCACGCCCGGTCGTGGTCGCCGAGCGCGCAGTTCGCCGTACTGGCCCACCCGACCCCGCACCTGGCCAAACTGACCGGCTCCGGTGGCGGGGCGCACGGCGGCGGCGCGCACGGCGGCGGCTCCGGGCTACCGCCCGGCCCCGCGTTCGCCACCCACCTCACCTTCGCGCGCGGCCAGCTCGCCTCCGACTGGGTGGCGGCCGAACTCGCCCCCGCCTGGCGGGTCCAGGGCGTGATGGAGAACCCGCTCCCGGCCGACTCGCCCGTCTGGTGGGCCACGCCGAAGCTCGTGGAATTCGCCGCCGCCATCCCGGACCCGGCCGTGCTCTACCAGCTGGTGGCTTCCGTCCGGCGCGAGCAGTGCCACTGGTGCGGCCTCGAACTCATCGGCGACCGCTGCGGGTTCTGCGCCGCACCGCTGACCGCACCGCCGCCGGCCGGGAACGGGGGCCGGAGCGCGCCCCCGGCCTTCTCCGGCGCCCCAGGACCAAGACACTGACCGCCCCGAACGATCGAAGAACGGCGAGGTAGTACGGCACATGAACTCACGCCAGCGCCGCGGCGTCATCCTGCTGGTCCTGTCGGTCCTGTGCGCCCTCGCGGCGTTCGGCGGGGTCCTCGTGGTGATCGGCGACGTCAATTCCAAGGTCGGGGCCGAGGTCGTCGCCTACCGCGCCAAGGGCGACATCGCGCCGTACAGCCCGCTTTCGCCGGGCCAGTTCGAGGAAGTCTCCATCCCCAAGCGCTGGTTGGCCGACACCGCCGTCACGGACCTCGGGCAGCTCAAGGACAAGATCACGCTCACCACCCTGCGCAAGGGCTCGCTGCTCCAGGCGGGCATGTTCGTCGACAAGCCGCAGCTCCAGCCCGGTGAGCAGGAGATCGCCATCATGATCGACGCGGCGACCGGCGTCGCCGGAAAGATCTACTCCGGCGCCAAGGTCAACATCATCGCCACCTTCAAGGGCGCCAAGGACACCGAGCCCTCGCGCTCGGTGATCATCGTGTCCAACGCCCGCGTCCTGAACGTCGGCAAGCTCACCGCCCTCGACAAGGACAGCGACAAGAAGGGCCCCGCCGAGGCGGTCCCGATCACCTTCGCCCTGAACACCAAGGACACCCAGCGCGTCGCGTACGCCGAGTCCTTCGCGGAGCACGTACGCCTGGCCCTCGTGGCCCCCGGCACCGACTCCGCGCCCGGTGCGGGCGACCGCACGTACACCCTCGACGGGGACAAGTGAGGCCCGGATGACCACCCGAATCCTCCCCGCGGCCGGCGACCCGGACGCCGCCCGAGCCATCTCCACCCTCCTCAGCCAGCTCCCGGCCGCCGAGCCGGGCGCCCCGGTCCCCGACTCCACCACGCTGCTCGACACCCTGGGCCGGCTGGCCGCCGAGTCCATCGACGAACTGCCCGAGGTCGTCCTCGTCCACGAGCGGATCGGTCCGGTGCCCGCCCTCGACCTGATCCGCGAGGTCGCGCTCCGCTTCCCGGCGGTCGGTGTGGTGCTGGTGTCCTCCGATGCCGGCCCGGCGCTGTTCTCGGCCGCAATGGACTCCGGCGCGCGCGGCCTGATCGGTCTGCCGCTCGCGTACGAGGAACTCGCCGCCCGCGTCCAGTCCGCCGCCCAGTGGTCCGTGGGAGTGCGCCGCCACCTCGGCCGGGGAGCCGACGTGTTCACCGGCCCCGGCGGCAGGGTGGTCACCGTCACCGGAGCCAAGGGCGGCGTCGGCACCACCTTCACCGCCGTGCAGTTCGCGCTCGCCGCGGCCGCCTCGGGACGGCGTACCGCCCTGGTCGACATGGACCTCCAGGCCGGCGACGTCGGCTCGTACCTCGACGTGCAGTTCCGGCGCTCGATCGCCGACCTCGCCGGCATCCAGGACATCTCGCCGCGGGTGCTCCAGGACGCGGTCTACGACGACCGGACCGGGCTGGCGCTGCTGCTGGCCCCGGCCGACGGCGAACGCGGTGAGGAGGTCGACGAACGCGCCGCCCGGCACATCCTCGCCGCCCTGCGCAGCCGGTACGAGCTCGTCGTCATCGACTGCGGCACCCAGGTCACCGGCGCGAACGCGGCGGCGGTGGAGTCGGCGGACGTGGCCGTCCTGGTCACCACGCCGGACGTGGTCTGCGTACGCGCCGCCAAGCGCCTGGTCCGGATGTGGGAACGGCTCCAGGTCCGCAAGGCGGAGGACACCGCCATGGTGGTCAACCGCTGGAGCAAGCACACCGAGATCCAGCCCGCGCTGATCGAGAAGATCACGAAGACCCGGGCCACCCGGACCCCGGTCCCGGCCGCCTTCAAAGAACTCCAGGCGGTCATCGACGCGGGCCGGGTGCAGGACCTCGACAACCGCTCCACCGTCAAGCAGGCGCTGTGGACCCTGGCCGGCGAACTCGGTCTGCTGACACCCCCGGCCACGGCGGAACCCGAGGCCGCCGCCCCGGGAAGCCCGGGCACGGCCCTCGCGGTACGGCCCCCCCGAGCGGTGGCCCGCACGGCCGGCCCCTGGCTGCGCCGCGGCCGGGAGGGCTGACGGATGCCCGCGCGCAGACCCGCCCGGGCCGCCCGGGGCGGTCGCGGAGACCGCGGCCAGGTGGCGGTCGAGTTCGTCGGCATGGTGCCCCTGATCCTGCTGCTCGTGGCGGCGGTGTGGGAGTGCGTACTGATCGGGTACGCGTTCTCCCTGGCGGGCAACGCGGCGGACGAGGCGGCCCGGGTGGGCGCGGTGCACGGGGACGGGGCGTGCGATGCCGCGGCGCGCCGGCACATCGCCGGCGCCTGGCACATGAGCGTGCAGTGCGGTGAGGCGGGCGACGTCTACAAGGCGACCGTGAAGCTCAACCTCCCGGTCCTCTTCCCGGGCCTGGACATCGGCACCCCGATCACGGGCGAGGGCGGATCGGCGAAGGAGCGGGGAGGGGAGTGAGATGAACGCAAGACGCGACCGGGGGCGGGGCCGAGGGCGGGGCCGCGGCCTCGGCCGGGACCGGGGCCAAGTAGCCCTGGAATACATCGGGTTCATACCCGTTCTGCTGTTCGTCGCGCTGTGCGGGATCCAGCTCGGCTGGGTCGGCTACGTCCACCAGCAGGCCGAGACCGCAGCCCGCACCGCCGCACGCGTGGAGGCACGCAAGCCGGGCGCCGGGTCGGCGGCCGGCACGGCGGCCATCAGCTCCGGCCTCGACGCGACGGTGAACGTGACCTCGGGCCCGGACGCCGTCACCGCGAAGGTGTCCATCCCGATCAAGTCCATCGTTCCCGGCCTCTCCATCGACCCCGCCGAGGCCACCGCCGTCATGCCCAACGACGATCCCGAGGAGACCGGACCATGAGCCTGCGCTCCCGGGTCAACACCCCCGACGACCGGCACGGTCCCCGCGAGGACGGCCGGCTGGTCTCCGCGTACCGGGCGAAACTCCTGGAGGAGATCGACCTCGCCGAGATGTCGGCGCTCGCGCCGGCCGAGCGCCGGGCCCGGCTGGAGCGCGTCCTCGGGCACATCATCAGCCGCGAGGGCCCGGTCCTGTCCACCGTCGAACGGGCCCAGCTGATCCGCCGGGTCGTGGACGAGGCGCTCGGTCTCGGTGTGCTCGAACCGCTCCTCGAAGACGCCTCGATCTCCGAGATCATGGTCAACGGACCGGACCAGATCTTCGTCGAACGCGCCGGCCGGGTGGAGCAGCTGCCGCTGCGCTTCGCCTCGCACGACCAGCTGATGCAGACCATCGAGCGGATCGTCTCCACCGTCAACCGCCGCGTCGACGAGGCCAATCCGATGGTCGACGCCCGCCTGCCCAGCGGCGAACGCGTCAACGTGATCATCCCGCCGCTGTCCCTGACCGGGGCCACCCTCACGATCCGGCGCTTCCCGCGCGCGTTCACCCTGCACGAGATGATCGGCCTGGGCTCGTTGGACGAGCAGATGCTCCTCCTGCTGTCCGGCCTGGTCCAGGCGAAGATGAACGTCATCGTGTCCGGCGCCACCGGCACCGGGAAGACCACCCTCCTCAACGCCTTGTCCGGCCTGATCCCGGAGGGCGAACGGATCATCACCATCGAGGACTCGGCGGAGCTCCAGCTCCAACAGGCGCACGTCATCCGCCTCGAATCCCGCCCGGCGAACGTGGAGGGCAAGGGCCGGATCACCATCCGCGACCTCGTACGCAACTCCCTGCGCATGCGCCCCGACCGCATCATCGTGGGCGAGGTCCGCGGCGGCGAGACGCTCGACATGCTCCAGGCGATGTCGACCGGCCACGACGGCTCCCTGGCCACCGTCCACGCGAACAGCGCCGAGGACGCCCTGATGCGCCTGCAGACCCTCGCCTCGATGTCCGAGGTCGAGGTCCCCTTCGAAGCCCTCCAGGACCAGATCAACAGCGCGGTGAACGTCGTCGTCCAGCTGACCCGCTACGGGGACGGCTCACGCCGCGTCACCGAGATCGCCATCCTCGACTCGCACGGCCGCGAACCCTTCCGCATCACCACCGTCTGCCGGTTCGCCGCCCAGCCGATGGGCGCCGACGGCCGGGTCCACGGCCACTTCGAGTACTTCCCGCTGCCGCGCCGGATCGCGGACCGCCTCTACATGAACAACCAGCCGATCCCGCAGGCCTTCGGGGTCGCCGTGTCCGACGACCAGCTCGCCACCCGCATCACCCGGACAGCCCTGTGAACCCACTGATCCTCCTCACCCTCGGCGCCACGCTGCTGACCTGCGTCCTCGTCGTCGCCGGCGTCCACGCCTACGCCGCCGGCCGCGCCCAGCGCGCCGCCCTCATCGAACGCCTCGCCACGGACGGAGCGCCGGAGCCGACGGGCCGCAGACGCCGCTTCTCCGGTGTGGACCGGCGCCTGCGCAAGACCGCGCTCGGCAAGCGGATCGAACTGAAGCTGGCGGTGACCGGCCTGGACCTCACTCCCGGCGAGTTCTTCGTCTACATGCTGATGTCGGTCGCCGGCGTCTGGCTCGTCGCGGCGAGCTTCCTGGCCCCGTTCTTCGGCCCCGTGGCCGGCCTGATCGGCCTGTGGGCGGCCGACGCGTTCCTCAACTGGCAGCGGGCCCGGCGCACCGAGCGCTTCATCAATCAGTTGCCCGAACTCGCCCGCATCCTCGCCAACGCCACCCAGGCCGGGCTGGCCCTGCGCACGGCCATCGCCATAGCGGCGGAGGAACTGGAGGCACCGGCCGGCGAGGAGCTCTCGCGCGTCGCCGACCGCCTGGCCGTCGGCCACTCCATCGAGGAGTCGCTCGGCGAGATCGCGCAGCGGCTGCCCTCCCGGGAACTGGTCGTCCTCGTCTCCACCCTCGTCCTGTCCGCGCGGGCGGGCGGTGCGATCGTCGGCAGCCTGCGCAACCTGACCGTGACGCTGGAGCAGCGCAAGGAAACGCGGCGCGAGATCCGCACCCAGCTGTCCCAGGTGACCGTGACGGCGTACCTGGTGCCGGCCATCGGGCTCGGCTCGTTGCTGCTGGTGAACGTGATGATGCCGGGCGCCCTGGACCGGATGACCGGCGCGTTCATCGGCCAGACGGCGGTGCTGGTGGCGATCGGGCTCTTCACCCTGGGCTTCGTCCTGATCCGCCGCCTCTCGAAGATCGACGTGTGAGGGGGCGACGGACATGACGGCTCTGCTGCTGGCCCTGCTGCTGGGGGTGTCGGTCTTCGGCGCCTGCCACGGCATCCGCATCTACCGCGCCGAAACCAAACTGCCGAGCGACCTCGCGCTCGCCCTGGAGGTCGGAGCCACCCGGACGACCGCCGTCGGCTCGGCCGTCGACCGGATGGGCATCCGCTGGGCGCCGCTCGTCCTGCGCCTCATGGGACCGAACCGGGTCGCCCGCAAGCGCCGCCAGATCGACATGGCGGGCAACCCGGCCGGCCTGACCATCGACCGGTACGCGGCGCGCCGCGCGGTGTACGGGTTCCTCGGCGCCCTCGGCGCCTTCTCGATGCTGATCAACGGGCAGCTCGTACCGGCCCTCCTGATGGTCGCCTTCGGCCTGTTCTGGATCGAGGTCGGCCTGTGGTCGGCGATCCGGGTCCGCCGCGACCACATCGAGCGGACGCTGCCGGACTTCCTGGACGTGCTCGCGGTCGTCGTCAGCGCCGGGCTCGGCTTCCGGCAGGCGCTGGAGCGGGTCGCCGCCAAGTACGAGGGACCCTGGTCCGACGAGATCCGCATCACCCTGCAGCAGATGGACATGGGCGTCAGCCGCCGCCAGGCCTTCGACGAGCTGCGCCGGCGCAACGACTCCGAGCAGGTCGCGCAGTTCGTGACCGCGCTCCAGCAGGGCGAGGAGCTGGGCTCGCCGATCGTCGAGACGCTGATCGCGATCGCCGAAGACATGCGCCGCACCGATGCCCAGAACGCCCGGCGGCGGGCGGCCCGGGCCGTGCCCAAGGCCACGTTCGCGGTCACCATGTTCATGCTGCCCGGCACGCTGATCCTGCTCGTGTGCGGCTTCGTCTACGGCGCGGACGTCGACTTCGGCGCGATGCTCGGAGGCGGATGAGCCGTGGCCGTCCTCCAGATCCCCCTGGCCGCGTCGCGCGGAGGAGCCCGCGCCACCCACCGGCAGGCCGGCCCCTCCCTCACCCTCCAGGCCAACGCCCTCCAGTCCCTGTGCCGCCGGGTCTTCGCGTTCCGCATGGTGATGATCGGCCTCGGCGCGCCACTGGCCCTGGGACGCACGGCACGCGGCGGGCCGACGTACCTCGTGGGCGGCGCGGTCCTGCTCACCTTCATGCTCTCCTACGTGCTCTTCCGCGACTGGGAGCGCTTCGGCCCGCTGCTGCTGCGCCACCGCTGGCTACTGGCCCCGGACCTGGCGTGCTCCGGGCTGCTGCTGGTCACGGCCACGCCCAAGTCGCCCCTCGGCTTCGCCGTCCTCTGCACGCCCCTGCTGGCCGGGCTGGTCCACGGATGGCGCGGCTCCGCGGTCTACGCGGCCCTGGCGGCGGTCGCGGTGGCCGCCCTCGCCGGCGGGCCGACCGTGGCCGCACTGTGCCTCCTGGCGGGCGCGGCCGGCGCCTCCCTTCGAGACCTCCTCTTCCGCTTCGGCTCGGCCAGCCAGGCCCTGACGGAAACCCGGGCCCGGCTGGCCGTCGCCGAGGCGGTGCGCGCCGAACGGGACCACCTGGCCCGCGAGATGCACGACTCGGTGTCGAAGACCCTGCACGGCCTGGCCCTGGCGGCGGACGCCCTCGCCCGCACCACCGACCCGGCCGCCCTGCGCCGGCAGGCCGACCAGCTCTCCGGCGCGGCCCGCCGGGCGGCGGCGGAATCCCGCGAACTGCTGACGGACCTGCGGCGCGACGCCGAGGCCCCCGGGGCCTGCTTGCTGGGCGGGCTGCGCCGCACCGCGGCTGCGGCGAACGCGGAACTCCACACGCCGCAGGCCCTCCCCCCGCTTCCCGCCCCGGTGGCACACCACCTGCTCGCGGTCACCTCGGAAGCCCTGGAGAACGCCCGCCGCCACGCCGGAGCCACGCGCGTCACGGTCTCGGCGGCCGTCGACACCACCGACCTCACCCTGAGCATCGAGGACGACGGCCGGGGCCTGCCGCCCGACGCCCTGCACCGCAGCGGCCACTTCGGGCTGCTCGGCATCACGGAACGCGCGGCGGCCATCGGCGCCCGCCTCCACATCGGCGCCCGGCCGACCGGCCCCGGCACCCTCGTCCGCCTGGACCTCCCGCTCGCGGCCCTGACCCAGGAAGGGAGCCCGTGATGCCGATCCGCGTGCTGATCGCCGACGACAACCCGGTCGTACGGGCCGGCCTGGCCGCGCTGCTCGCCACGGCAGGGGACATCGAGGTCATCGCCCAGGCGGCCGACGGCCGCGAAGCCCTGAGTCTGACCCGCCGGCACGCCCCCGACGTGATCCTGCTCGACGTCCGCATGCCGGGCGTCGACGGCATCTCGGCCCTGCCGCACCTCGTACAGCTGGCGCCCGTACTGATGCTGACGTACAGCCAGGAATCGGAAATCGTCCGAGAGGCGCTCCTCTTGGGCGCGGGCGGCTACCTGGTCCACGGCGAATTCACCCCGGAAGACCTGCTCCGCGCGGTCCGCGACGTCCGCGAGGGCCGGGCCCACTTCACGACGACGGCGGCGACCGCCCTCCTCGCGAACCTCCGGACCTCTTCGCAACCGCAACGATCTGTGGCACAGTCTCCAGAGCGGATGCACAACTCGGTTCTCTTCAACCTGAGTTCGAGGGAGGTGGAGATCATGGATCTGATCGCGTCCGGGATGAGCAACCAGCAGATCGCGGCCACCTGCTTCATCAGCGAGAAGACGGTCAAGAACCACATCAACCGCATCTTCGCGAAGCTCCAGAGCACGAGCCGCAGCGAGGCGATAGCCCGCTGGCTGGGAACGGCCCGTCCAGGGGTGACCGGTCATGGGTAGACGGAGTGCGCAGTGGGTCCGTAATTGGGCCCCGGGACCCTTGGTTATCACCGGTGACTCCCCGTACGGTCCGCAAACCAACAGCGGCACCGGCCCGGGAGGGAACCCCCATGTTGCAGAACACCCTGGCGAGGCTCCGGAAGCGGTACACCCACAAGCCCCCGACCGATCGAGGCCAGACGGCCTTCGAATACCTGGGCATCATCCTGGTGGTCGTGGTGATCATCGGAGCCATCGTCGGCACGGGCATCGGCCAGGCCATCACCAATCGGATCGCTACTGCAGTTGCATCGGTCACTGCGGGGAAGTGACCTCAGAAAGGGTCGACGACCGAGGGCAGGCCTTCCCCATCTACATCGTGGTGGTGGCCGGCATGCTCTTCGCCGCGTTCGCCTTCTTCGTCGTAGGGCAGGCGGCACTTACGCGCAGCAATGCCCAAGGTGCCGCCGACGCCGCGGCCCTCGCGGCGGCACGCAATGCCCGAGATCACCTGGTGCCGGGCTTGGATTTTGCGAAGTTCAAGCCAGAGGACTGGGAGGAGGTCCTTCGCGGGGATTTGCTGGATTCGACCGGCGCCTGTGAAGAAGCGAGCGGCTTCGCGGAGCAGAACGACGCGTCGGCGACGTGTGCGCCGTCGCTACGCAAGTTCACGGTTGAGGTGACGACCAACGGGACAGTCGGCAAGTCGGTCATCCCTGGAACTGACGGCGTGCACGGGAAGGCGCACGCAACCGCAGCGATCGAGCCGCGCTGCACTCTGGGCGATGCCCCGGACCCTGCTCCCACCCCAGCTCCTTCTGCCACCCAGACCCCTATTCCGACGCCGACCTCGGCGTCATTTGTGACGTTCAAGTGCAAGGGCGGAAAGGCGTTGGTGCTGGACCCTTCGAAGCCCGACCCCTGGCGCAAGCTGGCCAGGACCCTGTTTGACGTGCACTTGGTCGATTGACAGTGAATGAGAGAAGGAAGCGGCATAGATGAGCACTCGGCACTCGGTGAAGGTCCGCGGGGGAGCAGCCGCTGTAGCTGCGGCGGTTTTGGCGATCACGATGGCCGGTTGTGGTGGGGGTGACGACAGCAAGCCCAAGGCGGGCCAGGCTGCGTCGTCGAATACCCAGGGAGCCGCATCCCAGTCGCAGGACCCCGGCAGTAGCCCCAAGCCCACGCCGACCGAAGTGCTCGCCACCGTGAACGGCGAAAGCGGCATGACTCTCACCATCAACTCCGCGGTGCGTGACGCGGGCGGATTCCTTACGGTCAGTGGCCAGTTGAAGAACACCGGCAGTCAGGCTTTCGCCAGTACTGCGGCATGGCGAGGCAATGAACTCAACAGTAGCGGGGCCTCGGTCGCGGGTGTCACCTTGGTCGACAAGGCCGCTAAGAAGAGGTACTACGTGCTGCGCGACACAGACGGGCGGTGCCTGTGCACTACCGGCCTGACCATCATTGAGGCCGGCCAGGCGGTTCCGTTCTTCGCGCAGTTCCCGGTGCCTCCGAACAACACCACTCAGGTGGACTTCAACCTGCCCACCTTCGCCACGGCCACCATCAAACTCTCCGGGTGACCCCATGAATAAACGCCACCGCGTCTCCGCTGCGACAGCCGTCGCCGGTCTCGTCATCGCCGGGGCCCACTTCATCGGCGCGACGAGCGCCCACGCCGATGACGTCAAGCCGTCCGTACCCCCCGGCACCGAACCCTCCGCCGCCGCTCCCGTGCCCATCGACTCCGATGCCCCCGGGCTGAAGATCCCCCAGGGCGGAACCCTGGCTCCGATCAAGGTGCTCGACATCGCCGAGGTCGTCGAAGACCTCGGCGGTGAGCAGCGGCGGCAGGAGACCAACCAGTCCGTGATGATGGCGCTGCAGTCCGAGGTGCTCTTCCCCGAGAACAGTGCCGTCTTCAACGCCCAGGCCGCCGCCCGGATACAGGCCATCGCCAACGAGATCAACTCCCAGAAGGCGACCCGTGTCCGCATCTTCGGGTTCACCGACGACCAGGGCAGCTACGAGCACGGCCAGGAGCTCTCCAAGCAGCGTGCCGACGCCGTTCAGGCCGAGCTCGCCAAGACCGTCACCAGCCCCGGCGTCATCTACGACGTCCGGGGCTACAGCGAGGACTACCCGATCGCCGACAACAGCACCGAGGAAGGCCGCAAGAAGAACCGCCGCGTCGAGATCACCTTCCCCCGCACCACCGCCGCCGGTGGCAGCTAATTCGCTGACGGCTCGACGGCGGAAGTGCTCCGCCGTGCGCTGGGTGATGCCGACGGCCGGGGCGGTGTGGATGTCGTAGACCGGCGAGGGCTCGGTTTCGCCGTACAACCCGCTGATCAGCTCGACGCCGGTCACGATCCCGAGCAGTCCGTCCAGCCCGACTAGTTCGGCTGTTGGGTGGCCCGGAGCAGGGTCGACGCCGCTTCCCGGGCGCGGTGTGCGGGTTCCGGGCCGGGGTCCAGGGCCGCGACCACCGTGGCGCCCTCGACCAGGATCAGCAGCTGGTCCGCCAGGTCCTCGCGGCCGGGGCCGGTCAGCTCCGCCAGCAGCTCCCGCAGCTCTGCCTTGTGGCGGCGTACGACGTCCAGTACCCCCGCGGGGCCGGTGCCCAGCTCTCCGTACGCGTTCAGGAAGGCGCAGCCCCGGAACTCCGGCTCCGAGAACCACCGCGCCAGCCAGTCGAAGAGCGCACCCGTCGCCTCGACCGGATCGGCGGCCTGCGCCACCGCGGCGCGCAGGCTCGCCGTCCAGCGCCGGTCGCGGCGTTCGAGGTAGGCCGTGACCAGTGCTTCCTTGGCCGGGAAGACCTTGTAGAGCCGCTTGAGCGGCACTCCCGACGTGGTGCGGATGCGGTCCATGCCGACGGCCTGGATGCCCTCGGCGTAGAACAGCGCCTCCGCCGTGTCCAGCAGCCGGGTGCGGGCCTCTTCGTCGTTCATGACGGCAGCGTAGCCCAGAACCGCTTGCGTCGAGAACGATCGTTCTCTATCGTCCCCCCTCAGTGAGAACGATCGTTCTCCGTTCTTCCTCCCTTCATCCCTTCGTCCGACCGAGGTGCACCCATGACCGTCCCCGCCGTACGCCCGCCCGTGCCGCCCTTCACCGAGGAAACGGCCCGGGCCAAGGTCCAGGCCGCCGAGGACGCCTGGAACAGCCGAGACCCCGAGCGCGTCGCCCTCGCCTACACCGAGGACTCGGTCTGGCGGAACCGCGACCGCTTCCTCACCGGCCGCGCCGAGATCCGGGCGTTCCTCACCGAGAAGTGGGAGCGCGAGCTCGACTACCGCCTCCGCAAGGAGCTGTGGGCGTACACCGGCAACCGCATCTCCGTCCGCTTCGAGTACGAGTGGCACGACATCGCCGGCCAGTGGTGGCGCAGCCACGGCAACGAGCAGTGGGAGTTCGAGGGCGACGGACTGATGCGGCGGCGCGAGGCCAGCATCAATGACGTCCCGATCGACCCCGAGGACCGCCGCCTCACCTGAGCCGCGGGCAGGTGTGCCGCGCGCCGGCCCGCGGTATGTCTGTGCGCGGGCGCTCGGACCCCCGGGCGCCCCAGGTGAGGAGACTCGGCATGGCACGGGCGCGGGTGAACGGAGTGGACCTCTTCTACGAGGTCGTGGGCGAGGGTGAACCCCTGGTCCTGGTCCACGGCTCGTGGGTCGACCACGAAACCTGGCAGCGCGTCGTGCCCCGCCTCGCGCAGTCGTTCCGGGTGCTGGTCTACGACCGGCGCGGCCACAGCCGCAGCGAGCGCCCGCCAGGTCGGCGCAGTCGGCGGCAGGACGAGGACGACCTCGCGGCCCTGATCGAGATGCTCGGCGCCCCGGCCCATGTGGCCGGGAACTCTTTCGGGGCCTCGACCGCGCTCGGCCTCGCCTCCCGCCGCCCCGAGCTGCTGCGCACCCTGACCGCGCACGAGCCCCCGCTCCTGAGCATCGTGGGCGACGGGGACCGGGAACTGCGACCGCTGATGCAGGCCATGCAGACCGCCCTCGACGGGGTCGTCGCGGCTCTGGGGGCAGGTGAGCGTCGGGTCGGCGCGCAGCGGTTCGTGGACGAGGTCGTCAGCGAGCCGGGCGGCTGGGAGCAGGTGCCGGAGCGCTTCCGGGAGACCTTCACCGCCAACGCCCCCGCGTTCGCGGCGGAACAGGCCGACCCGGACTGGTCACGCATCGACCTCACCCGCCTCTCCGGTCATCAGGGCCCCGCCCTGCTGACCTTCGGCAGCGAGAGCCCGCCCTGGTTCCCGGTGATCGTCGGCAAGCTCGCGACCGCGCTCGGCCAGGCGCGGATGCGGACGCTGGTGGGGGACGGACACGTCCCCCACCTCACCCACCCGGAGCACTATGCCGACGCCCTCGTCGCCTTCATCCGCTCCTCGGGCCGGGCCCTGGCCGGGTGAGGGTCATCTGCTGCGGGCCGCCAATCCGGTCAGGGCCCGGGTGACCAGGTCGGCCTGGTGGGTGGCGCCGCGGAGGTTGGGGTGCAGGACCGTGCACGCCTCCCCGTTGCCGGGGACCATGCGGCACAGCCCGGAGGGCGGGTCGCTCTGGGTCCCGGGGCCGGTGAGGTTGTCCTTGATCCCGTACATCCACCGTTGCTCCGGCCCCGCACATACGCCGTGCCCGGTGCTGGAGGCGTACGTGTCGACGTAGACCGCGCCCGCGCGTTGCGCCTGTGCGCGCAGGACGGTGTTGACCCGGCGCTCCAAAGTGTCGAGGAAGGACATGTCCCCCTTGGTGACGGTGCCGAGCTGGCGCCACGAGCCGAACGAGCAGCCGGTGCGGTCCGCGACGATGGCCGGGTAGCCGACGACGGCCACCTTGGCGCGGGGTGCGCGGGCCTTGATCTCCTTGAGGACGGTCGCGAAGTCCGCCTCCAGGGCGGTGAACCTGCCGTTCAGCGGGCCGGCGCCGGGACCGCGCGTGTAGTGCGTGGAACAGGGGCTGCCGATCCCGAAGGCCGCGACGCCCTGCTCGACGCACTTCTTGATGATGTCGATGAACCCGACCGAGTTGCCCCCGATGCCGAGGGTGACGAGGTCGGTGGCGGCGGTGACGGCCTTGATCTGGGCCGGTCGCGGGGCCCAGCCGTTCCGGGGCGGGACGGACGGGGGACCGCTCAGCTCGGTCTGCGGCTCCAGGACCCCGGCTCTGACCTCGGCGGCGGAACACGTGGCGTCGGTCAGGCGCACGCCCAGACGGCGGGCGGTCTGCTGCGGGTAACTGGAGGCGGAGCGGCCGCAGCCGTCATTGGTGGCCCAGGGGCGGACGAAGGCGCCGGCGCTGTAGGAGTCGCCGAGGGCGGTGTAGTCGAGGGCGGTGTAGTCGAGAGCGGTGTGGTCGAGGGGGGCCGCTGGCGGCGCGGCCGTGGCGGGGACCGGGCCGGCGGTGAGGGCCATGAGGGCGAGGGCGGCCACGACGGCCGACCTGGTGCGGGATGGCATGACGGTGTCCTTCGCTCGGGCGCCGTACGGCCGATCCGGGTGGCGCACTTCACTGAAGGTAGCCAATCTGATTACGCAGAGTAATTGTCCGGCTCGCAAACCCCCGGATCGAGTGACGGGACGGACTTGGTGGCGCCCCGGTGACCTTCGCGTGTCGCGATGGGTGCATCGTCCACACGGCGCCCACGCCTCCCCGATGATGCGGCGCCGGTCGAATCTCGACGTCCGTCCCAGGGGGATCATGCGACCGTCCGTCGTAGCGCTGGCTCTCGTCGGCGTCCTCGCGCTGACCGCTTGCGGGGGAGGGGGTGAAGGGGCCGGTCCCGACCAACCGTCGAAATCCGAGACCGCCGCCCCCGACGCACCGGGCAAGGGCAAGGGCAAGAAGGTCCAGCGGGCACCGCTGGGCGAAACCCTGACCCTCCGGGATCAGGAGGGCGGCGAGCAGCTGGCCGTGACGGTCAAGGAATGGGGCCGACCCGGCGGCAGGGGCCGGCGAGCACGGCAAGCCGAAGGACGGGAAGCGCTGGGTCGCCGCGCGCTTCGAGCTGAGGAACACCGGCAAGCTCGTGTACGACGGCAGGCCGGGCGGCGGGGCACAGGTCATCGACGCTCGGGGCCAGCGCTTTGGGCCGGATCGTCTTCGAGGTGCCGGCGGACTCGAAGACCACCACGGTTCAGTTCGCGATGGACTCGGGCTGTGCGGACCGGGCCGGGTGGTGGGCCGTCGAGCCGTCGGGCCGTCGGGCGTCAGGACGCCTGGTGGGCCTGCGTGATGAGGTCGGTGGCGACTTCCAGTGCGGCCAGTCGCGTCTCCTCCGGGTTCCCCTCCACGTGCTGGAGGAACATCATCCCCGCGTGCAGGGTGAACAGGGCGCTCACGCAGCGGACCTGGTCAGCCAGGGGTCCGTCCTCCGTGCGGAGCAGCTCGACCAGGGTGAACAGCCTGCGCTTGACCGTCTCGCCGATGCTCAGTTCCCGCATCGTCGCCTGGTTCTCCTGCATGAAGCGGTACAGCGGCGCGCCCGCCGCCATCGCCTCGCTGTAGCGCCGGAGCACCTCGCGCTTGGTGTCCAGGGTCGGCGGCTGCTGCTTCGCCCACTCGATCAGCTCGTCGATCGGCCTGGTCAGGTCCTCGAAGACGCTGATGATGATGTCTTCCTTGGTCTTGAAGTGGTAGTACAGCGCCGCCTTCGTGACCTCCAGCCGCTCCGCGATCTCGCGCAGCGACGTCTTCTCGTACCCCTGCTCGGCGAAGAGCTCCAGTGCGACGTCCTGGATGCGCTGGCGCGTATTGCCGCGGCGCGCCTGCGGACTGCTGCTGGACATGGATCTCCCCAAGATTACTTACTTGACGCCCGGCTAGTTACGGGTCTACCTTCCCCAGTGTAGTGAACTAGCCGGGCGGCAAGTAAGGGTCCGGAGCAGGTGGGTGACTGGGGAGTGGACATGGCTGAAGAAATAAAGACGGCAGAGGTCTCCGAGGGGGTGAAGCCGCGCAGCGTCCGCGTCGTCCTCATGGCCCTCATGATCGCCATGCTCCTGGCCATGCTGGACAACATGATCATCGGTACCGCGATGCCGACGATCGTCGGTGAGCTCGGCGGTCTGGAGCACCTCTCCTGGGTGGTCACCGCGTACACGCTGGCCACCGCGGCCTCCACCCCCATCTGGGGCAAGCTCGGCGACATGTACGGGCGGAAGGGCTCCTTCCTCACCTCCATCGTGATCTTCCTGATCGGCTCCGCGCTCAGCGGCATGGCCCAGGACATGGGTCAGTTGATCGGCTTCCGCGCCATCCAGGGCCTCGGCGCCGGCGGTCTGATGGTCGGCGTCATGGCGATCATCGGCGACCTGATCCCGCCCCGTGAGCGCGGCAAGTACCAGGGCATGATGGCCGGCGTGATGGCCCTCGCCATGATCGGCGGACCGCTGGTCGGCGGCACCATCACCGACCACATGGGCTGGCGCTGGTCCTTCTACATCAACCTGCCGCTCGGAGCCGTCGCGCTGGCGATGGTCACCGCCGTTCTGCACCTGCCGAAGAAGAAGGCCAAGGGCAAGATCGACTACCTGGGCGCCGCGCTGCTGACCGTCGCCATCACCTCGACCGTGCTGGTCACGACCTGGGGCGGCACCGAGTACGCCTGGGGCTCCGGGGAGATCATCGGCCTGATCGTCGTCGGCATCGTGTCGATCGCCGCGTTCCTCTTCGCCGAGACCAGGGCCGCCGAGCCCGTCATGCCGCTGCACATCTTCCGCAGCCGCAACTTCACGCTCATGTCGGTCATCGGGTTCCTCGTCGGCTTCGCGATGTTCGGCGGCGTGCTCTACCTCCCGCTCTTCCAGCAGTCGGTCCAGGGCGCCTCCGCCACCAACTCCGGCCTGCTGCTCCTCCCGATGCTGCTGTCGATGATGGTCGTCTCGCTGATCGCGGGCCGGATCACCACCAGCAGCGGCAAGTACAAGATGTTCCCGATCATCGGCGGCGCGCTGATGGTCGTCGGCATGTACCTGCTGGCCACGATGGACACGGACACCACCCGCCTGGTCTCGGGCGTCTACATGGCCGTCCTCGGCGCCGGCCTCGGGTTCCTGATGCAGATCACGATGCTGGTCGCGCAGAACAGCGTGGACATGAAGGACATGGGCGTCGCGTCCTCTTCGGCCACCCTCTTCCGCACGCTCGGCGGCTCCTTCGGCGTCGCCCTGATGGGCTCGCTGTTCACCAGCCGGGTCACGGACACCATGAGCGAGCGCCTCGGCCCGCAGGCCGCCCAGGCGGCCGGCTCCGCCCAGCTCGACGCGGCCAGCCTGGCGAAGCTGCCGGAGGCCGTGCGCGACGCCTACCAGCACGCGGTCGCCGCCGGTACGCACTCCGCGTTCCTGCTCGGCGCGTTCATCGCCGTACTGGGCTTCGCGGCCGCCTGGTTCGTCAAGGAGGTCCCGCTGCGCGGCGCGGGCCCCCAGCCCGCAGGCGCGGCGGACGACGCGGCGGCGCAGGCTCCGCAGGAGTCCTTCTCGCACTGACGGTTGCGGCGCTCGGCAGCCCGGCCCCGGCGGATTTTCCGCCGGGGCCGGGTTTTTTCATGCCCCGAAGCGGTTACAGGCGTTGTTGTGGTTTCGTCCTGTTTCAGGTGGGGTCGAAATCTGGACGATCAAGGACCAAGGTCCTAATAGTTGAAGATTACGGGGGAATTGGTGGGAACTCCTCTGCTTCACGGGTCGTCCTGGAGGGCAGAGCGCACACGAAAGCGGTTGGGGAGGGGACGGTTCATGGGCTTCACCACGCGCGCGAACAGGCAGGGCATCCGGGCCGGGGCAGCCGTCGTGGCGGCGGCCGCCGCCGTGGCCGGGACGGTGTGGGGGGTGGCGGCCCTCGTCGAACCGGGGCAGGGGCGGCAGGCGCAGGAGAACGTGGCGCGCCAGACCGGCACCGGCGGTGAGGGCACCGGAACGGACGACGGTGCGAAGGGCGGCGGTGCGACGGGCGGCTCCGCACAAGGCGCCGGCGGCGCGCCGCAGTCGGGGATACCCGACGGCATAGCCCACGCCTCCGAGAGCGGAGGCAACGCCGTCAACGTCACCATCGACGACGGCCCCGACCCCCAGTGGACCCCCAAGGTCCTCGCCGTGCTGAAGAAGTACGACGTGAAGGCGACCTTCTGCATGATCGGGCCGCAGGCAAAGGCCCACCCCGACCTGGTCAAGCGCGTCGTCGCGGGCGGCCACCGGCTCTGCGACCACACCGTGGACCACAACACGGCCATGGACAAGAAGCCCGTCGCCTACCAGGAGAAGCAGATCCTGGACGCGAAGAAGATGATCGAGGACGCGGCGGGCGGCGGCGCCAAGGTGGAGTACTACCGCGCCCCCGGCGGCGCGTTCACTCCCGAAAGCCGCCGCATCGCCGCCGCGAACGGCATGCGCCCGCTCGGGTGGAACGTGGACACCAAAGACTTCGGCAAGCCCGGTGTCGCCGTCATCGTCAACGCGGTCAAGAACGAGATCGGCAACGGCCCGACCGTCCTCTTCCACGACGGCGGCGGCAACCGCGCGCAGACCGTCGAGGCCCTCGATCAGGTGCTGGCCTGGCTGAAGGACCGGGGCCGCCCCACCGGATTCCCCGTGCGCACCGCGCCCGACGCCTCCTGACACGCCGTCCGATGGCGAACGGGTGAGGATCGCCGCCCCGGCGCCGCCCGCGGTGTTCCCTGGTCGCGCACGCAGCCCCGCACGCCGCCCCGCACCAGTCCGGCACGCAGCCCGCACCAGCCCCGTACGACCGCCCAGGAGGCCCCGTGATCCCGTCGAGCCAGTTGACCGACCCCGCCGTCCGCGCCTTCGTCGCCGCCGTCAACTCGGGCGACCGGGAAGCCTTCCGGGCCGTCCTCACCGAGGGCGCCACCATGTCCGACGACGGTTCGGACCGCGACGTCGCCCAGTGGGCCGACAAGGAGATCTGGTCCTCCGGCGGGCACATGGACGTCGAGTCCGAAGCCGACGGCGGCCGCGCCCTCGTCGTCAGCTACCGCAACGACACGTGGGGCGAGATGCGCACCGCCTGGCGGTTCACCACCGACGGCGACGGGCGCATCAGCCGCTTCGAGACCGGTCAGGCCTGACCCGCCGACTTCTGCCCCGCCGACTTCTGCCCCGCCGACTTCTGCCCCGCCGACTCCTGACCCGCCGTTTCCCCCGCCGCCGCCCGCAGGACCGCCGCCGCCAAGCGGTCGTTCTCGGGGGCGGCGCCGCCCGGGAAGCCGAACCGGCGGCGCGTGTACCCGTACCCGATCCCCGTCGCCGGGTCCGCCCAGCCCAGGCCGCCCGCCGCGCCGCTGTGCCCGAAGGCCCGCGGGCCCACCGCGTGCTGCCGCTCGAAGCCCAGCCCGAAGTGGTCCTCCTCCGCGGTCACCCGGTCCTCGCCCGGCGTGTGCGGCCGCGCGAACTCGGCCGCCGTCTGCGGCTCCAGCAGCGCGGGCCGGCCCTCCACCTCGCTGATCGCCGCCGCGTACATGGCGGCGACCGCGCGCGCCGTGCCGATGCCGCCGGCCGATGCCGGGCCCAGCGCCTTCACCTTCGGGTGGTTGGCGAACGCCACCAGGTCCGTCGGCGTCTCGCGGTGCGCGTTGAAGGCCACCGGCAGCAGCTCCGGAACCGCGGTGCCCGCGGCGGCCCGGGCGGCCAGTTGCTCCTGCGTGGGCAGCATGTCCAGGACCGGCTTCCAGCGGCCCTCCAGCTCCTCGGGCAGGCCCAGGTACAGGTCCAGCCCGTACGGGGCCCGGATCCGCTCCTCGAACACCTCCTGGAGGGACCTGCCGGTGGCCCGCCGGACCACCTCGCCGGACAGCGCGCCGATCACCAGGGCGTGGTACCCGTACGCCGTCCCTGGCTCCCAGTACGGCTCCTGCCTGGCCAGCCGCGCCGCCACCAGCGCGTCGTCCGCGAGCTCGGCGTAGTCGAAGCCCTCGGCGGTGTTGATCAGCCCGGACTGGTGCGAGACCAACTGCCGCACCGTCAGCCGCTCCTTGCCGCCGCCGGTGAACTCCGGCCAGTACGCCGACACCGGACGCTCCAGGTCCAGTACGCCGTCCTGCACCAGCAGGGCCACCACCAGGTGTGCGGCGCCCTTGCTGATCGAGTAGACCCCGGTCAGGGTGGAGCCGTCGGTGTCCTCGCCGGCCCACAGGTCGACCACGCGGCGGCCGTCCCGGTACACCGCCAACTGTGCCTCCGGGGAGTGCGCCTCGGCCGCGACGAACGCCTCGAACTCCTCGCGCACGGGCTCCCAGCCCGCCGCCACCGTGCCGTTCACTTTCGCCTTCACGTTCACGTTCGCACTCGCGCTCATCCGGGCTCCCCACCGCGTTCCGCATCGTCGTGCCATCCCGAACGGAAGGTGATCATGGAATATTCCGGGGCGCGCATCCCGTACGGGTGAAAGCGCCCCCGGCCTCGTTCCAGCCCGCCGAGAGCCCCCGTTGGACCGGGCATGAAGCGCACCCGCACCGCCGCTCTCGCCCTCGCCGCCGCCGTGGCGACCGCCCTTCCCGCCCTCGGCCAGGCCGCCACCGCCGCGGACGGCACGTACCTCCAGGACCCGGCAGGCGGCGAGAAGGCCATGAAGTCACTGTGGACCAAGGACGAGATGCACAAGGTGGAAGGGCAGTTCCGCTTCTACCCCGGAGTGCAGTACAAGACGGTCACCCGCCCCGGCCCCGCCGGCGCCCCCGAATTCGAGCGGCGGGCCGGCGACCCCAAGACCCTCGCGTGGCAGCCCTCGTTCGACTTCGGCTGGGCGGTGTCGGACTCGACACTGGTGAAGAAGGCCGTGACCACCAAGGACGGCAAGCACCCGATCGTCGTGCACGCCGTACTGCGGCGCTCCGGCGACCACGCCAAGGCGGCCGAGGTGCACAAGGAACTGGCGGACCGGCCGGCGACGGGGCGCGCCAAGGTCCCGGGCGGCAAGCG
Organism: Streptomyces sp. NBC_00597; assembly: GCF_041431095.1. Classification (GTDB taxonomy): domain Bacteria; phylum Actinomycetota; class Actinomycetes; order Streptomycetales; family Streptomycetaceae; genus Streptomyces. The sequence continues at coordinate 5,771,373 of NZ_CP107757.1, forward strand.
GATCGCCTGCGACACGGGCGAGTACACGGTGGAGTGGTCGGTCACCCGCTCGGGCTACGGGACGCTCTCGGGCACGCTGCGCTGGAACTCCAGCTGCGAGCAGTACCGGACCGCGTTCTCGACGGAGCACGGCAGGGCCTGAACCGGAGACGGCGGGGGGAGAGCGGGGGACGGGAGCGGGGAAGAGAGGGCCGGCCGCCCTGTGCACCTTGTGGGCGCTCGGCGGGCGACTGGTCCGCGGCCTTGGATCAAGAGCCGTGGCAGCCATTCTGCCGCACGGGGTGGGATGAGGCAGGGGCGAAAGTCCCGTGTCGTACGGGATGTTTCGGCGTTCGACGCCGATCGGTCAGTGCTTCTTCTTGGTCTCCTCGTTCGCCTTGGCGGCGATCTCCTCCAGCACGCTCTTCGGGTCGCCGCCCGGCTCCACGGCACGGCCGATGTTGCGCTTGATGGTGTCGCTGACCGTCACCCACGACGGATCGTTCACCGGGTACAGCTGCGCACCGCGCAGGGCGGTCAGGAAGAACTGGTCGTTGTTGTCCAGGCCGCCGCCGGAAGGGGTGCGGGAGGCGGAGACGGTCGACGGCAGCAGGTGGTAGCGGCCCGCGAAGTCCATGAGGTTCTTGTCCTGGTAGATGAAGTCCAGGAACTTGCCGATCTCGGCGCGCTTGCCGTTCTGCTTGAACGCCATCATCCAGTCGGCGACACCCACGGCCGGCGGGGTCTCCCCGGTGCCGATCGTGTCCGACACCGGCATGGGCGCGGTACGGACGTCGATGCCCTTGGCGCGCGCCTCGTGCAGGAGCTGCGGGTAGCCGTTCAGCATGCCGACCTCGCCGCGCACGAAAGCGGCGAAGGCGTCGGCGCGGTTCAGCTGCGACGGCGGGACGGGCCCGGTCAGGCCGGGGCCGACCAGGTTGTCCTTCAGCCAGCGGAACGCCAGGATGTTCTGGTCGGAGGCCAGGTTGTAGTTGCCGCCGCTGTCGACGTAGCCGCCGCCGTTGCTCAGCTCCCAGATCATCGCCTCGGCGTGCGCCTCCTCCGGACCCAACGGCAGGGCGTACGGGTACTTCACGCCCTTGTCCTTGAGCGCCTTGGCTGCGGACTTCAGATCGGCCCAGGTCTTCGGCTCGCTGACGCCGGCCTGCTTGAAGAGGCCCTGGTTGTAGAAGAGGAGCCGGCTGCTCGCCACCCAGGGAAGGCCGTACAGGGTGTTCCCGACCGAGCCGGCCTCGGCCAACGGCTGGAGGAAGTTCGCCTCGGCGGAGACCGACAGGAGTTCGTCCGCGGAATACAGTTTGCCCTGCGCCGCGAAGTCCGAGTACGACCCCATCAGCGCCATGTCCGGCGCATTGCCGGCCTTGACCATACGGGAGACCTCGCGGTCGATGTCCGCCCACGGCAGGAGCTTGACCTCGACCTTGATGTCCGGGTTGGTTTTGGTGAAATCGGCCGTCACCTTGTCCCAGAAGGCCTTGGAACTGGTGGCCTTGGTGTCGCCGTATTCGGCAGCGACCAGGTGCAGCGTACCGCTGTCACCTGCACTGTTTCCTGAACCGCCGCATCCGGACAGCGGGAGCAGTAGACCGAGCACGACCGCGGTCGCGCCCGTTCCGAAGATTCTTCGTCGCACGGGTGTATTCCCCTGAATTTCTTTTGAGTCCCGTTACTGCTTATGAGTTGCTCCGGGCTGGAGTGTCCGTCCGTGGCCCGTTGGCCGGAATTCTCTCCTGTGCAGGGGCGGTTGGTTCCATTGGGTCGGAACTTGTGGGCAATGCTCCAAGTGCGGCTTTTCCGGCTGGTGTTTTCCGATATGTGATCAACAAATCGGACGCGCGTAGACATGCCGAAACGCCCGATTCCGGCCCATTGGGCTCCACGGAACGGGTCGAGGGGTACGGATCAGGTCAGTCGGCGAACTCGCCGGCGTACGGGTCGGGCTCGCCCGTCTCCGGGTTGCGGCCCTCCTGCCAGCGGCGCTGGGCCTTGCGCCAGTGCACGAAGCTGAGGTGCCCGCCGTCCCAGAACGTGATGCTGACCGGACTCACGTCGAACTCGTCGGAGCAGAGCCGGAACAGGAACTCGGCCATGCCGTACGGGTAGACCGCGAAGGAGTCGGCGGTGTGCCGGCCGACCACCAGGACGGGCCAGCGGTCCGGATCGGCGTCGGTCGTCAGCCAGCACAGGATGTCCGAGCCGCCGGTCACGCCCCACGCGATGATCGAATCGGGGTCCACGTCGAAGGCGGCCCGGCCGCCCTCCGCCTCCCAGACGTGACGGGCATTGGCGGTCTCCTCGGCCATCTCGGCCGGATCCCACTGGAGACCGGGCTTGGGAAGCGGGAGGAGGATGCTCGCCTCGCCGTTGATGGAGCCCGCACCGAAGCGGCCCATGAAGGCGATGAAATCGGCCGGGAACCGGGTCCGCCACACGGCTTCGGCAGCCGGCCAGTCGACGTCCTCGTCGGCGCCGTGCGTCGCCGGCATGATCTGCTCCAGCGCCTTGATACGCGCGTTCTCCGTCATGCCGCTCCCCTGAGACCCCAGCTCAACCGCCCCAACCTACCGCCGGGGGAGCCCGGGGCCTAGCGGCAGTTGCGACGGCCCTCGACGTCGTCAGGTCCGGCGATGTCGAGCTGCGAGCCGACCCGCAGGCCCCAGGCGGCCATGGCCCCGGCCTCGGCCTCCAGGACGTGCCGGGAGCGCAGGCGGGGAAGTCCGAGGCGGCCCGGGGTCATGGTGGTCAGGGCGATGACGCGCAGCCGGCGGTCGAGGTACGCCACGTCGATCGCGAACCGCATCCGGAACGTGTGCACGCTCCCCGCCGGGGTGAGGAGCAGGGCGGCGCCGGGGATGCCGTCGCGGCCGAGGAGGCCGCGGGTCCGGGCCCGGTAGGACGCCGCGATCTCCAACGGCACCGGCGCCCGGCCCGGCCCGAGGTGGAGCAGGCCGTTGCTGGTCGTCATGGCCGCCAGGGTAGGGGTGGTCGGGCCCCGGTGGTTGGGCCCCCGGGCCCATGCGGGTGCCGGCGTCTGCGCCTACCTTCGGCAGATGGGGCTGATCGTGATCGTCGCCGCCGCGGTCGCCTACGGCGGGGTGGCGGGGCTGCTGTTGCCGCGGGCCGCGTACCGGCTGTCGGTCGAGCCCGGTGCCGAGTGGCGCGCCCACTGCCCCGAAGGCCATCCGATCCCCGCCTGGCTGGGCCCGCCCCGTTGTCGGGGGGCTTCGCATCGGTACGGGATTCCCGTCGCCTGGACCGCGGGCGGCTGCGGTCTGGTGTGCGGGGGGCTCGCCGGGGTCGTCGGGGGACGACCCGAAGGGGCGGTGTACGTAGCCGTCGCGCCCGTCCTCGTATTGCTGGGGCTCGTGGATCTCGCCGTGCAGCGGCTGCCCGACGTACTGACCCTGCCCCTCGCCGCCGCCACCGCCCTCGGCCTCGGCGCCGCCGCCCTCCTGCCCGGCTCCGGCGGGACCTGGTCCGGTGCGCTGCTGGGCGGGGTCGCGCTCGGGGCCGCGTACCTGGTGCTCTTCCTGATCAACCCCGCCGGCATGGGCCTCGGGGACGTCAAGCTGGCGCTCGCCCTCGGGGTCACTCTTGGGTGGTACGGATGGGGGGTATGGGCGGTCGGAGCCTTCCTCGGGTTCCTCTACGGGGCCCTGTACGGGCTCGCCCTTGTGCTGCGGGGCCCCGCAGGCGGCCGGACGGCGTTCGCGTTCGGGCCCTTCATGGCGGCCGGAGCCCTCACCGGAGTGCTGCTGGGCGGTTTCGGAGCGTAATCATCTTGCGCCAATGCACGCATCTCGCTTTACGAAGGGTTATGGTGGAACCCCCCCCTCGGGCCGGTCCGTATCCCCCCCACGGACCGGCCCGTTTTTTGTTTCCACCATCCGCCGGGCAAAGCCGCAGGTCAGCCCCGCTGGGCCCAGATGTTGGTGCCGGGGGTGGACACGGCGAAGGAGTCGATCTCCTTCAGCTCCTCCTCCGAGAGCGGCGCGCCGGCCAATGCCGCCACGTTTTCCTCCAGCTGGGACACGCTCGAAGCGCCGATCAGCGCCGAGGTCATCCGCTCGTCGCGGAGCACCCAGTTCAGCGCCAGCTGCGCCAGTGACTGCCCGCGCCGTCCCGCGATCTCGTTCAGGCCGTGCAGGCGGCGGACCACGTCGTCCGAGAGCAGCATCGGGTTCAGGGACTTGCCCGCGGCGGCCCGCGAGCCCTCCGGGATGCCCTTCAAGTACTTGCCGGTCAGCAGCCCCTGCGCGAGCGGTGCGAAGGAGATGCAGCCCATGCCGGCGTCCTCCAGGGTGTCCAGCAGGCCGTCCTCCTCCGTCCAGCGGTTGATCATGGAGTACGAGGGCTGGTGGATGAGGGGGCGGACGCCCATCTCGCGCAGGATCCGCGCGGCCTCGGCCGTCTGCTCGGCCGTGTAAGAGGAGACGCCCACGTACAGCGCCTTGCCCTGCTGCACCGCGGACGCGAGCGCGCCCATGGTCTCCTCCAGCGGGGTCTCCGGGTCGAAGCGGTGCGAGTAGAAGACGTCGACGTAGTCCACGCCCATCCGCTTCAGCGATGCGTCGAGCGAACTCATCAGGTACTTGCGGCTGCCCCACTCGCCGTAGGGGCCTTCGTGCATGAAGTAGCCGGCCTTGGTGGAGAGGATCAGCTGGTCGCGGTACGGCGCGAAGTCCTGCGCGAAGATCTTGCCGAAGTTGAGCTCGGCCGAGCCGGGGGGCGGGCCGTAGTTGTTCGCCAGGTCGAAGTGGGTCACGCCGAGGTCGAAGGCGCGGCGCAGGATCGCCCGCTGGGTCTCCAGGGACTTGTCGTCACCGAAGTTGTGCCAGAGGCCGAGAGAGATGGCGGGAAGCTTGAGGCCGCTGTGGCCGGTGCGTCGGTACTGCATGGAGTCGTAGCGCGAGGGCTCTGCCCGATAGGGATTGTTATCAGTCACGTTGTCCTCCCTATCACGGACTTGTGACAGACCGAGTTGGGTACCCGATCCCGCCGCGCAGTAATGTGGCGGACTCGGGGGTGGGACCGCATTTCGCACGGGGGCATTGCACGGAGGGGCTGGAAGATCGTGAAGCTGCGCGACCTGGTGTACAGGCTCTACGCACGCCGGGTGGAAGGCCGCCTCGACCATGACGCGGCGCCCAAGCACATCGGCGTGATCCTGGACGGGAACAGGCGCTGGGCGAAGGCGTCCGGCGGCACGACGGAGCAGGGCCACCAGGCGGGGGCCGACAAGATCTCCGAGATGCTGGGCTGGTGCACCGAGACGGACGTCGAGGTCGTCACCCTGTGGATGCTGTCCACGGACAACCTGGACCGGCCGGAAGTCGAGCTCCGCCCGCTGCTCAACATCATCGAGAACACGGTCCGGGGCCTCGCCGCGGACGGCCGCTGGCGCGTCCACCACGTGGGCAACCTCGACATCCTGCCCGCGCAGACCCAGTCCGTGCTCAAGGAGGCCGAGCAGGCCACCCACGACGTGAACGGGATACTGGTCAACGTCGCCGTCGGCTACGGCGGCCGCCAGGAGATCGCCGACGCGGTCCGCTCGCTGCTGCTGGAGCACGCGGAGAAGGGCACGTCCTTCGAGGAGCTCGCCGAGATCCTCGACATCGACCACATCGCCGAGCACCTCTACACGCGCGGCCAGCCCGACCCGGACCTGGTGATCCGCACCAGCGGCGAGCAGCGGCTGTCGGGATTCATGCTGTGGCAGAGCGCCCACTCCGAGTACTACTTCTGCGAAGTGTTCTGGCCGGCCTTCCGCAAGGTCGACTTCCTGCGCGCGCTGCGCGACTACGCGGCGCGCCACCGGCGGTACGGGACCTGATCCCGGGCGGCCCGGCCCCGCCCGCGGGATCCGCCCCCGTCCCCGGGGCCGGCCCCGGACCCCGTCCCCGGGATCCGGCCATGCCCTGACGCCCCCTCGGGAGCCCCCGGGCGTCGCCCCGGGAGCCCCACGGACACCTCTAGCCCTCCGCGCAAGGCCTTCACCAGGGATTCACCGAGCGTCCGTCATATGCCATGGCATGGCCGGGCCTGATCGGGGAATATCCCTTTCAGGTCGATGCCCGATCCACGGGTGTCGAGTCTCAGCGGACGGCATGGGGTCGTCCGCCCGGGAGGCCCTTTGCACCAGGACGCACGTGCCATCGCACGGACGGAGTGGGAGGGCCGGAAATCGGCCCTGGCATGGGTGCCGATGACCGGTCCGGTCTTCATGGCCCGACCTCTTCCGAGGGGGTACGTCCTTCCGTGGTGACCAGCACAAAGCGCCGCCTGCCCGACAGGCGGACCTACGTCCTCGACACCAGCGTCCTGCTGGCAGACCCCAACGCGATCTCCCGCTTCGACGAGCACGAGGTCGTGCTCCCGATCGTGGTGATCACCGAGCTGGAGGCAAAGAGGCACCATCCCGAACTCGGCTACTTCGCCCGCCAGGCCCTGCGCCTGCTCGACGACTTCCGGGTTCGCTACGGTCGCCTCGACGCCCCCATCCCGCTGGGCGATCTGGGCGGCACCCTGCGCGTCGAGCTCAACCACTCCGACCCCGGTGTCCTGCCGGCCGGCTTCCGACTGGGGGACAACGACTCGCGGATCCTCGCGGTCGCCCGCAACCTCCAGGCCGAGGGCTACGACGTCACGGTCGTCTCGAAGGATCTCCCGCTGCGCATCAAGGCCTCCTCCGTGGGGCTGCTCGCCGAGGAGTACCGGGCGGAGCTCGCGATCACCGATGCCGGCTGGACCGGCATGAGCGAGCTCGCGCTGTCCGGAGAGCAGGTCGACCTGCTCTACTCCGAGGAGCGGCTGTACGTACCGGAGGCCGCCGAACTGCCCGTGCACACCGGACTGGTCCTCCAGTCCGAACGCGGCAAGGCCCTGGGCCGGGTCACGCCGGACGGCAACGTGAGGCTCGTTCGGGGCGACCGCGAGGCCTTCGGGCTGCACGGCCGCAGCGCCGAGCAGCGCATCGCCCTCGACCTGCTGCTCGACCCGGAGATCGGCATCATCTCCATGGGCGGCCGGGCCGGCACCGGAAAGTCGGCGCTGGCGTTGTGCGCGGGCCTGGAGGCGGTGCTGGAGCGCAGGCAGCACCAGAAGGTGATGGTCTTCCGGCCGCTGTACGCGGTGGGCGGCCAGGACCTCGGTTACCTGCCCGGGGACGCCAACGAGAAGATGAGCCCCTGGGCGCAGGCGGTCTTCGACACCCTCTCGGCGGTCGCCGGGCGCGAGGTCATCGAGGAGGTGCTGACCCGGGGGATGCTGGAGGTCCTGCCGCTCACGCACATCCGCGGGCGCTCGCTGCACGACGCCTTCGTGATCGTGGACGAGGCGCAGTCGCTGGAGCGCAATGTCCTGCTGACCGTTCTGTCCCGAATCGGGGCCAATTCGAGGGTCGTTCTGACCCACGACGTCGCCCAGCGGGACAACCTGCGGGTCGGCCGGTACGACGGAGTGGTCGCGGTCGTTGAGAAGCTGAAGGGGCATCCGCTCTTCGCCCACGTCACGCTCACCCGCTCCGAGCGCTCCCCGATCGCCGCCCTGGTCACCGAGATGCTCGAATCCCTGTAACCGCGAACGGGGTAAAACCCCCATAGCGGGAAAGTGAGTTGGCGCCGCCCGGCAAAGGCCCGAGAGCCTAGCCGGGCGGCGTCGTGCTGCACAGGGCTTTGGCGAAACCGACCGCGACATGCCAGGTGTGACCTTTCCCACGTAGCGGAGAATTGCCTTGCGGTGTCGGGGTCCGGCAGAGTCTGTTTTCCGTCAGGCCCCGCATACGGCACACCTGTATCTCCCGTGAGGTACGACCGCAGCACCACAACTCCACAGTCGTTCGCCGTATGCCGCCCGAGCACCACGCGGCAACCCCCGCAAGGGAGTTGCCCACGGGCCCGCGCCTCCAGTGATCGCAGCACCACGGAGGCCAGTGTCGAGGGGCACTATTGCGCCCGCCCGGTCACTGCGGACGCTGCTGGAAGGACACCGTGTGAGCCGGATCTCGGTCCGGGGATTCGCAGTGGCTTCGGCCACCGCAGTCACCACCGTTGGCGCAGTCGTGGGCGTTGCCACTGGCGACCCCGCCTCGAACGATCTCGAGACCACCGCGTCCGGGGCGACCCTCCTCACCGACATCCCGGTCGGCGAGCAGGCGCAGGTCCAGAACGCGTCCCTGACGCAGCAGGCCGACGCCATCGCCCAGGGCGCCGACACGGACGCCAAGCGCGTCGCCGAGGAAGCCGCCCGCATCCAGGCCGCCGAGGACGCCAAGTCCAAGAAGGCCGAGGCGCAGAAGGCCGCCGACGAGAAGGCGAAGAAGGACCGCGAGGAGAAGGAGCAGATCGCCAGCCGCTCCGCCACCCGCAGCGCCGGAGACTTCGCCCCCCAGAGCTCCTACACGGTCGCCCAGGTCAAGGACATCGCCCGCCAGATCGTTCCGGCCGGGCAGTTCCAGTGCTTCTCGAACATCATCAACGAGGAGTCCACCTGGAACTACAAGGCCGTCAACTCGTCCTCGGGCGCGTACGGTCTGGTCCAGGCGCTCCCGGGTTCGAAGATGTCCTCGGTCGCCGACGACTGGCGCACCAACCCGGCCACCCAGATCCAGTGGGGCCTCAACTACATGAACAGCCGCTACGGCAGTGCGTGTAGCGCATGGAGCTACCACCAGGCCAACGGCTGGTACTAGGCCAGGCCACCGCTCAACCTCCGGGAGCCCCGCACCGTCATACGGTGCGGGGCTCCTCGCGTGTACGGTCTTTCGAGGTGTGTCCACGGGCGGGGGAGAGGAAAGACATGGCGAAGAGGGCAGGCTGGCTCGGCCGGCTCGGGAACAGGCTGAGCCGCATGGAGGCACGGCTCAACGAGCGGCGTGCCGAGGTCGAGGCGGAGAACGCCGGCGCAGCCCCCGTCCCGGTGACGGCCCCGACCGCGCCGGCGCCCCCGGCGGCCGGCCCTGCGCCCCGCATCTCCGCCGAGCACCCGGACCACCTCCCGTACCCGCCCGCGCCGCGCGGGCGCCCCGACCCGGTGAGCGTCGTCCCGTGGGGGATGCGGGTCGCCGCCGAGGTCAGTTGGCGGCTCCTGCTGCTCGCCGGGATGCTCTGGGTGGTGATGAAGGTGATCAGCGAAGTCCGCCTGGTCGTCCTCGCCTTCGCCGCCGCCCTGCTCGTCACCGCGCTGCTCCAGCCCTTCGTGGTGCGGCTGCGCCGCCTCGGTCTGCCGCGCGGGCTCGCCACCGCCGTCACCGCGATCCTCGGGTTCGTGATCATCGGCCTGGTCGGCTGGTTCGTGGTCTGGCAGGTCATGGAGAACCTCGACGACCTCTCCGCGCGCGTCCGCGACGGCATCAACGAGCTCAAACTCTGGGCACTGGACAGTCCGTTCCACGTGACCGAGAAGCAGATCAACGACATCGCGAAGAACCTCAGCGAGACCATCGGCACCAACACCGAGCAGATCACCTCCGCCGGCCTCCAGGGCGTGACGGTCCTCGTCGAGGTGCTCACCGGGATACTGCTCGCGATGTTCTCGACGCTGTTCCTGCTCTACGACGGCAAGCGCATCTGGACCTGGGTGCAGGGCCTCGTCCCGGCCGCCGCGCGCCCCGGCGTCGCGGGCGCCGGTCCGCGCGCCTGGCGCACGCTGACGGCGTACGTGCGCGGCACGGTGCTCGTCGCGCTCATCGACGCCATCTTCATCGGCCTCGGCATCTATTTCCTCAAGGTGCCGATGGCGGTGCCGCTGGCCGTCTTCATCTTCCTGTTCGCGTTCATCCCGCTCGTCGGCGCGGTGGTCTCCGGCGCCCTCGCGGTGGTCGTCGCCCTGGTGACGCAGGGGCCGTGGACCGCGCTGATGGTGCTGGCCGTGGTGCTGGCGGTGCAGCAGATCGAGGGGCACGTGCTCCAGCCCTTCATCCTGGGCCGGGCGGTACGGGTGCACCCGCTCGCGGTGGTGCTGTCGGTGGCCGCGGGCGGCATGGTCGCGGGCATCGGTGGAGCGGTGGTCGCCGTGCCGCTGGTGGCCGTCACCAACACCGTGGTCGTCTACCTGAGGGCGTACTCGCGGGAGCAGCTCCTCCAGGGCGCCACACCGATCGGGCCCGGCCCGCACGGATCGACGGCAGTCGAGGATGCCTACCGCGAGGCCGGACGTGATCAGCGAGCCTGAGCTCGCAGGGGAGTGGGGCGCCGACCGGCCGTACATGCCGGCGCAGGAGCCCGACGCCCCGCGCGAGCGGCTACGGGGGCCTCGTAGGGCCTGGTTATGGGCGCTCGGCGGGGCCGTACTGGCCTCGGCCGTGTGGGCCGGTGTCCTGACGGTGCAGGATCGTTTCAGCGACCCCGCGCCGCGGATCGCGTACCGGCACGTCGAGGACCTGTGCAAGGTGAAGCTGACCGCGGTGTCCGGGTCCACCGCGCAGCTCACCGGGGACTACGCCCGCCACGAGGAGCACCCCGCGCTCGACTGGGCGTACTGCGCGTACGGCACGCCGTACGTCGACGGCCGCCTGTCGTACGGGGCCGAGGTGTTGGTCCAGCTGCACAAGAAGGCCGATCCCCGCACGGAGTTCGGCGCGGGGCCCACCGGCCTCGGGGGCATCGGCGCCATGGCGAGTTCGGGCGGCGAGGTGGAGCAGGTCCCCGGGCTCGGCGAGCGGGCGTTGCTCACCCACCGGGTCGGCGGTTCACGGCTCGAAGTACTCGACGGGGGCGCCGTCTTCAGCCTCACCGTCCAGTGGTACGGGGGGCCGGAGGCCGCGGACCCGGACGAGGCCGCCGTCCAGGCGGCGATGATCGAAGACGTGCGGGTCCTGATGGCGGCCCTGCGCAAGTGAACGACAGGACCCCCGCGGCTGCGTGGGGCCGCGGGGGTCCTGAGCTCGTACGGCTCTGCGTACGAGGGGGTGCTACTCGGCGGCGAGGGCGGCCTCGGCGTCGAGGGTGACCGCCACGGCCTGGATCACCGAGGCGATCTTGAAGGCCTCCTGGACCGTCTCGCGGTCGACGCCGGCCTTGCGCAGGACCTGCTCGTGCGAGTCCAGGCACTGGCCGCAGCCGTTGATCGCGGAGACGGCGAGCGACCACAGCTCGAAGTCGACCTTCTCCACGCCCGGGTTGCCGATGACGTTCATCCGCAGACCGGCCCGCAGCGTGCCGTACTCCGGGTCGGAGAGCAGGTGGCGGGTGCGGTAGAAGACGTTGTTCATCGCCATGATCGCGGCGGCGGACTTGGCGGCGGCGTACGCCTCCGGCGACAGGGCCGCCTTCGCCTCGGGCTCCAGCTCACGCAGGACGCGCGGGGAGCGGGCGGCGATCGCGCAGGACAGGACGGTGCCCCACAGCTGCTGCTGCGAGAGGGTGTCCTGGTTGCCGATGACCGAGCCGAGGTTCAGCTTCAGGTCCTTGGCGAAGTCCGGTATGGCGGACTTGAGGGAGTCGAGGGACATCCGTCACTCACCGGCCAGCAGCGCGCCGGCGTCCAGGGTGCCCTCGCCCTTGTTCCAGTTGCAGGGGCACAGCTCGTCGGTCTGCAGGGCGTCGAGGACCCGCAGGACCTCCTTGGGGTTACGGCCCACGGAACCGGCGGTCACCATCGTGAACTGGATCTCGTTGTTCTGGTCGACGATGAACACCGCGCGCTGCGCGAAGCCGTCCTCGCCCTGCACGCCACAGGCCTGCATGAGCTCGTGCTTGGAGTCGGCCAGCATCGGGAAGGGCAGGTCACGCAGGTCGGCGTGGTCCTTGCGCCAGGCGTGGTGGACGAACTCGGAGTCGCCGGAGACGCCGAGGATCTGGGCGTCGCGGTCCTGGAACTCCTCGTTCAGCTTGCCGAAGGCGGCGATCTCGGTCGGGCAGACGAAGGTGAAGTCCTTCGGCCAGAAGAACACCACGCGCCACTTGCCCTCGTAGGTCTTGTGGTCGATCTGGGCGAACTCGCTGCCGGCTTCGAGCGAGACGCAAGCGGTCAGATCGTAGGTGGGGAACTTGTCACCGACAGTGAGCACGTGCTCTCCTTGCGAATCAGGAAAGTGGCCCTTTTGGGGCTTTCCTTGAGGGGTTGGACGGTCTCACATGCTGACACAGCCAGCATTGATCGCGGAAATCGCAAAGAGTGGTCGTGCTGATCAGGCTTGCCTATCAATGGGTCGGCGCGTGCAAAGAGCGACGGAGAACGATCTTCGATCGCCAGCTACTTGCAGAACTCCGCCACGGCCTTCGCGGCGCCCTCGTTGTAGCCGTTGAGCCATTCGGGGTCGGGCTGGACGGCGGTCTGCGGTGGAGTGGTCTTGCAGGTGGCCTTGGCGGATTCGTAGCCGAGCTTGTAGCCCTTGTCGTGCTCGGAGGTACCCGACTGTCCCTCCGTCTTGCCGCCGCAGAACGTCTTGGCGCTGCAGACCCCCCTGATCGCTTGGAACCCCTTCTGGAAGCCCTTGTCGTACTGGACCTTCGCGTCCGCACCCGTGTCCGTACCCTCCTTCGCGGGCTCCTTCCCACCCGTGCACGCGACGCCCCGACCGTGTAGTGGCCCTGTGGGAGGCTGGCGACCCGGACGCTGCCGCCGGTGACCTTGGCGGTGCTGCTGTAGCCGCTGTCGCCCGTGACCGCGAGCGTGTCCCCGGTGAACCCACTGCCGTTGATCGCCCAATTGTTCGGTGGGGGGCGTGGCCCTGCACGACCTGGCAGGTGCCGGCCGCGGGTGCCGCTGCCGCGGGGTGGGCCAGCACGGTCGGGCCCAGGACCAGCGGCGAGGCCGCCAGCGGGGCCAGGACGGCGATCCGAACGAGCTTGTTCCTCATGGTTGCCGCCCGGGGCGAAGGCCGTGACCGGGCCTTCCTTGCCCTACCTCCACTCTCACGCACCGTCCCGAGGCCCGCAGGGCACGGAGGTCGGGGGGAGCCGCCGGAGCTAGTCTGGTGGCGGGTGATCGGAGGTACCTATCAGTGGCTGTCGGCAACAGGGGAGCGAAGCAGGCGACGCTCGCGCAGCTGCGCGCGTTCGCCGCCGTCGCCGAACACCTGCACTTCCGGGACGCCGCCGCGGCCATCGGAATGAGCCAGCCCGCGCTCTCGGGCGCCGTCTCCGCGCTGGAGGAGGCCCTCGGCGTCCAACTGCTGGAGCGCACCACCCGCAAGGTGCTGCTCTCCCCTGCCGGCGAGCGGATCGCCGCCCGGGCCCGGGTGGTCCTCGACGCCATGGGCGGGCTGCTGGAGGAGGCCGAGGCGGTGCGGGCGCCCTTCACCGGGGCCCTGCGGCTCGGAGTGATCCCCACGGTGGCCCCCTACCTGCTGCCGACCGTCCTCGGCCTGTTCCACCGCCGCTACCCCCGGATGGACCTCCAGGTGCACGAGGAACAGACCTCCTCGCTGCTGGACGGGCTGGCCGGCGGCCGGCTCGACCTGCTGCTGCTCGCGGTGCCCCTCGGCGTCCCCGGCGTCACTGAACTACCCGTCTTCGACGAGGACTTCGTACTCCTCGCACCCCGGGAGCACCCGCTGGCCGGTCGCAAGGACATCCCGCGCGAGGAACTGCGGGGCCTGCAACTGCTGTTGCTCGACGAGGGGCACTGTCTGCGCGACCAGGCCCTGGACATCTGCCGCGAGGCGGGCCGCAGCGACGGGGCGGACGTCACCACGACCGCCGCCGGACTGTCCACCCTCGTACAACTGGTCGCCGGGGGACTGGGGGTGACCCTGTTGCCGCGCACCGCGCTGCGGCTGGAGACCGCCCGCAACGAGTACCTGGCCACCGGGTACTTCGCCGAGCCCGCGCCCTCGCGGCGGATCGCGCTGGCCATGCGGACGGGGACGGCCCGCCAGGAGGAGTTCCGGGCCATCGCCCGCTCACTGCGCGAAGCCGTGCGCCCGCTCCCGGTGTGGCCGGCCGAGTAGGGCGCTCCCGCAGGGGCGGGCGTACGGGCCTGCGCGCACCCGGCGTCACGGCGTAGCAGACCACCCGGTCGCATCAGCAGCCGCCGCCGCAGTAGCGGCAGCGGCAGGCCGAGCGGGCTCACTGCCAGGGCCCGGGCCGTCAGGACTCGGCGGGCGGGACGCGGGGCCGGCCGCGCGGCGGGATCGGGGCGGCCCCGCCCGGCAGGCGGCCGGTCTCGGCCAGGGCCCGCCGCAGCAGGAACTCGATCTGCGCGTTGGCGCTGCGCAGTTCCTCGCCCGCCCAGCGCGCGAGGGCGTCGTACACCTGCGGGTCGAGCCGCAGCAGCACCTGCTTGCGCGCCTGCCGCCCCGCCCGCGGGGCCTTCTCCTGGCCCCGGCCCGGTTGCGGGTCCTGCGGCTCGCCGGCGGGGCTCACTGGTAGAGCGTGCCCGTGTTGACGACCGGCTGGGCGGCCCGGTCCCCGCAGAGGACCACCATCAGGTTCGAGACCATGGCGGCCTTGCGCTCCGGGTCCAGGTCCACGATGTCCTCCTCCGCCAGCCGGGTCAGGGCCAGTTCGACCATGCCGACCGCACCTTCGACGATCTGCTTGCGGGCCGCCACGACCGCGCCCGCCTGCTGGCGCTGGAGCATCGCGGAGGCGATCTCCGGAGCGTACGCCAGGTGCGTGAAGCGGGACTCGATGATCTGGACTCCTGCGGCTTCCACCCGCACGTGCAGTTCGAGCGCGAGCTTCTCGGTGATCTCCTCGGCGTTGCCGCGCAGGGACAGCCCGCCCTCCTCGTGCGCGTCGTACGGGTACTCGATCGCGATGTGCCGGACCGCCGCTTCGGTCTGGGTCTCGACGAACTCGGTGAAGTCCTCCACCTCGAACGTGGCCCGCGCGGTGTCCTCCACCCGCCACACCACGACGGCGGCCAGCTCGATGGGGTTGCCGTACGCGTCGTTGACCTTCAGGACGGCCGTCTCGTGGTTGCGGACCCGGGTGGAGATCTTCTCCCGCGAGGTCAGCGGGTTGACCCAGCGCAGGCCGTCCGTGCGGATCGTCCCCCGGTAGCGGCCGAACAGCTGGACCACGCGGGCCTCGCCCGGGGCCACCGTGTTCAGCCCGCTC
The DNA here is from genome assembly GCF_041431095.1 of Streptomyces sp. NBC_00597. Taxonomy (GTDB): domain Bacteria; phylum Actinomycetota; class Actinomycetes; order Streptomycetales; family Streptomycetaceae; genus Streptomyces. The sequence goes on from NZ_CP107757.1 coordinate 5,786,381, forward strand.
ATCGAGACCACCGCGAGGACGATCAGCAGGACGCCGGGCGGTATCAGGGACGCGTGCATCACGTCTCCGCCGGCCGTCACGCCGAGGGCGATCAGCGCGGCGCCCACCACCGCCCCCAACAGCCCCAGCAGCAGGGCGAGTCCACCGCCCACGCTGCGCGCCGTGAACTCCCGTACCTCTCCAGAGGGTGCCGCCAGATTCGTCATCTTATGCCCCGATTCGCTTGGTCGCGACTGGTCGAGCCGCCTAGCAAAGTGATATCACTTTTTCAGGCCGCCGCAACCCTATGGGGCTGCCGCGCGTCGGTTCCCTTGATGTGGGTGCTGATTCTCACGTCCGAAATGACCAGTATTGGCCATGGTTGGCTGACCTTTGTCACAACCTGCGGTGTTAGCTTTCTGAGCTGACGTCGGGGGGGAAATCGAGCGGAGCGGGAGCGATGGGCCGAGCAGAAGCGCGTAAGGCGCAGCAGCGCAGTGCGCGACGGGCGCCGCGCGGGAGCGCCGGAGGGAAGGGGCGCACCGGCAAACGGACCGGCATACGTCGCTTCTTCACCTGGAAGAAGATCCTCGGGGCGTTCTTCGGAATGGTCCTGCTCGGCATGGGCGCACTCGTCGCCCTCTACTTCTACGTGGACGAGCCCGACCCGAACGTCGACGCCCTCACGCAGAGCAACGTCTACAAGTACGCCGACGGCTCGATCATGGCGCGCGACGGCAAGATGAACCGCGAGATCGTCCCGATCGGCCGGGTCCCCAAGGAAGTCCAGACCGGCTTCATCGCCATCGAGAACAAGTCCTTCTACCAGGACCAGGGCGTCGACTTCCTGGGCATCGCGCGCGGCCTGTTCAACACGGTCACCGGCAAGGGCAAGGCCGGCGGTTCGACGATCACCCAGCAGTACGTCAAGAACTTCTACCTGAACCAGGACCAGACGCCGACCCGCAAGCTCAAGGAGCTGGTGATCTCCCTGAAGGTCGACCAGCGCATGGAGAAGCCGGACATCCTCGCGGGTTACCTGAACACCAGCTACTTCGGTCGCGGCGCCTACGGCATCCAGGCCGCCGCGCAGGCCTACTACGGCGTCGACGTCGACAAGCTGACGCTGGAACAGGGCGCGTACCTCGCGGCCGTCCTCCAGGCCCCCAGCGACTACGACTGGGCGACCGCAGGCCCGAACGGCAAGCGGCTGGTCATGGTCCGCTTCAACGGCGTCCTCGACAACATGGTCGAGATGGGTGCTCTGGACCCCGCCAAGCGCAAGGAACTGAAGTTCCAGGAGCCGATCAAGCCCAAGGCGGCCCCCGGAATGGAGGGCCAGAAGGGCTACCTGAAGCAGGCGGCCGACGCCGAGCTGCGCAGGCAGACCGGTATGACCGCCCAGATGCTCCAGGCCGGTGGCTGGGAGATCACCCTCAACATCGACCCCAAGAAGCAGGCCGCGCTGGAGAAGGCCGTCCAGGACGAGCTGGAGTCCAAGCTCGACCGCAAGGACCGGCCCGTCGACGCCGCCGTGCAGGCCGGCGCCACCTCCGTGGACCCGAAGACCGGTGCGGTCGTCGCGATGTACGGCGGCACCGGCCTCGGAGACCACTGGTCGAGCAACGCCCTGCGCCAGGACTTCCAGCCCGGCTCGACGTTCAAGCCGATCGTGCTCGCCTCCGCCCTGGAGACCAAGGCCAAGACGCACGACGGCAAGGCGATCACCCCGAACGCCCTCTACGACGGCACCAGCAAGCGCCCGGTCGTCGGTAGCGACACCCCGTTCGCCCCGCAGAACCAGGACAACGCGAACTACGGCGACCCGCTGCTCACGGTCCAGGCGGCCACCAACTCCTCCGTGAACTCGGTGTACGCCCAGATGATCGTGGACGTGGGCCCGCCGAAGGTGAAGAAGACCGCCCTCCAGCTCGGCATGAAGGACCGCCCGGGTTGGCCGGAGGACAAGCCGGCCATGTCGCTCGGCACGATGAGCGCCAACACCCTGGAGATGGCCGGCGTCTACGCGACCTTCGACGCCCACGGCAAGAGGATCACCCCGACGGTCATCAAGAGCGCCAAGCACGCCGACCGCAGCTTCACCCCCGTCGAGTCCGTCGGCAGCCAGGCCATCACCCGCGAGACCGCCGACACGGTGACCAAGGTGCTCACCGGCGTCGTCCAGGACGGCTCCGGCAAGGCCGTGCGGAGCTCCGCCTACGAGGCCGCCGGCAAGACCGGTACGACCGAGTCCAACGTGGCCGCCTGGTTCACCGCGTACACCCCGGAACTCGTCACCGTCGTCGCGATGTTCGGCGAGGAGCCCGGCACGGCCAAGCAGACCACCCTGACCGGTACCGCGGGTGGTGGCCGAGCGGGTGGTTCCAGCTTCCCGGCCGAGATCTGGAAGGCGTACACGCTGGCAGCGCTGAAGGGCGCGGACACCGGCGAGTTCGACCTCTCCGAGGCGGACATGGGCCCCACGATCGCGCCGAGCCGCAGCAGCTCCCCGTCGAGCTCCCCGTCCTCCAGCGCGCCGTCCACGCCCGTCTCGCCGTCGCAGAACAGCCCGGACCCCGGCAAGAGTTCGCCGAACCCGAGCAAGAGCCCGGACCCGAGCAAGAGCCCTTCGAAGAGCCCGGACCCGAGCAAGAGCCCGGACCCGAGCAAGAGCCCGCCGATCACCCTCCCGTAGGACGATCGAACGGCCCCTGACACACCGCCGCCCCGCAGCATCCGTGCTGCGGGGCGGCGGTGTTGGCGGGCGGGTACCGCGCGGGTTCAGCGCCGGTCGTTCGCCCCCGGCAGCGGGAGCTCGAACCAGACCACCTTGCCGCTGCTCAGTCGGGTGGCGCCCCAGCGGCGGGCCAGCCGGTTGACCAGGAACAGCCCGCGGCCGCCCTCGTCGGTCTCCCGGGCCCGGCGCTGGCGCGGCAGCTGCGGCGAGTCGTCGCCGACCTCGCAGCGCAGTACGTCCGTACGCAGCAGGCGCAGCGTCACGGGCCGCTCCGCGTACCGGACGGCATTGGTGACCACCTCGCTGACCAGGAGCTCCAGCGAGTCCTGGAGCTCCTCCAGGCCCCACCGGGTCAGCGCGCGACGGGCGAACCGGCGGGCCCGGCCCGGAGCGGTCTCCTCCGGGTCCAGGAACCAGTACGCGACGTCACTGGGCGCGATCCCGTCGAAGCGGGCCGCGAGCAGCGCGATGTCGTCGTCCCGGTCACCGGGGCCGAGCATGTCCAGGACGTCGTCGCAGAGCGCCTCCAGCGGCGGCGGGTGGTCCAGGCCGGTCAGCTGGGCGGTGGTGGCGAGCCGCTCGCGCAGCTGCTCGATGCCGGTCCACACGTCGCGCAGCCGCGACTCCACCAGGCCGTCGGTGTACAGCAGCAGGGTGGCCCCGGCGGGGGCGTCCAGCTCGACGGCCTCGAAGTCCACGCCGCCGACGCCGATGGGGGCGCCGGGCGGCACGCGCAGCACCTCGGCCCGGCCGCCCAGGTGCAGGAGCACGGGCGGCGGGTGGCCGGCGTTGGCGATGGTGATCCGGTGCGAGACCGGGTCGTACACCGCGTACAGGCAGGTGGCCATCCGGTCGGAGCCCAGGCGCTGCGCCTGCTCGTCCAGGTGGTGCAGCACCTCGGCGGGCGGCAGGTCCAGCTGGGCCAGGGTCTGTGCCGTGGTGCGGAGCTGGCCCATGATCGCGGCAGAGGTCATGGAATGGCCCATGACGTCGCCGACGACGAGCGCGACGCGGCTGCCGGGCAGCGGTATCGCGTCGTACCAGTCGCCTCCGACCCGGGCCGTCTCGGCGGCGGGCAGGTAGCGCGAGGCCAGCCTGACCCCGGTGGGTTGGGGCAGGCCGTCGGGCAGCATGGTGCGCTGGAGCTCGTCGGCGATGTACGCCTCGCGGCCGTACAGGACCGCCTTGTCGATGCCGAGGGCGGTGTGCGTGGCCAGCTGGGCGGCGACCAGCAGGTCGTTCTGCTCGAACGCGGGCCGCTCGGGGCTGCGCAGGAACACCGCGGCGCCGATGACGCGGCGGCGGCCCCTCAGCGGCGCGAGGATGGCCCGCTGGCCGCGCGGTACGGGGTGCTCCGAGCCGAGCAGCTCCGGCAGCGCGTCCTTGGCCCCGGCGGCGGACCCGAACACGGGCCGTACGCCGCGCAGCACCTCGGCGAGCGCCCCGCCGGGGCGGATCTCGCACAGCTCGGCCGCGGGCAGGTCACCCTGCGGGCCGACCATCGGCAGCTGGCTGAAGTCGAGCTCGCCGGCGGCCCCCGCGGCCCCGGCGCCCTCCGCTCCGGTCAGGTCGTCGATCGGGCGGAGCCGGTCGGTGCGGCGCAGCCTTAAAACGACCGGACCGACGGGACGCTCGTCGCCCACCGGCAGCGGATCGCGCAGGTAGACGAGGATGGCGTCCGAGAAGGTCGGCACGGTGGCCCGGCACAGGCCGAGCACGATCTCGTCGAGGTCGATGCCGCGGGCGATCCGCCGGGTCGCGGCCCCGACGAACCGCAGCCGGTCGCCCTCGCGCCGGGCCACTCCGCCGTCCGGCGCCGACCCGCCGGCGCTGCCGGGCATCGCGTCGGCCGTCCCGGTGTCGATGTCGGTGTCAGTGTCGGCCGTGTCCGGCGCGGCGTCGCGGGTCCGGACCTCGGGCCCGTCCCCATCGGCAGCGGGCGTGGCGGCGGGACCGCTGGGCGCGGCGGTGGGCGCGGCGGCTTCGCCCCGGGCGTCGCGGGTGCGCGCCGTGGGGACCTGCGCTTCGGCCTCGGCCTGTGCGGAGGCGCCGGCCCCGGCCGCGCGGGGGCGTGTCGTGGGGGTGGTCCCGTCCGGGGCGGGCTGCGCGGCGCGGGGGTGTGAGCCGCCCGGTATCGCGGTCGCCTGCCGGTCCTGGCCCTCGGCCGGGCGGTCCTTGCCGCCCCGGGCCTCGTGGGGCCGCCCGGCGGCCGGGTCCTCGTCGGGGGCAGCCGCCGTGTGCGCGGCGTTCCGGGCGGCTTCGCCGTCGCGCCAACGGGACCCGCCCGCCGCGGTGTTACGGGCCGACTCGGCGTCGCGGCCGCGGCGGCCGGCCGAGCCCTGGCTGGCGGCGCGGGAGCGGCCGCGGGCCGGCCGGGGGCTCCCCTCCTGCGGGGCGGGGACGCCCTCGGCGCGCGGGCGCGGCACGTCCGAGCGGACGGGGTCGTCGCCGGGCACGGCCGAACCGCGTACGGCCTCGGCCGCGGGGACGGGGGCCTTGCCGTGGCCCAGCTCGTCCGCACCGCCGCCGTGAGCGGGCACGGCGGGGCCGCCCGGGGCCGGTGTCGCGGCGGCCGCGGTAGGCTGCGGGCCCTCCTGCGAGGTGGGGTACTCCGTCACGCGTGGAATTCCGTCCGTTTGCGCTCGATGTGCGCTGCACTCAACTCGGTCAGTCGCGGTATACCCGCTCAGCGGCGGGGGCACCATCGCCCGCGGTTCCGCGTCCCGCTCGTTACCTCTCGCTCTGCGTTGACCTCCGGTCAAGTCCTGCGTACGGCACGACATTTACGGATGTGCGGTCTGGCGCACCTCCCGCGCGCGACCTGCGGAGGCAGATCTTACGTTTGAACCCCGGGGGCGCATCAAGGGTCTCATGAGGTCATATGCGCCGGAGTGCGGTCCCAGTCCTCCGGCAGGGCCGGAACTCCCCAGGCGGGATCCGGCCGCCAGTCCTGCCAACCGTCGGAGAACGGCGCCCCCCACGCCTTGATCACGTCCACCGCCGCCCGCCCCGCGACCTGCACCCGGTGGGCCTGTTCGGCGTCCATCAGACCGGACCGCTGGGCCTGTGCGAACTCGTCCTCGTCGCGCCACTCCCAGGTGCGGTCCGGGTAGACGGAGATGTCCAGGAAGTGGTCCACCGAGTCGACCCCGCCGGACCACCGGGTCCGCGGCTCCTCAAGGTTCACGTACCAGCTCTTGAACCGCCAGCCGTGCTCCCAGAACAGCCATACCGACCACGGGTCCCCGGGCCGGGCCAGCTTCAGCACGCCGGCGCCGAACCACCGCGCCCGCACGGTGGTGCGCGGCGCGGTGTACCGGGTGGCCAGGGGTTCCTCGTGGACGGGGGTGCCGTCGGCCAGCACCGGCTTGACGCACTCGGTGCCGGGGGCCATCCACACCGCCAGCAGCTCGTCGGTGTCCCGCACCACGGTCACCGGGCGGCAGATGTGGACCGCGCCCTTCAGGTCCGGGGCGTGGTCGCGGTAGCGCCAGAGGACCTGCTCCCCGGGCCGCCAGCGGGTGCCCTGCGCGTCGTCGCCGCCCCCGCGGCCTCCGGTACCTGTCATGCGCAGATCTTAGGGCTGGGGCCCCTGCGCCCGCTGCGGTGCAGGTCACGGAGGTGTGCGGGGACGGGAAACGACCGAATCCGGCCCCTGACCAGAAACGTTTTCAGGGCCTGGTCATCCGCAGGACGTCCAGCGCCTCGTCCAGTTGTTCCAGGGTCAGGTCGCCGCGGTCGACGTAGCCGGACTCCAGCACGACCTCCCTGATCGTCTTCCGCTCGGCGAGGGCCCTCTTGGCGACCTTGGCCGCTTCCTCGTAGCCGATGTACCGGTTCAGCGGGGTCACCACGGAGGGGGAGGACTCGGCGAACTCCCTGGCCCGCGCCTCGTTGGCGGTGATCCCGTCGATGGTGCGGTCGGCCAGCAGGCGGCTCGCGTTACCGAGCAGCCGGATCGATTCCAGCAGGTTCCTGGCCATGACCGGGAGCATCACATTGAGCTCGAAATTGCCTGCCGCGCCCGCGACGGCGACGGTCGTGTCGTTGCCGGTCACCTGTGCGGCGACCATGAGTACGGCCTCCGGGACCACCGGGTTGACCTTCCCGGGCATGATCGAGGAGCCCGGCTGGAGGTCGGGCAGATTGATTTCGGCCAATCCCGTGCGTGGTCCCGAGGCCATCCAGCGCAGATCGTTGGAGATCTTGGTCAGCGAGACGGCGATCGTACGGAGCATCCCCGAGGTCTCCACCAGCGCGTCCCGCGCCCCCTGGGCCTCGAAGTGGTTGCGGGCCTCGGTCAGCGGCAGCCCGGTCGCGGCGGCCACCTCGGCGATCACGGCCGCGGAGAACCCGGGCGGGGTGTTGATCCCGGTGCCCACCGCGGTCCCGCCCAGCGGCAGTTCGGCGAGCCGGGGCAGGGCCGCCCGCAGCCGCTCGATGCCGTAGCGCACCTGGGCGGCGTACCCGCCGAACTCCTGGCCCAGGGTCACCGGAGTGGCGTCCATCAGGTGGGTCCGGCCCGCCTTCACCACCTCCGCGAACTCGGCGGCCTTGCGCTCCAGGGCGGCGGCCAGGTGTTCCAGGGCCGGGATCAGCTCGCGCGTGACGGCGGCGGTCGCGGCGATGTGGATGGAGGACGGGAACACGTCGTTGGAGCTCTGCGAGGCGTTGACGTGGTCGTTGGGGTGGACGTCGCGGCCGAGGCGTTCGCTCGCCAGGGTGGCGATCACCTCGTTGGTGTTCATGTTGGACGAGGTCCCGGACCCGGTCTGGAACACGTCGACGGGGAAGTGCTCGTCCCAGCGGCCCCCGGCCACCTCCGCGGCGGCGGACCGGATCGCTTCGGCCACGTCCTCATCCACCACCCCGAGCTTCGCGTTCACCGTGGCGGCCGCCGCCTTGACGAGTGCGAGCGCTTCGATGTGGGCGCGCTCCAGGCGCTGCCCGGAGACGGGGAAGTTCTCCACCGCGCGCTGGGTCTGAGCTCGCCATTTGGCGTGCGCGGGCACCCGTACCTCGCCCATCGAATCGTGCTCGGTCCGGTAGGGGCCCTGGTTCTGATCATCGGTCATGTTCGTTGCCTCCTCAAAAAGTTGAGCAATTGTCTTGTTCGAAGTGTTCCCAAGTCCCCTACCGGCCAGTAAATACCGTGGGTAACACCGACAGGGGAGGCGTTCATGGCACGTGTACGTACGAGACCCGGACTCAGATCTTCCTTCGCCGCCGTCGCGGCCGTCGCGGCCGCCCTCGGGGGCGTCACCGCCATCACCCCCATGGCCCACGCGGCCACCGGCCCCGCCGCCGCGGCGACCCCGCTCTCGCCCGAGCTGGAGGCCATCCGCGCGGCGGAGGCCGTCAAGATCTACGGCGACGCGGCGATCCGCCCGCTGAACGAGCGCAAGACCGGCCTGATCTCGCTCGGCGACAGCGAGATTTCGGGCGAGGGCGTGGGCAACTACGACCCGGCCACCAACACCCCGAACAACCAGTGCCACCGCTCGCCGGACTCCGCGATCCACCGCACCGGCATCCCGGCGGACCTGACCTTCAACGTCGCGTGCTCCGGCGGCTACACCGGCAACATCCGGATCGGCGGCAGCAAGCAGTACGCCGACGAGCTGGTGCAGAGCGACAGCCTCGCCGTCAAGGCCCGCAACACGAAGATCAAGATGGTGCTGCTCGTTGCCGGCGCCAACGACGACCTCCAGTTCGGCCCGGTCATGACCGACTGCGTGACCCGCTGGGTGCTCAGCCAGGGCACCTGCGAGCCCAAGTACGGTCCGGGCTGGCAGGCGCGCGTCGACGGCCTCAAGCCCAAGGTCGAGTCCACCGTCGCCGACCTCAAGACGGTGATGCGCGACGCGGGCTACGCCGACTCCGACTACAAGCTCGTCGTGATGGGCTACCCCAGCCCCATCGGGCCCGACTTCTACGACAACCCGAACTTCCCCGGCAAGCTCCCCGGAGGCTGCGCCGGCTACGACTCCGACGCCGCCTGGGGCCGCAACTACGCGGTGCCCACCTTCGAGAAGGGCATGCGCGCGGCCGCCCTCGCCTCGGGCGCGACGTACCTGGACAACTCGCGTCTCTTCCAGGGCCACGAGGTGTGCATGGAGGACACCTGGGCCCGCGGCCTCTACCTGGACCTCGGCGACCACTTCCCGTGGGACGAGAACACCGCCCGCCAGTCCTTCCACCCCAACTACCGCGGCCACGGCGCGTTCGCTTCCTGCCTGACCCAGCTCTACAACTCGGGCCTGCGCGAGGGTTCCTGCGCCGACCCGGCGAGCACCGGCACGCCCGTACTCCAAGCCGGCGCCTGGGACGACCTGTACCGGCCCCTGAAGAACGAGGCGACCGGCAACTGCCTCGACGCCAACGGAGGTTCCAGCGCCAACGAGACGGCCGTCCTGGGCTGGGACTGCCACGGCGGACGCAACCAGGGCTGGTGGTACGACTCGGCGAACAAGTCCGTCCACATCGAGCTCACCCACGACCGCTGCCTGGACGCCCCGGGCGCCAACTACGGGGCCGGCACCGGCCTGATCCTCTGGAACTGTCACGGCGGCGCGAACCAGCAATGGGTCCGCGACGGCGCCACCCTGCGCCCCGCGGCCTCCCCCGGCATGTGCCTGACCGTGGCCGCCGCCCACGACCGGCTGCGCCTGCAGACCTGCAACGGCACGGCGAACCAGCGCTTCGTGTAGCGCGCGCAGCACCTGACGGCGCGGCGCGCAGCGGGCGCAGCGTGCAACCCCGCCCCGCACCACCCCATCCCCCCACACCCGGCCGGCGTACCCCGGCCGGGTGTCTTTGCATCCGGGTGTCCTTGCGCCCGGCTACTCGGAGCGGGCGCCGAACCCGCCGAGCCGACCGCACTCCTTGAGGGCCGACGGCGCGAGCGGGCGTTCGCGCAGCACCTCGCGGGCGCGGCGCTCGCCGAGGCTCGTGGCGTACCAGGGCGCCTCGCCCGCGGAGCGCAGGTCGTCGCGGATCCCGAGCAGGGCGCAGGACCTCTGGGGTTCCGGAAGCCGGTCCAGGGCGGGCGCAGCGTCCGCCGACAGGTAGCGGAAGTAGGCCAGGTCGATCTTCCCGTCCTGCTCGAACCGGGCCACGTTGCGCTCGGCGACCATCCCGTCCGGGGACAGCAGTCCGAAGGCCAACACCGTCAGCGCGGCGCTGCCGACCACGGCGCGGGCCAGCCAGCGGCCTCCGGCGACCCCGGCCGCCATGAGCAGCACGATCACCAGACCGAGCCACAGCTCCATGGTGACCACCGACAGCCGCAGCCTGGTCAGCCCGTACGCGGCGACGTACAGGTCCATGCGGCGCACCGCCGAGGCGACCACTACCAGCGTCAGCAGGCACAGGGTGCCCAGGACGGACCGGACGAAGCGGCGGTCGGCCGCGGTGCCGCGCGGCGCCCATCGCAGGGCGAGCCCGATCACCGCCAGGACGAACACGGTGGCCCAGAGGAGCTGCCAGAACCCCTGGCGGGCGTACTCGGAGTAGGTGAGTCCGGTGCTCTCCAGAACCTTGCGGTAGCCGCCGAACAGCACGGCCAGTTGCACGGAGTTGAAGCCGGCGAAGAGCAGGTTGAGCACGATCAGCGGCAGACCCCACTCGACCCGCGAGCGCGCCTTGCCGGGGGCCACCTTGACCCGGTCCCAGCGGTGCGGAGCCGCGGCGGTGCGGGCGACGGCGAGCGCGAGGACCACGCCGAGCAGGAAGAGCAGGACCCGCAGCGGCGCGTACGGGAGCGAGACGTTCGGGGCCAGGTCGCCCAGCAGGTCGGCGAAGGCGGCGTCGGCGGAGGCGAACAGCGCCCCGAAGACGAGGAGCAGGCCGGCCGCCACCACGGTCGCCTTGGCGACGGGCAGCCATTGGTCGCGGCGCAGGCCGCCACCGCGCGTACGCAGGCCCTGCCAGGCCCAGCGGATCCCGGTGACCGCGGTGAGGGCGAACCCGGCCGGGCTGAGCAGCACCCCCGGCCACCGCCTGCTGCCGTGCAGGGCCAGTGCGGCCAGCACGATGACGGCGAGGATCGCCAGCGTGGCCGGCCAGGCGGAGTCGCGCAGGGCCGGAACGCCGAGCAGGGCCACGCAGCCGAGGACCCACACGAGCGTCCAGGGCCGGGCCGTGCGGCCGGCCGCCCGGGCCGAGACGTACGCGGCCACCATGGCCGGCAGCGCCGCCAACAGCAGCCCGGGGCCGAGGCCGTCGCCGAGGAGGACGGCGCAGGCGAGACCGCCGACGAGCACGGCCACGAGGGCGGCGGTGCGGATCGGAGCGGCCTCGGCGGGGCGGACCCGGTTACCGATCGAGGACGCGGCCTTCTCGGCGGCCCGGGCCTGGGCCTGCTGGTGGCGCAGCTGGTGCTGCCACATCAGCCAGGCGTGCCAGGCGGCCGGGTCGTGCCCGGGCAGGCCGGGTGCGGGCGGCTGCGGCGGAGCCGGTGCCGCTGCCTCTGTCGCTACGGGTGCGGCTGCTACTGCCGGTGCCGCTGCGGGTGCCGGTGTGGCTGCCGGTGCCTCTGTCGCTGCGGGTGCTGCTGGTGCCGGCGCCGGCGCCGGTGCCGGTGTGGTGGCTGGGGGGCCGTCACCCGGGGGGCCGTCCCCCGGCGGCCCTTCGGACCCCTTCGTGGTCTGTGGCACCACCGGTTCGGCGGCGGCACCGTTCCCGGCAGCCTCGTGTTCCGGCTGGTCGGCGTTCTCGGACATCAGGTCCCTCCCCTGTAGGCCGCCCCGAGACACGGGTGAGGGGCGGCGCGGCCGACAGGGTAGGCCGATGGCACACAGTTTTGAACAGATTCAAGAAGCTCTTGTGGCAGGACGGTGACAATCAGGCGCGGGACGCTCCGCCGGCCGTCCGGAGCGATTCCAGTTGCTCACGGACCTGACGCGGGCGGTTGGTGATGATCGTGTCCACCCCGAGCCGCAGGCACAGTTCGACGTCCTCCGGCTCGTCCACGGTCCACACCCGCACCCGCAGCCCCTTCGCCCGCAACCGCCCCACCAGCCCGGGATCGCGGCGTACGAGGTCGATCCCCGGGCCCGCATGGGTCGCGAACGGCGGCCGGACCGGCCGGAGCCTGCGCTCGATCAAGTACACGGAGGGCAGCCCGGGCGCGAGCCGGTGCAAACGGGTCAGGGCGTTCCGGGAGAAGCTCATCACCTCGACGCGGCCGCCGCAGCCGTCGGCGAGCCCGTGCTCCTTGAGCATGCGCACGAGCGCGGCCTCCAGCCGGCCGCCGGCCCGGGTGGGGTGCTTGGTCTCGACGGCCAGCCCGACGGGCCGGTCGGCGGCCAGCGCCTCCTTGAGCAGGTCCTCGAAGAGGAGCACCCGTGCCCCGTGGTGCTCCTCGCCCTTCCAGCCGCCGAAGTCGAGCGCGGCCAGCTGCTCGTAGGTCATCTCGGAGACCACGCCGCGTCCGTCGGAGGTCCGCTCCACCCGCCGGTCGTGCACACAGACGAGCCGCTGGTCGGCGGTCAGCCGCACGTCGCACTCCAGCGCGTCCGCGCCGTCGGCGATGGCCTGCCGGTATGCGGCGAGGGTGTGTTCGGGGTGCTCGTGGGAAGCCCCGCGATGGGCGATGACCCGCACGTCGCGCGGGGCGGGGGAGAACAGCTCAGTCATGCCCCAGACGTTAGCCGGATGCGGTGACCACCCCGGTACGGGACGCTCCCGGGTGGCTGAACGGCCGGGGCCGCCGTGACGCGTTCATGCCCTCGGCGTTTAAACGGCCTTCTTGAGTCCGCCACCCTGGCGGAAGAACGTTGTGAAGCAAGTGCCCCGCTGGCAAGCGCGAGGCTAAACGGCGAGTGAGGGGAGCGAATGTCTTGAAGCTTTCTTGGGGAAAGCCCATGAAGCGTGGAGCGGAGAATGCGACATCGTCCGCTTCTCTCGGTGCAGACAACCCCCCAGTTTCCGCTGGGGGGTTCTTCTTGCGTTTGTCCACCGCTATGCGGAGTGGTGAACCGTTACGAGGTTGTTCGGGGAGTCGAGCCACGTCCGTCCGCCGTTGCTGTCTGCGGTCAGGCCGAAGCGATCGAATCCGGGTCGCCCTTGCTGCACCCACCAGCGGTAGGCGGCTTCGGTCTCGTCCCACAGCCTGCGGAGGCCGCACTGAACTACGTCGTACTCCTGTCGCTCCGGTTCATAGTCGGCCGAGGCCCACGACTTCGTGTCGGTGCTGTACGTCCACAGCGTGTACGCGCCATCGGCGTAGCGCTCTACCGTCCAGAACGCCCCCGGCATGCAGAGCCCGATCACGAACTGTTCGAGCCACCCACCGACCTCGGCGGGAGAGAGCGTCGTTGTGCTCCTGTCGCCGTCTGCGGGCCATTCCTGGTCCTTGAGGTACTCGTTGTGCGGGGGCTGGTTCTGGCGCTGCTGTCGCAGGCGCATGAAGGCGCTGGAGCGGGTGAAGTGGCCGCTCGCCGTGCCGTCGTCGTTCACGGTCAGGCGAGCGATGGCTTCGCCCCCGTACTCCGTTCCCCAGGGGGCAACGATGACCCCGCCGGTAGCGGTCTGCTCGACCCACGCGGAGGGAACCTCACCGATCGAGCACGTCGCAATGACACGGTCGTACGGCGCACCTCCCGCGTAGCCCAGCCGGCCGTCTCCCACGATCACCAGGGGGGACAGGAGTGCACCCCGAAGGTTCTCGCCCGCACCCTTGGCCACCTCGGGGTCGAACTCGATGGAGACCACGTTCCCCGACCCGAGTCGGTGTGAGAGGAGACCCGCGTTCCAGCCCGTACCCGTACCGATCTCAAGGACCCGATGGCCGTCCCTCACATCGAGATCGGCCAGCATCGAAAACACCATGTGTGGTTGGGAACTGGAACTGCTCGGGGTCGTGCCGAGGCCGTCACCCGCATGGTTGCCGTCGTCCCACTGCGTCGTGAGAGGGATGTCGGAGAACACCGCGCGGAGCCAGGCGTCGGGGGCCGTGGTGCGGTCCACCAACGGGTTCTGTCGGGTGCCGTCAGGGATGCCCGGCCAAATGCGGTCGGGCACGAACCGGTCTCGAAGGACTGCCTTGTATGTCGGCAGCCAATCGGAGTGCAGAGCGCCCGACTGGACGAGCGCGGAGGCGAGCCCCTGGGGGCCCGCCTCTTCTGTGCGCGCGGCCATCTGACCTACTTCTTCGCGGGGCCGGAGCCGTCGGAGGAGTTGCCGCCGCTACCGGTGTCGGTGCCGCCGCCTCCGTGTCCGTGCCCGCTGCTGCCGTCGTCCTGCTGACTGCCGCCCTGGCCGCTGCCCGTACCGCCGCCGTGCTTTCCGCTCACTGGTTCCTCCTGGGTAGTCGGTTTGACGAACGTGCACCCGCCCCGTGAGGAGCGGGGGTCTGTGCTGGACTGTGCGCCATCAGGCGCGTGCTCCTCGGGCGACCATCAGCGCCACGGTGAGGGTCCACGCGACCGCCCCGAGGGTGACCAGGACGGCACGCAAGCGTGAGGGCTGCGCACCGCCGTCCTTCACTCGTCCACCCGCAGGACGAGTGCCACGTCCGTGAACTTCCGGGTGAATGCGTCGTGCCCGTCAGTCCGGTGTGGGCCATGCACTGACGGTCGACGTCGGCCACATCGGAACTCTCGGACGACTGCCAGCAGCATTCACGCTGCTGGCAGGACGCAGCCACGTTCACCTTGGCTTCGGGGTGCCTGATGATCCGGTGCTGCGCGTACCGGAGAACGCGTCTCACCGGCGGGCCCCCTCGGGCGCGCAGCTGGTGTGCCAGTAGGCAACGGCGGGATTCCCGTCCGACCGCCCGAGCATCCCCCGTCGGGCAGGCCGATCGAGCCGGATGGGCTTCTTGCATGCGGGGCACATCTCACGCTTCTCCGTGTAGGTCACGTACTCCCACGCCTGTTCCACCGTATGCACGGTGCCCGCCATGGCGTCCTCCCGATCGCTCCCGAAGTCGACGGAACGAACTTAGGGAGCGGCTGGCTTGAGGCTCCACAAACTTGCATGACCTTGCACACCAATTCGCATGGCCGATAGCGCTATTGACGCCGTATCTGCTGTTCGGAGAGCCTCATGTAAGCCCGAGCAAGCACCTAGACCAGGGAGCCAGCCATGGCCGTACAGTTCGTCGGCATCGACCCGAACACGGACCGGGACCACTGCCCCACCGTGTGGGCGGACGCGGAAGCTCAGGAGATCCTGTTGCAGGGATGGAAGCCGAGCGTCGAGACTCAGGCGGAGTGCGAGGCGAACAGCCCCGCGAACGGGCCGGTCCCCGACAGCGAAGCCATCGTGAGGATTCCGGCCCGGATGATCCCGGTGATCAGGGAGGCGTGTGATGCCGTCGAGCGTGCCCAGCTTCGCTGAGCTGCTTGGCCAGTGCGAGCGATCTGCTGTCCACCTGGAGCTGCGCGACTCCTACGCCCCGACTGATCGGTTCGAGGCGTGGAAGCGCGGTGAGCGGATCAACTGGGATGACCGCGAGTCCTGGTGGCATCCCTACGATCAGTTGATCAAGGACACTGTGGCCCGTGGCGTAACTGTCCGCCGAGCCCGGGTGGTCTCCGAGCCGGTATCGGATTACATCCGCTGGGAGCACTACGTCACCCACGCCAACGTCACGGCGGGTGAGGCAGTCCGGTGGCTGCCACGCCGCCGGGCAACGAGCATCCCCCTGCCGGGCAATGACTTCTGGCTGTTCGACGGCGCTCTCCTCCGTGTGCACCACTTCTCCGGCGACGGAGCAGTGGTCGAGGACGAGATCACGTCCGACCCGGAGACCGTAAAGCTGTGCTCCGCTGCCTTCGAAGCAGTCTGGGAGCGAGCGATTCCGCACGACCAGTACGAGATCTGACGAAAGCCAGCTCCATGCCCCCGCACCCGTCCTCAAGCGTGCAGAAGGCCCGCGAAGACCTTGCCGGCCGTCTGCGCGAGATACGAAGGGATGCGTGCATCAGCGGGCGGGAGCTGGCCGTCAGATGCGGTTGGTCGGAGTCGAAGTCGTCCCGGATCGAGAATGCCAAGACACCTCCCTCCGACGCTGACATCAGGGCGTGGTGCCGAGCTTGCTCCGCTGACGATCAGGTCCTCGACCTGATCGCGGCAAACAGGCAATCAGCCGATGCGCACGTTCAGTGGAGACGACTTCAGCGGAGCGGTCTCCGCCGCCTGCAAGAGTCCACGGGGGACCTGTACCAGCAGACCAAGATGTTTCGGGTCTACGTCTCGGACGTGATCCCCGGATTCCTCCAGACACCTGGATACGCCGGTGCTCTGCTGTCGTCCATCGCGGGCTTCCGGGGGACCCCGGACGATGTGAGTGACGCCGTGGCGGCCCGCATACGACGAAACGCGGTGCTGAACAATGGCGCCCGACGGTTCTCTTTCGTGTTGGAGGAAGCCGTACTGCGGTACCGGATGTGCAGTCCGGAAACCATGGCAGCCCAACTTGGTCACCTGCTCGGGGTGATGGATCTCCAGAACGTCGCCGTGGGCGTCATCCCGTTCTCGGCGCAACGGACCGTATGGCCCATGCCAACCTTCACGATCTTCGATGACACCAGGGTGCACGCGGACACGCTGGACGCCGCTTCCACGCTCACTCAGCCGAGTCAGGTCGAGCTGTACGCCCGGGCCTTCGACCGGCTCTCACAAGGGGCTGTGCGGGGCGCTGCGGCACGTTCCCTCGTAGCGGGTGCGTTGGCGGCCCTGGACTGAGAGCGGTCGCATCCAGCCGGACATGAGACCTCAGATCAAGCAGAGAGCCCCCGGCGGATGCCAGGGGCTCTCAACAGGTGCTGCTACCGGGCTCAGCCGAGGCCGGGGCCGCGCACCGGGATGCTGGTGAACGTCGGCTGCTCGGGTTCACGCGAAGTGAAGAAGTCGTTGCCCTTGTCGTCCACCACGATGAACGCCGGGAAGTCCTCGACCTCGATCTTCCAGACCGCCTCCATGCCGAGCTCCTCGTACTCCAGGACCTCGACCTTCTTGATGCAGTCCTGGGCCAGGCGCGCCGCCGGGCCGCCGATCGAGCCGAGGTAGAAGCCGCCGTGCGTGCCGCAGGCGTCCGTCACCTGCTGGGAGCGGTTGCCCTTGGCCAGCATGACCTTCGAGCCGCCCGCCGCCTGGAACTGCTCGACGTACGAGTCCATGCGGCCGGCCGTGGTCGGGCCGAAGGAGCCCGAGGCGTAGCCCTCGGGGGTCTTCGCCGGGCCCGCGTAGTACACCGGGTGGTCCTTCAGGTACTGCGGCATCTCCGCGCCCGAGTCCAGCAGTTCCTTGATCTTGGCGTGCGCGATGTCGCGCGCCACGACCAGCGGGCCGGTCAGCGAGAGGCGGGTCTTCACCGGGTGCTGCGTGAGGGTCGCCAGGATGTCGTCCATCGGCTGGTTCAGGTCGATGGCGACGACGTCCGAGGACTCGGACAGGTGCTCGTCCGTGGTGTCCGGCAGGAAGCGGGCCGGGTCGCGCTCCAGCTGCTCCAGGAAGACGCCCTCGGCGGTGATCTTCGCGGTGGCCTGGCGGTCCGCCGAGCAGGACACGGCGATGGCCACCGGCAGCGACGCGCCGTGGCGGGGCAGGCGGACGACGCGGACGTCGTGGCAGAAGTACTTGCCGCCGAACTGCGCGCCGATGCCGATCTTCTGGGTCAGCTCGAAGACCTGCTGCTCCAGGGCCTCGTCGCGGAAGCCGTGGCCCAGCGGGGAGCCCTCGGTCGGCAGCTCGTCCAGGTAGTGCGCGGAGGCGTACTTCGCGGTCTTCAGCGCGTGCTCGGCGGAGGTGCCGCCGACGACGATCGCCAGGTGGTAGGGCGGGCAGGCCGCCGTACCGAGCGAGCGGATCTTCTCTTCCAGGAACTTCATCATGGAGGCCTCGTTGAGGACCGCCTTGGTCTCCTGGTAGAGGAAGGACTTGTTGGCCGAGCCGCCGCCCTTGGCCATGAAGAGGAACTTGTACGCGCCGCCGTCCGTCGCGTACAGCTCGATCTGCGCGGGCAGGTTGGAGCCGGTGTTCTTCTCCTCCCACATGGTGAGCGGGGCCATCTGCGAGTAGCGCAGGTTCAGGCGGGTGTACGCGTCGTAGATGCCGCGCGAGAGCGCCGCCTCGTCGCCGCCCTCGGTGAGGACGTTCTGGCCGCGCTTGCCCATCACGATCGCCGTGCCCGTGTCCTGGCACATCGGCAGGACGCCGGCCGCCGCGATGTTCGCGTTCTTGAGGAGGTCGAGCGCGACGAACTTGTCGTTCGACGAGGCCTCGGGGTCGTCGATGATCCGGCGCAGCTGCGCGAGGTGCGCGGGGCGCAGGAAGTGCTGGATGTCGTGGATGGCCTCTTCGGCGAGCTTGCGCAGCGCCTCGGGCTCGACCTTGAGGAACGTACGGCCGTCGGCCTCGAAGGTCGAGACGCCCTCCGAGGTCACCAGCCGGTAGGGGGTGGTGTCCTCGCCCAGGGGCAGCAGGTCGGTGTACGCAAACTCTGGCATGACGGCAGTCATTCCTCACTCGGCAGACGGCGCTGGCGACCAATTGGCAGCGCGGCTATCAAGCGTAGGACCTCCGTCCCGGGCTGTGTCTGTGAGGTAAGGCTCACTCTCGACTATCGCGATCTATCGCGTGTCGCTATGCTGGCCGACGTGGACCTGGAAAAGAAGCCCGCCGCGCCTGCCGCCGCCCCCGGAGCCGCCCCCGCCGAACTGCGGGCCTCCGACGCCGACCGCGACCGGATCGCGGCCATCCTGGCCGACGCCCTCGCCGAGGGTCGGCTGACCGCCGAGGAGCACTCCGATCGCCTGGACTCCCTGTACGCCGTGAAGACGGTCGGGGAGCTGGAAGTGCTCGTACGGGATCTCCCCGCGCCCGGCGGCGCCGCCGCGGCGCCCGCGTACGCACAGGCCCCGGCGCCGGTGCCGGCCGGCCTGACCCCGGTCTCGGAGACCGTGGTCGCCGTGTGCAGCAGCTCCACCCGCAAGGGCCGCTGGCGCCCGGGCGCGCACACCCGCGTGGTCTCCGTCCTGGGCGACGTGAACATCGACCTCACTGAGGCCGTCTTCGAGCAGCAGGTCACCGAGATCAACGTGACGAGCGTGCTCGGCAACGTCGAGATCCTGGTCCCGGAGAACGTGACGCTCCGCGGCTACGGCAGCGGCGTCCTCGGCAACTTCGAGGTGCACGGCGAGGGCCGCGCCGAGACCACAGACCCGCACGCACCGGTGGTGATCATCCGCGGCTTCGCCCTGCTGGGCAACATCGAGGCCCGACCCAAGCTCGGCGCCCGCCTGGTCGACCTCGCCCTCAAGATGCGCAAGCGCCTGGAGAGGTAGGACGCGGGGCAACTGCCCCTCGGGATCAGTCGACTTGGCCGGAGGGCGCCCATGCGATCGGGCCCATGACCGCATCCACGTGGGCCGTGCTCCATCGTGCGCACGAGGCGCTGCGCTCCGCCGTCGACGGCGTGCCCGCCGACGCCTGGGGCCGCCCGACGCCCTGTGACCGGTGGAACGTCGGCCAAGTGCTCCGGCACGCGGCCGGCGACCAGCTCGCCTACGCCGCCCGCCTCACCGGCGGATCCGGCCCGGCCGAGGACCCCTTCGCACCCTCCGCCACCCTGCCCGGCGCCCCCGCGGAGCTGCTGGCTCCGGCGCTCGACGCCGCGGCCGAAACCTTCGCCGGGGTCGCGCCCGGCACGATCGAGGTCGCCGTACCGTTGCCCCCGTTCGCGGTCCCCGCCGAGACCGCGGTCGGCGCGGCCGCCCTCGACGCCGCCGTCCACGCCTGGGACATCGCCGTCGCCACGGGCAGGCCCTCCCCGCTGACCCCCGCCCTCGCCGCGGCCCTGCGCCCGACCGCGGAGGCGCTCGCGGAGCCCCTGCGCAGCTTCGCCCACGCCGCGGCGCTCGTGCCCGCCCCCGATCCCGTCCCCGATCCCGCCGCCGACCCGGTCGGCTCGCTGCTCGCCCACCTCGGCCGGCGCCCCGACTGGACTCCGCCGCGGGCATGAGGGGCCGTACGGGCGAGGAAGCGTTCGGGCGCGGGCGGGGACGTGCCCGTGCACGACGGTGTGCCCGTGCACGACGGCGTCGCGTTTCGGTCGAATTTCGTCCGGGGGGCGCCCTTGCTCCACGCAGTGCATAGGGGCGCGCACAGCGGGTAGGGACAGGTGCATCGTCTCTCGCTTGCGTATACGTCGTCAGGAGTAGACCGTGCAGCATCCGCCGCATCAGTCCCTGCAGGTAGCAGCCGTACAGAGCCTTCAGGCGCGTCCGGCCGCCGTGCCGAAGCCGCGGGTGCCGGCGAGGGAAGACGACGGACCATGGCACGCGGAGGCGGTGTGCCGCCGGGACGAGGCGGGGCTGTTCTTCGCCCCCTCCAAGGAGCCGACCGCGGCCAGGCTCTCCCGCGAGGAGGCCGCCAAGCGCGTGTGCGCCCGCTGCCCGGTGATGGTCGCCTGCCGCGAGCACGCACTCCTCCAACCCGAGCCGTACGGGGTCTGGGGCGGGCTCACCGCTGCCGAGCGCCGCGTGGTGCTGGCCCGCCGCAGGCGCCGGGCGGCGGAACTGCGCCAGGCGCCGGGAGCCGGGCCGATAGCCGCCGCGGGCTGAAACCCGTACGCAGGCAAACGGGAGGGGCGCCACCGCCGCACGCGGTGACGCCCCTCTCGCCGTGCCGGCCGCCGGCCGGCCCGCTCCTACTGGGCGCGGTCGAAGTCGATCGCGCTGTAGGCGCGCAGCTTCGACAGGCGGTGGGTCGAGTCGATCTGCCGGATCGTGCCCGACTTCGAGCGCATGACCAGCGAGGACGTGGTCGCGGTCTCCGCGCGGTAGTGCACGCCGCGCAGCAGCTCGCCGTCCGTGATGCCGGTGGCGACGAAGAAGACGTTCTCGCCCGACACCAGGTCGTTGGTGTGCAGGACCCGGTCCAGGTCGTGGCCCGCGTCGATGGCCTTCTGGCGTTCGGCCTCGTCCTTCGGCCACAGCTTGCCCTGGATCGTGCCGCCGAGGCACTTGATGGCGCAGGCCGAGATGATGCCCTCGGGGGTGCCGCCGATGCCGAGGAGCAGGTCCACGCCGGTGCCCTCGCGGACGGCCATGACCGACCCGGCGACGTCGCCGTCCGAGATGAACTTGATGCGGGCGCCGGTCTCGCGGATCTCCTTGACGATGCCCTCGTGGCGGGGGCGGTCCAGGATGACCACGGTGACGTCCTCCACGGCCATGCCCTTGGCCTTGGCGACGCGCCGGATGTTGACGGACACCGGGGCGTTGATGTCGACGAAGTCGGCGGCCTCCGGCCCGGTGACCAGCTTCTCCATGTAGAAGACCGCGGACGGGTCGAACATGGTGCCCCGGTCGGCGGCGGCGAGCACGGCGATGGCGTTCGGCATGCCCTTGGCGTTCAGGGTGGTGCCGTCGATCGGGTCCACGGCGATGTCGACCTCGGCGCCGGTGCCGTCGCCGACCCGCTCGCCGTTGAACAGCATGGGGGCTTCGTCCTTCTCGCCCTCGCCGATGACGACCACGCCGTTCATCGAGACGGTGGAGATCAGGGTCCGCATCGCGTTGACCGCGGCGCCGTCGGCGCCGAGCTTGTCGCCGCGCCCGACCCACCGGCCCGCGGCCAGGGCGGCGGCCTCGGTCACTCGGACGAGTTCCAGGGCCAGGTTGCGGTCGGGGGCCTCCGGAGAGACTTCGAGCTGGGGCGGCAGGTTGTGCTCGGTCATCGGAGCGCACCTTTCTGTACGGCGACGGCCGGGAAGTGAGGGTGCTGGAACTCTATCGTCACGTCGACAAATTGAGCAGACCGGGTCACGTATGAGCGGCATATCGGTCAGGCGGTTGGCGTGAGGGGGCATCTTGCGGACCGGCGCGGTCGCCGCGCCGACCCCGCCGGAGATCGCTCCCGGCCATGGGGGACGATGGTGGCGTGGCAGGTATGAAGGGCAAGCAGACGGTCTGGGACATGGTCCGGTCGCTGGCGGTGATCGGTGTCGTCGTCGCTGGGATCTACATCTTCGTCCCACATGACGAGAACGCCGATCCGACACGAGTGGTCGACTACCGGGTGGAGACGCTCACGGCGCGGCGCGCGGCGCCGTATCCGGTGGCCGCACCCGTGGGGCTCCCGGCCGAGTGGCGGGCGACCTCGGTGACGTTCGACCGCAAGGCCGCGAACGCCTGGCACCTGGGCTTCCTGGACCCGCAGGAGCAGTACGTCGCGATCGAGCAGTCCAGCGACGCCTCGGGCAAGCACCTGGCGGCCGTCACCCGTCAGGCCAAGGCCACGGGGCAGACGCAGCAGGTCGGAGACCTGGCATGGGAGCGCTGGGAGGGCGAGAAGTACGACGCCCTCGTCCGCCAGGAGCAGGGCTACGCCACGGTGGTGACCGGCACGGCCACGTTCGAGGACCTGGGCAAGATGGCGGCGGCGCTGGAGTTCAAGCAGGGCGCGCAGCAGTGAGCCGGCGCTGACGCACGCGACGTGCGCCGACGGTGACATACGACGGTGACATACGAGAAGGCCGCTCCCCGGGATCCCGGGGAGCGGCCTTCTCGCATGTCTGTCCGGACTCGGACGCGGACTCAGACGGTGGTGATGACCTCGTCGAAGCTCAGGCGCGGGCCGCGGGGGAACCACGCGTCCTCGCCCGGCTTGCCGATGTTGACGACCATCAGCGGGGTGTGGTCGTCGTCCAGGAACTCCTTCTGGACGCCCGCGAAGTCCAGGCCGCCCATCGGGCCCGCGGCCAGACCGGCGGCGCGGACGCCGACGATGAAGTACGCGGCCTGCAGGGCGGCGTTCATCAGCGCCGCCTGCTCGCGGACCGGGCGCTCGCTGAAGAAGGCGTCCTTGGCCTGCGGGAAGTGCGGGAGCAGGGCCGGGAGCTCCTCGTGGAACTCGTTGTCCGCGGAGAGGATCGCGACGAGCGGCGCGGAGGCGGTCTTGGTCTGGTTGCCCTCGGCCATGAGCTTCACGAGGCGCTCGCGGGCCTCGGGGGAGCGGACCAGCGTGATGCGCAGCGGCGTCGAGTTGAAGGCGGTGGGGCCGTACTTGACCAGGTCGTAGATCGCCTGGACCTGCTCCTCGGTCACCGGCTCGTCGGAGAACGAGTTGGCGGTGCGGGCCTCGCGGAACAGCAGGTCCTGGGCGGCGGAGTCAAGAACGAGAGACATCGGAAAGCCTTCTTCCATACGGAGGTGAAGCGATGGCTCGACTTTAACCCCAAAGTCGTAGAATATTCAACTAAATCGGCTTGAGGGTGACTCGGATCACGCGCGGCCCGTCCGCTCAGGCGTCCGGCGCGCCACCCCTGCCGCCCCCGTCGCCCGCGTCGGCCCCCGCTTCGCGGGCCGCCAGCGCGGAGTCGAGCCGCGCGCGGGCACCTTCCAGCCAGTGCCGGCAGACCTGGGCGAGCTCCTCGCCGCGCTCCCAGAGCGCGAGGGAGTCCTCAAGGGAGGTACCGCCGGCCTCCAGCTTGCGGACGACCTCGATGAGTTCGTCCCGGGCCTGCTCGTACCCCAACGAGGTATCGGTCTCCGTCATTCCCGTCCCACCTTGTGTGTGCAGTTCATCGAATGTGTGTGCGGCTCACTCGCCGTCGCGCTGCGCGGTGTCCGGCCCGGTGTGCGGGCGGGTGTCCGGCCCGGTGACCCGTACGGAGAACTCGCCCTCCGCCACCCGTGCCCGCAGCACTTCGTCCGCCGAGACGTCCTCCGGCGAGCGCACCACGTGCCCGTCCGCCCGCTGGAGCACGGCGTACCCCCGCTCCAGCGTCGCCGCCGGGGACAGCGCCACCACCCGGGCCAGGGTGTGGTCCAGCTCCGAATCGGCCCGGTCCAACAGGTGCCCCAGCGTCCGCCGGGTACGGCCCATCAGGGCCTCCAGCTCGGCCTCGCGGGTCTCCACCATCCGCTGCGGATGGACGAAGACCGGCCGTGCGAGGGCGTGCGCCAGACCGCGCTCCTCCCGGTCGAGCAGCCCGCGTACCGCCCGCAGCCCCCTGCCCTGCAGTTGGCGCACCCGCTCCAGCTCCTCGCCGACGTCCGGGACCACCTTCTTCGCCGCGTCCGTCGGCGTGGAGGCCCGCACGTCCGCGACCAGGTCCAGCAGCGGGGAGTCCGGCTCGTGCCCGATCGCCGACACGACCGGGGTACGGGCCGCCGCGACCGTCCGTACGACCTCCTCGTCGGAGAACGGCAGCAGGTCCTCCACGCTGCCGCCGCCGCGCGCCACGATGATCACGTCGACCTCGTCGAGGGCGTCGAGCTCCTTGACCGCCTGGATCACCTGGGGCACCGCGTGCACCCCCTGGACCGCGACGTTCCGTACCTCGAAGCGGACCGCCGGCCAGCGTCGCCGGGCGTTCTCCAGCACGTCGCGTTCGGCGGCCGAGGCCCGCCCCACCACCAGCCCGATCAGCTGCGGCAGGAACGGCAGCGGCTTCTTGCGGTCCAGCGCGAACAGCCCCTCGGAGGCGAGCGACCGCTTGAGCTTCTCCAGCCGCGCGAGGAGCTCGCCGATGCCGACGGGCCGTATCTCGGTCGCCCGCAGCGACAGCTGCCCGCGCGGGGCGTACCACTCCGGCTTGGCCAGCACGACGACCCGCGCGCCCTCCGTCACTGCGTCCGCGACCTCGTCGAAGACCTGGCGGTAGCAGGTCACGCTGAGCGAGATGTCGTGCGACGGATCGCGCAGCGTCAGGAAGACCACCCCCGCCCCCGGCCGCCGCGAGAGCTGCGTGATCTGCCCCTCCACCCACACCTGGCCGAGCCTGTCGACCCAGCCCCCGATGAGCCGGGACACCTGGCCGACCGGCAGCGGCGCGTCAGCCGACGTATTCAGACCCATGTGCGCAGGCTATCCGCCCGTGCTGACAGCGTCTCAGGGTGCGGCGATGGTGTCGCAATCGCGGTGGGCGGATCGGAGGCTACGCGGTGGGCGGGCCGCTGGGGCTGCCGGGGTCGCTGGGGCTGCCGGGGTCGCCGGGGTCGCTGGTGATGCCGGGGGTGCCGGGGTCGCCGGGGCCGGGGTGGCGGCTCCGCTGGGCGTACAGGACGCACAGGCCCACCGCCAGCCAGACCGCGCCGACCACCTGCGCCGCGGGGGCCGCCTCCACGATCACCGCGACCGTCACCGCTGCCCCCAGCAGCGGGAGCAGCAGGTGCTTCCACCAGATCGGCTCGCCCGCCCCGCGCTTCACCACGAACCAGCCGACCACCGAGGCGTGCAGCAGCGTGAACGCCACGAGCGCGCCGACGTCCACCACCGAGACCAGCTGGTCGAGCCCGTCGTCGCGGCGGGCCGCCCACACCGCCGCGATCAGCGTGATCGTCGCCGCCACCAGCAGCGCCGGCCGCGGGGTCCCGTCCGAGGTGCGCGCGAGCGCCCCCGGCAGCCGCCGCTCCCGGGCCATCGCGAACACCAGCCGGCCCGCCGCCGCCTGCCCGGCCAGTGCCGCGAAGGCCGCCCCGACCGCCTTGCTGACCGCGACCAGGTCGTGCAGCCAAGGACCGACCGAGGACTCCACCGCGTCGTAGAAGGCCGGCCCCTGCTGCGCCGGATCGGCCGCCAGCTCCGCCGAGGACACCGGCATCAGCAGCGCCGCCAGGTAGCTCTGGGCGATGAACAGGACCCCGGCCAGCGCCAGGCACAACAGCACCGCGCGCGCCACCCGCGCCGAGCCCCCCGTCACCTCCTCCGCGAAGGAGGCGATCGCGTCGAAGCCGAGGTACGACAGGACCGCCACCGACACCGCGCCCAGGACGGCTGCGAGGGAGAAGCCCAGGGAGCCGTCCCCGGTCAGCGGTGAGAGCCAGCCGCGCTGCGCCCCGCCTTGGACGAGCACCGTCACCGCGGCCGCCACGAACACGAGCAGCACCGCGATCTCCATGGCCAGCACGGCGAAGCCCACGCGCGCGGCCGCCCGTACGCCCCACAGGTTCAAGGCGGTGGTCACCAGCACGGCCAGCGCCGTCCACACCCACCGGGAGACCTCCGGGACCAGCGCGTTCATCGCGATTCCGGAGAACAGGTACGCGACCGCAGGGATCAGCAGGTAGTCGAGCATCGCCATCCAGCCGGCGATCAGGCCGGCGCCCTCGCCGAGCCCCTTGCGCGCGTACGTGAAGACCGACCCGGCCTGCGGGGCCACCTGGACCATCTGCGCGTACGAGAACGCCGTGAAGGCCATCGCGATGGTCGCGAAGAGGTAGACGAGCGCGACGGCGCCGTGCGATTTCGCGTCGAGGGTGCCGAAGACGCCGACCGGGGCCATGGGAGCGATGAAGAGGAGCCCGTACACGACCAGGTCCCGGAAGCCGAGGCTCCGCCGGAGGGCGGGCCCCGGCGTCGTACCGGGGTCCGTCACGGACGCCATCGTTCCTCCGGGGGGCGGTCGGTTCGCACGTTCGACCCAGTCTGTGCCGAACGGGCGACGCCCGGCCTCCTGGAGACCCCCGTACGATGGACCGCATGACTGCTGCCGCCCCTGCTCCCGCTTCCCGACGCGTCCTGCTCGCCGCCCCGCGCGGCTACTGCGCAGGCGTTGACCGAGCCGTGATCGCCGTCGAGAAGGCTCTTGAGCAGTACGGTGCGCCGGTCTACGTCCGGCACGAGATCGTGCACAACAAGTACGTCGTCCAGACGCTGGAGAAGAAGGGCGCCATCTTCGTCGAGCGGACGGAAGAGGTGCCCGAGGGCTCCATCGTGATGTTCTCCGCGCACGGCGTGGCGCCCGTGGTGCACGAGGAGGCGGCGGCCGGCAAGCTCGCGACGATCGACGCGACCTGCCCGCTGGTCACGAAGGTGCACAAGGAAGCCATCCGGTACGCGAACGAGGACTTCGACATCCTCCTCATCGGCCACGAGGGCCACGAGGAGGTCATCGGCACCTCCGGCGAGGCCCCGGACCACATCACGATCGTGGACGGCCCCGAGGACGTCGCGAAGGTCGAGGTCCGCGACGAGTCGAAGGTCGTCTGGCTCTCCCAGACCACCCTCTCGGTCGACGAGACCATGGAGACCGTCGACGCGCTGAAGACCAAGTTCCCGCTGCTGGTCTCCCCGCCGAGCGACGACATCTGCTACGCCACCTCGAACCGCCAGGCCGCGGTCAAGGTCATGGGCGCCGACTCCGACCTGGTCATCGTCGTCGGCTCCAAGAACTCCTCGAACTCGATCCGGCTGGTCGAGGTCGCCCTCGACGCCGGTGCCCGCGCCGCGTACCTCGTCGACTTCGCGAGCGAGATCGACGAGGCCTGGCTGGAGGGCGTCACCACGGTCGGCCTGACCTCGGGCGCCTCCGTGCCGGAGGTCCTGGTCGAAGAGGTCCTGGAGTGGCTGGCGGCCCGCGGCTACGCGGACGTGGAGATCGTCAAGACCGCCGAGGAGTCGATCGTCTTCTCCCTGCCGAAGGAGCTGCGCCGCGACCTGCGCGCGGAAGCGGCCGCCCTCGTCGCCGAGAAGTAGGCCCGAGCCCGCGAAGTTCCCTACGGTGTTTCCATGCAGATCTTCGGCGTGGACATCGGTGGTTCCGGGATCAAGGGCGCTCCCGCGGACCTGGACCGTGGCGAGCTGGCGCAGGAGCGCCACAAGGTACTGACACCGCAGCCGGCCACCCCCGACGGGGTGGCCGGCTGCGTCGTCGA
Organism: Streptomyces sp. NBC_00597; assembly: GCF_041431095.1. Lineage (GTDB taxonomy): Bacteria > Actinomycetota > Actinomycetes > Streptomycetales > Streptomycetaceae > Streptomyces. The sequence continues at coordinate 5,813,711 of NZ_CP107757.1, forward strand.
GGTGGTGAACCACTTCGACTGGGACGGGCCGGTGGGAGTGACGTTCCCCGGAGTCGTCACAGGCGGCGTCACCCGCACGGCGGCCAACATGGACAAGGGCTGGATCGGCGTCGACACCGCGACCCTGCTGTCGAAGCGGCTCGGCGGCCGGCCCGTCACCGTCCTCAACGACGCGGACGCCGCCGGCATCGCGGAGATGACCTACGGCGCAGGCCGGGGCCGCGGCGGAACGGTGATCATGCTGACGCTGGGCACGGGCATCGGCAGCGCCCTGTTCACGGACGGCCACCTGGTCCCGAACTCGGAGCTCGGCCACCTGGAGCTGAAGGGCCACGACGCGGAGAAGCGGGCGTCGGTCAAGGCCAAGGAGGACGGGGAACTCACCTGGGAGCGCTGGGCGCACCGGGTGCAGAGGTACCTGGAGCACGTGGAGATGCTCTTCTCCCCGGACCTCTTCATCATCGGCGGCGGGGTCAGCCGCAAGCCGGAGAAGTTCCTCCCGCTCATCGAGGGCGTCCGGGCCGAGATCGTCCCGGCGAAGCTCCAGAACAACGCGGGCATCGTGGGGGCGGCGATGGCGGCGCGGGGTCCGGCGCGTTAGGCGGTCCGGCCAAGCGGTCCGGCTAGGCGGTCCGGCGGGGGAGCCTGCGCCGGGAGATCAGCACGGCCTTCCGTACGACGACGATCAGCGCCGAGACGAGGGTTCCTCCGTACAGCCAGCCGGCGTGCAGCGACAGGGCGGACACGATGCCCATGAGCTGCGCGCCGAAGCCGCCGGAGCCGCCCGCAACGGGCCAGACTCCGGCGGCGAAGGCGATCGGGGCGGAGATCGGCGCGGTGATCAGGTCGGCGGGGCGCACCCAGAGGGCCGTGGCGGCCGCGACCGGCAGGAAGAGCAGCCCGTACGCGAGCAGCGAGCCGCTGAAGAGGAGCCAGGCGATCCCGCCGGCCAGGGTCATCGCGACGCTGGCGAACAGCCCGCCGCCGAGCCCGGTCAGCCGGGGCCGCGGCATCCGGCGGGCCGGCACGGGCCGTGGCCGCCCGCCCTGGGCGGGCACACCGCCGATGGGCTGGGCCGGGCGCCGCTGCTGCGCCCGCTCCGGCTGCTGTCGCTGCGGGTGATCCACCGAACGCGTCTTGTGTTGCTCCACCCCACAAAGCTAGGCGGGCCGAGCGCGGTATCGGTGTGGGGACACGCGTACAACGACTGCCACTCATCGGAAAGTAAACTGTCCGGTGGCCCACTCCCGGGCCGCCGCCCCCTCCAGCTACGGGAAGTCGCCAACGTGTCGCTCACGATCGGAATCGTCGGCCTGCCGAATGTCGGCAAGTCGACCCTGTTCAACGCCCTGACCAAGAACGACGTGCTGGCGGCCAACTACCCGTTCGCCACCATCGAGCCGAACGTCGGCGTCGTCGGCGTCCCGGACTCGCGCCTGGCCGTCCTCGCCGGAATCTTCGGCTCGCAGCGCGTCCTCCCGGCGACGGTCGACTTCGTCGACATCGCGGGCATCGTGCGCGGCGCCTCGGAGGGCGAGGGCCTGGGCAACAAGTTCCTCGCGAACATCCGCGAGTCGGACGCGATCTGCCAGGTCATCCGCGCCTTCAAGGACGAGAACGTCGTACACGTCGACGGCAAGGTCTCGCCGAAGGACGACATCGAGACGATCAACACCGAGCTGATCCTCGCCGACCTCCAGTCCATCGAGAAGGCCGAACCGCGCCTGACGAAGGAGTCCCGCCTCCAGAAGGAGAAGGTCGCGGTCCTCGCGGCCGTCGTCGAGGCCAAGAAGATCCTCGAAGCGGGCGACACCCTCTTCTCGAAGGGCATCACCAAGGGCACGGAGCAGGGCGACCTCCTCCACGAGCTGCACCTGCTGACCACCAAGCCGTTCCTCTACGTCTTCAACGTGGACGAGGACGAGCTCGTCGACGACGCCTTCAAGGCGGAGCAGAGCGCCCTGGTCGCCCCGGCCGAGGCCATCTTCCTGAACGCCAAGCTGGAGCAGGACCTCTCCGAGCTGGACGACGAGGAAGCCCTCGAACTCCTCCAGTCGGTCGGTCAGGACGAGCCCGGCCTGGCGACCCTCGGCCGCGTCGGCTTCGCCACCCTGGGCCTCCAGACCTACCTGACGGCAGGCCCGAAGGAAACCCGCGCGTGGACCATCAAGCAGGGCGCCACGGCCCCCGAGGCGGCCGGCGTGATCCACACCGACTTCCAGCGCGGCTTCATCAAGGCCGAGGTCATCTCCTTCGCGGACCTGGTCGCCTGCGGCTCGGTCGCCGAAGCCCGCGCCAAGGGCAAGGCCCGCATGGAGGGCAAGGACTACGTGATGCAGGACGGCGACGTGGTCGAGTTCCGCTTCAATGTGTAGCCGTACGCTTGCTGCATGTTAGGCGTTGAGTCAAACGTGCACGTCAGAAGGGGTCGGGCTCTGTCGAGTCCGCCCCCTTCGTCGTCGCCGTGCTGGATGTTCTGACGTGTGGTCAGCGGTGGTCAGGTGTCGTAAACGGTGGACCGGTGCCCCACGTGAACGACCCAGACCACCAGTTCCCCGTTGTCGATCGTGTAGACGACGCGGTAGTCGCCAACCCGTAGCCGCCGGCGGTCCGGCTGGGACGCGAGTGCGGTGGTGTTGAAGTCGAGCGGATCGCTTTCCAGCTCGGTCAGCTTGGCCAGGATGCGCAGCGCCGTCTCGCGCGGGATCTTCCGAAGCTCGGCCTGCGCCTCGGGGCGGAAGACGGTTCGGTACTCACTCACTGCGCGCCAGCGTCTCCCTCATGATGTCCTCGATCGGGATGCCGGGTGCGGGGTTGGCCATGCGCTCGTCGATGATCCGATTGATCTCGCGCTCTTCCCACTCCTGGTACTTGCGCAGTACCTCGATGGAGACGACGGCGGCGACTTCCTTGCCGCGGCGCGTGATCACGGTGGGTACGTCGTCGCGGTCGGCGCGCTCCACGACCTCAGCCAAATGCGCGCGCACGTCGCGGATGGACTCTATGGGCAGCGGCTGCGTCATACGCCCAAGGGTACCGAGTGTCCCATGTGTACACAATGGCTGGAATCCCTGGTGGCGCCCCGCGCGTGCTGGATGAACTCGTACCGTGCTGGATTGGTGCTGACTTTTCAGCTTCTTCGGGGCGGTGTCAGCTTGTCGAGGTCCAGGCTGACCTCGAAGGGCACGGAGCGCTGGAGGGTGCCTCGGAAGATCCCGGCGGGCGCGTATGCGCCGGTGGGTTCGTCGAGCTCGTAGACGTGGACGACGGGTGCCCCGTCTTCGTCCTCGATGCACCAGTAGTGCGGGATGCCGGCCTCCGCGTACTTGCGGAGCTTTACTGTGCGATCGCGATGGGCGGACTCGGGGGAGACGACTTCGATGACGAGTTGGACGTCCTCTGGTGCGAACCAGGTGCGGTCACCGTCGAAGTCGGCCGTCGTCACCAGCAGGTCCGGTTCGGGACGGTTGCGCGGGTCGAGCTTGATGGTCATCTCGCGGCCGACTCTGGTGTCGGCGGGCACCTGCTCCATGAGTGCGACCGTGAGCATCGTGACGAGGTGGCCATGCCACCACCTCTGGGGCGCCTTCATGAAGACGAGGGCCCCGTCGATCAGCTCGGTGTGGCGGGGCGCCTCGGGGAGGCGGTCGAGGTCCTCCGCGAACCAGCCTTCCGCGCGCGGCGGGCGCATCCAGTCGGGCAGTGCGGTCATGGATTCACGGTAGCGGCCCGAAGCTCAGGCTGGAGAGCCAACGATCTCAGCCGGATGATTTTCGGCAACTTTCCACCCTGTAACCAGCTACCTGCCTAGCGTCCGGCAAGATGCTCGCCCGGATCAACAAGCTCATCGAGGACGTCAGGCGTGACCCGTTCTCAGGGATCGGCAAGCCCGAACCCTTGAAGTACCACCTGCCCGGGGCGTGGTCGCGGCGGATCGACGACGAGCACCGCCTCGCCTACCTGGTGACGGACAAGGAGATCGTCGTCCTCGCTGCCCGATATCGCTACTGATCGCTGAGTGCTCGGTATGTGCTGGGATGCCCTCCCGTGCTGGGATGGTGCTGGGATGACCTCCTCGAAAAGGCCGTTTCCGCAGGCGGGAGCTCTGCACTCGACGTTCCGCTTCAAGGTCTGATCGGACATGGGTAAACGGCCTGACCTGCGAGAAAGCAGGTCAGGCCACGGCGGCGACCTGCTTGCCGCGACGGGTGATGACAGTGGGCACGTCGTCGCGGTCGGCCCGTTCGACGACCTCGGCCAAGTGGGCGCGTACGTCGCGGATGGACTCCATGGGCAGCGGCTGAGTCATGCCTCAAGGGTGCCGAGTGTGCCATGTGCACACAACAGCTTCGGGCCACGGTCGGCGCCGGGGGTGGGGCTCAACATGCAGGCCGCCTCCGTCGTGATCAAGACCCGACCGTCCGACGCGTACGCACGCCGCAGCGCGGTCGCCGAGTCGACGCCGGACGCGGCCGACGTTTCGGACACGGCGATGGCCCGCCAGATGGCCAAGGCGATGATCGCGACGGACGTCGACCCCACCACCTGGGACACTTCAAAGGGACTCGGCCGAAGGTGTACGCCTCGCCCCTCCAACGGGAACCAGGATCTCCTCGCACGGGAGCAGAAGACCATCCTGCCCGCCCTGTTGCACCGACGACCGCTGGGATTGGATTTCGGACGACATGCTGCCTGCCTATCAACTTCTTCTCCGCGACAATCCGGCGGAAGCGAAGCGGCTCATCGCCCTGCCGTTGAACGAGCGCGCCAAGGAGTTCCGGCGCATCACGCTCAACGGCGAGGGCTGATCCAGGATGCCGTACCGCGCCCGGCCCCTCGTCATCACCTTCGCGGCCGTCTCGGCCGCACTGCTTCTTCCCGGTTACCTGTACATGGCCCGGGAGGAGCCCAGTTCCGTGAAATGGGACCTGAGTCACCGCCATACCGAATCGGACGTCAACTGGTCCGGCAGGAGCCGGAGTACCTGGGAAATCTCCTCGGCCGAGTACGACATCACGTTCTCCGGCGGAATTCACCTCACCGGAAAGCGCATGCTCCGGCTCGACGCGGACCCGGACACCGGCACTGTCGAGTCGGTGCACATCATTTATCCGAAGATGAGCACCGATGACGCCTACCGGGCCGCGAAGGAGCTGGCCAAGGAGCTGTCGATGGACACCGTGAACGTGGACCGCTGGTACAAGCAGCGGACCGGCGGCCGCGAGGCCGGGCACGAGGAGGTGGTGTCCACCAGCGGCATGTCTCCCGCGAAGCACACGCCGGGAACGCCGTACATCGACGCATCCCTGCTGTACTCCTTCGACGAGGAGAAGCCGACGTTCATCGACCTCTCCTTCTACTGGCCGAAGACGGAGAAGTGAGCCTCTGAGGCAACGTCATCCCGTCCAGGTCAGCCGCCTCGCCCCGTTTCGTTGTCCGCGAGGGTCCTCAGCCGCGTACGCCGGCCCTCGATCTCCGGACGGGTCAGGTGACCCGGATCTCCAGGACGTAGTCCTCGTTTCCGGGCCGCTCTCGAACCGTGGACGGGCCGCGGGCTCCTTGTCCGGTGGGGGCGTGCGAGGGGCGCCGGGTCAGGCGTGGGGGACCGCCGTGGCGAGGACCACCTCGAATTCCTCGACGCTGCTGGTGCTCACGCGGGCCTTCGCCGTGATCTCTCCGCGGACCGCCGCGACGGCGCCACGGGACGCCGTGAGTGCGTCGCGGTCGGTGTAGAGCGCGCCGATCGCGGCCCTGCCCCGGCCGCGGTCGATGAGCAGGGAGAGGCCGGCCAGTCCGGGGATCTTCTGGACCCCGGGGAGCGAGGTGTCTCGGAACGTGTCCACCAGCAGGTCGATGCCGGACGGCTCGACGTCGATGCGGACCAGCCGGAACACTGCGCCGGGCCCGAGGGTGTCCGCACGCCGGGCGACCGCCGCTTCCCAGTTGTCGACCGTCATGGTCTGCGCGAACGGTGCCATCATCTCGGCCCGCCGCTCGCTCAGGTTCTCGTAGCTCGCCTGCCGGGAGGCCTCGTCCTCCCACCACGACCCCACCAGGAGCTTGCCGATCTCGCGGTCGACGAACACCCCCATCCCGCGAAAGCCCGGCTGTGCCGACAGCAGCTCGCGGCCCTCGGTCCGGAGCGCCTCGGCGACCCCGTCGAGCTCGGCCGGATCACCCGTTGCATAGATGCTGCGAACGTACATAGCGCCCTTTCCTGCCTGCCGGTGGCCCGTGCGGGCCCGTGTTCCCCACTCCATGCGATGGTCAGGGCGGACGGGGGGCAACGCGGCGGGGGCAATCAGGTGAAGGGGCGGGCCGTCGCCGGGAGCTCGTGGCTTCCCGCGGAGCCGCTGGACGAGGAGCCCGCGGAGCACCCGGCTCCGGGCTCCGGGCCCGGGCCGGGGCCGGGTTGTGGGGGCACGGTGCGCGGGGTCCGTCCAGTGGCCACGTCGACCACGGCGGCGATCCGCGCGAAGGGCATGGTGGTGCGCCAGCCCGATGTGTGGTGAGCGGAGTTCAGGAAGCGTCGAGGCCCTGCGCGTCGCGCCGGGCGTAGCCCGGTGCGGGCGATCCGGGCGGGGCGGGCGGAGAGCCTCGTTGACGTGTGGATCTCGCTGAGTATGTTCACGGAGCGCACGCGGTCTCAACAGCAGGCTCGGGGGAGCGTGGGCGTTTGGAGGCTCAGGCCGTGACCAGATGGCGATTCCGCACGCAGTTGTGGACCGCGGTGACCACCACCAGCCTGTTGCTGGCTCTGGCCCCGGGACTGGCCGCCGCCGCGCCGCCGGGCGCCGCCGATCCCGCGGATCCGACCGTACGACGTGATCCCGCGACGGGTCACGCCCGGATGATCTTCAACTCCGGCGGGTACCTGACCCCGCCCTCCAAGCAGGCCCCCGAGTACGTCGCGCTCGCGTACGTACGCGAGCACCGCGGGGAGTTCGGCCTGACCGCCGCGCAGGCCGCACAGCTCGTCGTCGTCTCCTCCTACCCCACGAAGCACAACGGCGCCCGGCAGGTGACGCTCGGTCAGAGCATCGACGGCATGCGCGTCCACGGCGGGCTGCTCACCGCCACCGTCGACGAGCGCGGCCGCCTGGTCATCCTCGGCGGCGCCGTCGTGACCGCCGAACCGGCCGGCAGCGTCGAGCTGACGGCCAAGCAGGCCCTCGACCACGCCGCCGAGGCCCAGGGCGCGCGGGCCCAGCGCGAGATGACCGGCACGGACAACCGTGACAAGGGCCGGCAGAAGTTCAAGAACGTCTACGCGAAACGGCTGACGAAGCCCAACGACGTGACCGCGGAGCTGGTGTGGTTCCCCACCGACAGCGGGCGTGAGCTGCGCCCGGCGTGGCTCACCGACATCGAGGTCTCGGGCACCTCCTGGTACGAGACGGTGGTCGACGCCGCCGACGGCCGGCTGCTGAGCCGCGAGAGCCGGTACCACCACGCCGGTCCGGAGGGGACCGTCTTCACGGCGCAGCACCCGGAGATCAGCGGCGCCACCCGTACGGTCACGCCGTTCACCGGCCGTGACGGCTCCTGGGTGACTGACCGGCTGACGCAGGGCAACAACGCCAACGCGTACCGGGACGAGGACGGCGACAACACGGTCCCGGACACCGGGAACGACGCCCTGCGGCCGCAGTCCCCGGCCAGCGGCGACCCGAACTACCAGCACTTCACCTACACGTTCGGCGACGCCTGGCGCACCAATGCCAGCGGGACGCAGGCCAACCTCGACGCGGACGTGAACCCCGTCATCACGCAGCTCTTCTACTACACCAACGTGATGCACGACTACCTCTACGGCCTGGGCTTCGACGAGGCGTCGCGCAACTTCCAGGTCAACAACTTCGGCCGCGGAGGCACGGGCAACGACCCCGTGCTGGCTGAGGCCCAGGACGGCTGGGACCTCGGCTGCCTGGACGGCGCCATGCCGCCGAACGCGGTCCGGTGTGAGAACAACGCGAACTTCGGCACGCCCACCGACGGCGCCAGCCCCCGCATGCAGATGTACATGTGGGAGCCGCCGGACCGGCCGTGGCGCGACGGGTCGCTCGACGGCGACGTGATCGCGCACGAGTACGGCCACGGGGTCTCCAGTCGCCTCGTCGGCGGCGGCCACCTCGGCGGCGGCGCCCAGACCGGCGCCCTCGGAGAGGGGTGGAGCGACACGATCTCTTTCCTCAAGTGGGGCGACGCGGTGGTCGGCGAGTACGTCACGGGCAACGCCTCCACCGGCATCCGCACGCAGGCCTACGACACGTCCACCGAGAAGTGGGGCGCCTTCCGGCCGGCCCGCGGCGTGCACCGCAACGGTGAGGTCTGGGCCGCGACGATGTACGACATCCGAGAGGCGAAGGGGGTCGCGTTCACCGAGCAGCTCGTCATCGACGGCATGAAGAACACCGTCGCCGCGCCGAGCTACCTCGATGCGCGCGACGGCATCCTGGCCGCCGACATGACCGACAGCGGCGGCGCCAACCAGTGCCTGCTGTGGCGGATCTTCGCCGGTCGCGGCATGGGTGCCAACGCCGCGTCGAGCGCCGACCAGAACACCGTGACGGCCGACGAGACCGCCCCGGCAGCCTGCCTCCCGACCGCGAATGCGGGCGGCTCGTACACGATGGACGAGGGCAAGAACCTCACGCTCGACGCCTCCGGCTCCGCCCGAGGGACCGCGGGGTCGTCGGGGAGCCTGTCGGCGTACGAGTGGGACCTCGACAACGACGGCGAGTACGACGACGCCACCGGGGTCACCACCACCTTCGACGCGGTGGGCCAGGACGGCGTTTCCACCGTCGGGTTGCGGGTGACGGACACCGCCGGCAACACCGACACCGACACGACGACGGTCACCGTCGCGAAGGCCGCACCGGCCGTCACCCTCCAGCCGGTCCCCCCGGCCGGCGAGAACGGCCCGGTCACCGTCACGGGCAAGATCAGCGACCCGGGCTGGCTCGACCCGCTGACCGCCACGGTCGACCGGGGCGACGGGGCCGGCCCCTTCGGGGCGGCGATGGCCAACGCCGAGGCGGTCTACAACAACCCGGCGTCGACGCGGAACCAGCTGCTGAACCAGGTCGACGTACTGCTGCGGTTCAACGGGCGTGACGGTGGCTGACCGACGCCTGGTGTGCCTCGCCGCCCTCGCGCTCTTCACCGGGTGCGGGGGCGGGGTGGCGCATCCGCCGCAGAACGGATCCCGCGAACCGGGCGGTACGGGAGCCACGGGTGCCACGGGGGTCGGGGCGCCGACGTCGGCGCAGGGCCGCGTACTCACCGCCGCCGACGACGGCTTCACGGGGCGGCTCGCGGTCGGACAGACGGCCCGCCTGCGCCTGCCCCTCCCGGAGGGAGGGCCCGAACCCACAGCCCGGGGCGACTCGGTGCTGCTGATCCGCATCGACAACGTGACGGGCACGGGCCACCGTGAATGGGAGCTCCGCGCGGTCCGCCCGGGCACCACCCGCATCTCGGCCCCCCGCCCCACCGGCCCCCCGGCCACCCTGACCCTCACCGTCCCCTGACCACCACCCCCCGACCGGCGACCGGCCCTGCCGGGCCGGTCGGGGCAGGTGGCGGGGCCGGGGCTAGGAGCTGCGCGGGGAGCGCGACGGGCGGGGGCGGTCCTCGGGCATCTCCATGCCCATGTCCTCCCGGTCCATGTCCTCGGACATGGGGTCCATCGGCTGCCTGGCTTCCTGCGACTTCTGCTTGGCCTGCTCCTTGAGCTTGTTGGCCTTGTCCTGGGGCGGTTGCTTCTTGGCCATGCCGGTTCGCTCCTCGAAGAGGGTGAGGGGGACGAGCACCACCCTGGCACCAGGCGGTCACTCACGCACGTCAGAACGTCACCCTAGGTGATCGGCTGGGTGAAGTGGGCCGCCGCGAGGACCGAGCCCTCCGGGGTGAGGAGCCGGGCGCCCGCGAGGGTCGTGGCGTTCACGTCGGTCGTCGCGACCCAGTAGCCGTAGCCGTCCTGGAGCGAGAACGTCCCGAGGCGGGTCATCGTGCCGTCCGTGTGGTCGAGGACGCAGCTGACCTCGGGCATCGGCTTCTCCAGGTCCACCGACATGTACACCCAGCCCTGCGTGCCCGGATGGGCGAAGACCCGGCCCACCTCCCGGCCGTTCGTGATCAGCGGCGCCTGGAGCAGCTGGGCGTTCGCGCGGGCCGTCGGGGACAGGGGCGCCGCGGCCTGCTCGATCGCCGTACCCGCTGCCCAGCCGCCGAACCCGCAGGCCACGGCCAGGGCAGCCGCCACGGCCGCGACCTTGGGCCGCAGCAGCCACCGCCGGCCGGGCGCCCGCGTCGGCGCGGCCTCCGGGGCGGGGGGCGGGGTCGGCTGGAGGGCGGCGGTGACCCGGCTCTCGAAGCCGACTGGGGGCTCCGTGCCCGGCAGCAGGGCGAGCAGCCCGTCGCCGACCAGGGCCAGCTGCTCGACGTGTCCCCGGCAGCCGGGGCAGTGGTCCAGGTGGGCGACCGCACGGGCGCGCTCCCGGGCCGGAACGATGCCCAACGCCAGCTCGGCGTCGACCTCCTTCAGCTGCTCGCAGGTCATCTCGCTCATCGCCGGCTCTCCTCGGCCCCCAAGGTCCTGCGCAGCTTGTGCATCGCAGTCCGGATCCGTGTCTTGGCCGTCCCCAGCGGTATCTGCTCCATGTCGGCGATCTGCTGCGCGGTCAGCCCGTAGATGCCCGCCATCACCAGGGCGCGGGCCTGCTCCCGGGGCAGGGCCGCCACGGCCGCCCGGATCCCGGCCGACGTCTCGGCGGCGACCGCGTGCTGTTCGGGGGTCTCCGTCACGATGTCGAGGAGGGCCTCCAGGTCCTCGGGTGCGACCGGATTGGCCCGGCGGGCCCGGACGGCGTCGATCGCCAGGTGGTGCGCGATCGCCGTGAGCCAGGTCCGTACCGATCCGCGCCGCGAGTCGTAGACCTGCGCGTGCTGCCACGCCCGCTCGAACGTTTGTTGTGCGATGTCCTCGGCGAGCTGCGCATCGCCGACCACGGCGATGGCCACGCCGAAGACCGTGCGCTGGAAGCGGCGCACGAATGCGACGGCGATCTCGGGATCACCCGTCGCCAGGCCCGACAGCAATGCCTCGTCCGGTGCACGCCCGAGCGGGAGGCCCATTCTCTGCACATCAGAGGATACGGTCGGCCTCCCCGAATGGATTGGTCCCGGTTCATGGGGAAACACCCCTTCATTCTCCTCCCGTCCTGCGACCCCGTCCTCAATCCCCCGGCGCCGTTCGGCCGTATCCCGTCGGTACGGACACACCGGAGGGCCGAGTCATGACAGGAACACTCACCCGGACCGGCCGCGCAGGACTGGGGTTGGCGGCCGGAGCACTGGCGGGACTGCTCGCCGCCTGCGGGGGCGGCACCTACGGAACCGGGAGCGGAGCCGCGGCGCCCCCCGCGCCCGCCGCCACACCCGCCGCACCCACACCGGCCGCGACCCAGGTCACGGCGGACCTGAGCGACTTCCACATCGCCCTGTCCCGGACGACGTTCACGGCCGGGCCCTACACGTTCACCATCAGGAACACCGGCCACCACGACCACGCCCTGGAGATCGAAGGACCGGGCGGAGAACACCGCTCCAAGACCCTGGCGCCGGGAGCGAGCGGGACCCTCGGCGTCACCCTCAAGGACGGTAAGTACGAGGTCTACTGCCCCGTCGACGGGCACAAGGACCTCGGCATGAAGACGGAGATCACCGTCGGAGGCGCCATGAACGGCTACTGAGCGTCCCGCCCCGGGCGGTAGGTTGCGGTTGCGTGCAGTCGTTACCCGGTGCTGCCGCGAGCAGTCGAGGGGTGAGGGGCATGCGGCGCAGGGCGGCCGAGGTGATCGACGCGGGCGAGACGCTGCACACGGCGGCCGCCGCGCTGCTGGCCGACCACCGGCGGGCCGTCGACGCGGTACGGGAGGCCTGGGCTCCGCTCCACGCGGAACTCGCCCGCTCCGAGCTGCGTCGGATCCCCGTCGACCGGCTGACCCACGTCACCGAGGGGCGGCTGCGCGTGGCCGCCATCGAGGCGGCCGGCCTCGACACCGTGCAGCGGGTACTGGACGCGGGGCGCCACGGGCTCCGGCAGATCCCCGGGGTCGGGCAGCAGACCGCCGACCAGGCGCTCGGCGCGGCGCGGCAGCTCGCGGAGGCGGTCGGGGAGACCGTCGCCGTGCACCTGGACGTGGACCACCCGCAGCCCCGGACCACCGCCCTGGTGGCCGCCCTCCAACTGCTCGTCGAGGCCGGGCCCGACGCCCGCCGGGCCGTCGAGGCGGCCACGGAGCTGGACACCGGACTCGGGCCGCTGCTCGACGACGCCAGGCCCGCCGCCGGCCGGCTGCGGATGTGGTTCGCGGGACGGGAGCGGCGGGAGCGGGCGCTGGCCGCCCTCACCGGGATCGGCCGGCAGACCGAGCGGGCCGCGGCCGACGGGGTGCCCGTCCTGCTCGGGCAGGCCTCGGTCGACCTGCTGCGCGGCCCCGCCGACGAGGCGGCGGCCTGGGTCGACTTCGAGCTGCGCTCCGCCGAGTACTACGGCCTGCTCGCAGAGCTCACCGAGCGGGCCGGGGGCGGCCCCGACCCGGCCGCCGCCCAGGGGTTCCTGCCCGACGCACTCGCCGAACGGGTCCGCGCCCAGGCCCTCGACGGCACGCACAGCCGGGTCTCGCTGCGCGGCTACCAGTCCTTCGGCGCCCGCTTCGCGCTCGCGCAGCGGCGGGTGATCCTCGGTGACGAGATGGGGCTCGGCAAGACGATCCAGGCGCTGGCCGTGCTCGCGCACCTGGCCGCGCAGGGCCGACGCCACTTCCTCGTCGTCTGCCCGGCCGGCGTCCTGATCAACTGGACCCGGGAGATCGAGGCGCGCAGCACCCTGCGCGCGGTCGCCCTCCACGGACCCGGCCGGCACGACGCCTTCGCGGACTGGCGGGGTGGGGGCGGAGTGGCCGTGACGACCTTCCAGGCGCTGACCGGGTTCCCCGAACTCGCCGCCGACGAGCTGGGGATGCTCGTCGTGGACGAGGCGCACCACGTCAAGAACCCGCAGGCGCAGCGCTCCCTGGCGGTCGCGGCCTGGGCCGCCCGATGTGCGTACGTCCTCTTCCTCACCGGCACCCCGATGGAGAACCGGGTCTCGGAGTTCCGCAGTCTCGTACGGATCCTGCAGCCCGAGGCGGCCTCCGGCATCGGCGACGTCGACACGGTCGCCGGCTCCAGGGCGTTCCGCAAGGCGGTGGCCCCCGCGTACCTGCGGCGCAACCAGCGCGACGTGCTCGCCGAACTCCCCGAGCTCCAGTGGACCGACGAGTGGGAGGAGCTCAGTGCGGCCGACCGGGACGCCTACCGGGCGGCGGTACGGGCCGGGAACTTCATGGCGATGCGCAGGGCCGCGTACGCGGAGCCGAAGCGGTCGGCGAAGCTGCACCGGCTGTGCGAGTTGGTGGCGGAGGCCGCCGCCAACGGGCTGAAGGTCGTGGTGTTCTCCGCCTTCCGCGAGGTGCTCGGGGTGGTCGGGGAGGCGCTCGGCCCGCAGCAGCCCGGAGGCCGCCTCTTCGGGCCGATCTCCGGGAGCGTGCCGCCCGCCCGCCGCCAGCGGCTGATCGACGGCTTCGGCGCGGCGGCCGGGCACGCGGTGCTGCTCGCCCAGATCGAGGCGGGCGGGACGGGGATCAACCTCCAGGCGGCGTCCGTGGTGATCCTCTGCGAGCCACAGGTCAAACCGACGATGGAGCAGCAGGCGGTGGCCCGTGCGCACCGGATGGGGCAGGTGCGCGCGGTACGGGTGCACCGGCTGCTGGCCACCGACGGGGTGGACCAGCGGATGCTGGAGGTGCTGGAGCGCAAGGCGCGGCTCTTCGACGCGTACGCCCGGCGCAGCGCGGTGGCGGAGGCGGCTCCCGAGGCGGTCGACGTCTCGGACACCTCGCTGGCCCGGCGCATCGTCGAGGAGGAGCAGGCGCGGCTCGGCGCCGCCCGCTGAACCCGAGCCGTGCGAGCGGCGCGTGAAGGGTCAGAGCCCGCGGACCGAGGCGACCGTGAAGGTCGTCGGCGTACCCGGGCCCATGGGGCCGCCCTTGTCGAACTGGGAGCGGACCACGAGCGTGCGGCCCGGGGTGTGGCTCAGCGTGGTCGGGATCTGCAGGGACGGGTCCGTGATCGTCCGGGTCAGCCGGGCCCGGGTGCCGTCGGGGCTGAGGTGCCAGCGGGTCAGGGTGTTGGTGATGTTGTGGGCCACCCGCAGGGTGCCGTCGGGAGCGAGGTCGAGGCCGTCGGCGTGGGTGAGGTCGCCGCCCTGGAGGGCGACGCGGGAGATCGCGCCGGTGCGCAGGTCGATGCGGTGGAGGTCGCCCGCGATCATGTCCACGGCCAGGAGGAAGCGGCCCGCCGGGTCCGAGGCGATCCCGTTGAGGCTGACGGTGCGCCCCGGGTACGGGGTGAGGTGCTCGTGCAGGTCGTACGCGGCGGTCAGCGGGCCCGAGCCGGCCGCGAGCTGGGCCGGGGTGACGCGGTAGACGAGCGCGCCGAGGCTGTCCGTCAGGTAGGCGGTGCCGTCCGGGGTGATGGTCAGGTCGTTGACGAAGAACGGGGCGGCCCCCGGGACCTCGAAGTGGGCCAGGCGCTTGCCGGACGCGGTGTCGTAGACGGCGACCCCGGAGGTGGAGTCGGTGACCCACAGCCGGCCGCGGGCGTCGACGCGCAGGCCGTTCGCGGTGTGGCGGCCGTCGGTCCCGGCGGGCAGGAACACCTCGGCGGTGTGCCGGCCGGGGCGGGCCCGGTAGACGGTGCCGTCCGCGTACGAGCCGACGTAGACGGTCTGGTTGCGGGGGTCGGTGGCTATGCCCTCCGGATAGACCTTTGCGCCGGGGAGCGTGAAGGCCGTGGAAAAGTGCCCGTCGGAACCCTGGGCGGCCTGGGCGGCCTGCGCCGCCGGGGCCGTGCCCAGGGTGAGTGCGGTGGCCAGGGTCAGGAGCGTGACGGGCAGGAGCTTCTTCAGCACAGCAGGTGTCCTCTTTCGTGTAGGTGAGCACGAATGTAAGTTAGAGCTCTAATGCATGCAAGGGCCTTAGGATGCAGGGATGACCTCCATGCCTCCCGAGGAGCGCATCGGCTCGCACGTCAAGCGCGCCGAGCAGGCGCTCCTCGCGGCCAAGAACGCCGCCCTCAAGCCCGCCGCAGTGACGGTTCCCCAGTACGCCGCGCTGCTCTGGCTCGCCGAGAAGCCGGGCATCTCCGCGGCCGCGCTCGCCCGCCTGTGCGGGGTGACGCCGCCGACCATGAACACCGTGCTGAAAAACCTCCAGGAGCGCGGGCTCATCGAGCGGACCGCGCACGAATGGCACCGCAACGTGCTCGAAACCCGACTGACGGAGGAGGGCCGGGCCGCCATGGAGCTCGCCGACTCCGGCGCCGTACGGGTGGAGCGGGCGCTGGCCGCCGCGTTCTCGCAGGCGGAGCGCGAGCAGCTGATCAGCCTGCTCGGGCGGTGCGCGGAGGCGCTCGACGCCCAGCGGTGAGCCGCCGGAGGCGGATCCTGTCGTCGGCGTTTTCGGACGCGTGAGATCCCGGCCATGTTTTGCCCGGTCTTGGAACTGTCCGCAGGATTCGCACATCAGGACCAAGGAGAAGTCAGCCGTTCTGTCCCCACCGGGGGCGGTCACGACCGTTCGGAGCGAAGTTCGTGCATCAGTACCCGCCCAGGCGCTCCCGGCGCGCGATGTGGATATCCGCCGCCGTCGCCTTCGCGCTCCTGCTCGGCGGCGCCGGCTTCGCCGCCTGGAAACTCGAATGGTTCTCCGGCAACGGCGGCTCCGTGAGCTTCGGTAAGGCTCCCGCCTCCGCCTCCGCCTCAGCCGCACCCGACGCCGGCAAGTCGTCCCCGGGTGCGCCCTCGCCCTCCGCCTCGCCCAGCGGCGATCCGGACGTGGCCCTGCCGACCGGCCCGAAGTCCGACTTCAAGCAGACCGCCAAGCTGGACGACGGCACGGTCATCGCGAAGACCCGGCTCGCGGGCGCGAAGTCCGGTTTCGAGGGCGACGTCTGGGTCTGGACGCCCAAGGAGTACGGCGAGGCGAAGTACGAGAAGAGCGCCTTTCCGGTGCTGATCGCCCTTCCCGGCGGCAACGGCTTCCCGAGCAACTACTGGTCCGACCGCAGCCTCGGACTCCAGAAGGCCATCACCGAGGGCGTCCAGGCCGGCACCAGCCTGCCGTTCATCGTGATCATGCCGGTGCTCAACCCGGACGCCAGGTACTACTACGACGGCGCCGACATCCCCGGCCAGCCGAAGATGGGCACCTGGATCGCGGAGGACGTCCCGGCCTTCACCAAGGCCAACTTCCGTACGTACAAGTCCCGCGACGGCTGGGCCTTCATGGGCTCGTCGTCCGGCGCCTTCGTCGGCATGAAGACCGTCCTGCAGTACCCGGACCGCTTCAAGGCCGTGATCGCCAGCGGCGGCGAGATCGTCCCCGACTCCCCGTTGTGGAAGGGCCACCAGGCGGAGATGGACGCGAACGATCCCGAGAAGCTCGCCAAGAAGCTGATCGACGCCAACGGCCCCGAGGTCTACATCAACTTCCAGGTCGGCACCAAGGAGACCGGGAAGGACCGGATGGTCAAATTCCAACAGCAGTTCGGCAAGGGCCCCGTCAAGATGACCATCCGCGACATCCAGAACGGCGAGCACAACGGCTGGCACTACGTCCGGGGCATGAAGGAAGGCTCCCTGGAGTGGATCAGCAAGGTGCTCAAGGGGCCGCAGCCCGCGACCGGCTGAGCCTCCGGCTGAGCAGGCCTTATGCACGGAGCCCGGGACCCGCGTGGCACGCACCACGTCCCGCCGGTCCCAGGCAACCCATCCGATCGTTGACACCTCTGTAAGGGGTGTAAGGGGGACCGATCGGTCCGACCCGCGCTCTTCGGGAGCGCCGGAGAAGGAACGGGACAAATCCGTGCAGCATGACCAGCTTCAGAGCGATGGCGGCCTCCTGGCCGAGGAAGGCCCGCTGACCACGGGCCGCCGCCGTCCCAAGCGCCTGCGCAGGCTCCTGATCAGCGGTGCGCTGGCATTCGTACTCGCCGCCGGGGGCGCCGCCGCCTACCAGTACGGGCTCTTCTCGGACATAGGGGATCCGGTGTCGTTCGGGAAGGTCCAGCAGTCGGCCGCGGCCGCGGACATCGGGCCGGGGGTGAGGATGCCGACCGGGCCGAAGGCCGCCTTCGTGCGGACCTACCGGCTGCCCGACGGCACCCAGATCGGCCGGACCACCCTGACCGGCGCGAAGTCCGGGTTCACCGGTGACGTGTGGGTGTGGGTGCCGAAGCAGTACGACGAGCCGAAGTACGCCAAGAGCGCCTTCCCGGTCCTGATCTCCCTGCCGGGCGGTCGGGGCTACCCCACGAACTACTGGGGAACGGGCCCGGGCCTCGGCCTGGAAAAGGCGGTGAGTGACGGGGCGAAGGCCGGTACGAGCCTGCCCTTCATCCTGATCATGCCGGTGCACAACGCCGACACCAAGCACCACTTCGACGCCTCGGACATCCCCGGCGAGCCGAAGATGGGCACCTGGATGGTCGAAGACATCCCGGATTTCACGAGGGCCAATTTCCGGACCTTCACCTCCCGCGACGGCT
This sequence comes from Streptomyces sp. NBC_00597, assembly GCF_041431095.1. GTDB lineage: Bacteria > Actinomycetota > Actinomycetes > Streptomycetales > Streptomycetaceae > Streptomyces. Next base: position 5,831,369 of record NZ_CP107757.1, read on the forward strand.
GGGCCTTCATGGGCTCCTCGGCGGGCGGGTTCGGCGCCTTCAAGCACGTCCTGAAGTACCCCGACCGCTTCAAGGCGGCCATCGCGAGCGGGGTCGACATCGTCCCCGACTCCCCGCTGTGGAAGGGGAACACGCAGGCCATGGACGAGAACAACCCCGAGAAGCTCGCCGGGAAGCTGATCAAGGAGGGTGGTCCGGACGTCTACATCAACTTCCAGATCGGCACGAAGGAGACCGGCCGCGAGAAGGCCGAGAAGTTCATGAGCGAGTACGGGAAGGGCCCCGTGCACACCACGCTCCAGGTGATCCAGGATGGTGAGCACAATGGGAAGTCGTACGTGCGCGGTATGAGGGAGGGCGCTCTGGAGTGGATCAGCAAGGTCATGCTGGCGCCGACCCCAGACCCCGCCGTGCGATGAACGCAGTGGCCAAGGGTGCGTCCGCGGCGGCCGTCGCCGGAGTGGCGGCGATGCTTGCCGTCGGCTTCCTCAAGGCGACGGACGGGGATGCGAACGCGGTGCACCCCTTCCCCGGCGTCGGCGTGCTCATGGCCAACGGGGAGCACTGGTGCACGGCGAGCGTCGTCGACAGCCCGAAGGGCACGGTCGTCGCGACCGCCGCGCACTGTGTGGCCCCGGCCGGCGAGGACGGCGCGCCCGGTGCGGTCGCGCACGACGGGCGGGCCATCGGTGACCTCTCCTTCGCCCCCGCCTTCACCGGCGAGGGCGTGGGCCGCCAGCCCCTCGGGGTGTGGAAGGTCCGCGCGGTCCACGTGGACGAGCGCTGGATCAAATGGGGGGAGGACACCGCCGATTTCGCGTTCCTCAGCATCGAGCCGGACGAGGACGGCCGCACCGTGCAGCAGGCGGTCGGCGGCGCCGCGGAGGCACCCAAGCCCGACTGGACCTCCGGGTACGAGCGCGACGTGACGGTCGTCGGCTATCCGGAGTCGGACCGCAACCCGCAGAACAAGCCCGTCTCCTGCACCACCCAGACCAGCCACGACCAGGAGGACCCCGCGATGCTCTACATCAGCTGCGCGGGCTTCTGGACGGGCACCAGCGGGAGCCCGTGGATCGCCGACCGCGGCGGTCCGGGGAACCCGGGGCGGCTGATCGGGGTGCTGAGCGGCGGGAACACGGACGTGGACTCCACGGCTGCGCTCTTCGACGAGAAGGCCAAGGCGCTGTACGAGCAGGCCGCGCGGGACTGACGCCGGGCCCGGGCCCGGCCCCGGCGCCGGACCGCCTCCGCTACTGCCTGCGCTCGGTGCTGACGATCACGCATACCGCGAGGACGACGATCGCGCCGCCGATCAGGATCGGGACGGTCAGGGCCTCGTCGAGGATCAGCGCCCCCAGCGCGACGGCGACGACCGGATTGACGTACGCGTACGTGGCGACCAGTGACAGCGGCGCCGACTGCAGCAGCCACGCGTAGGCCGTGAAGGCGACCAGCGAGCCGAAGACGATGAGGTAGCCCAGAGCCAGCCAGGAGGCGGTGGAGAAACCGGCCCAGTCCAGCCCGTGGTGCTCGCCGCGCAGCAACCCGACGACGATGCCGCCGGTCCCGCCGGCGAGCATCTGGTACGCGCTGCCCGTGAACGGGTTGCCCGGCAGCGACAGCTTCGACGCGGCGAACGAGCCCAGCGACCAGAGCACGGACCCCGCCAGCACCAGCAGCACGCCCCAGAGCCGCACCGCGCCGCTGATGCCCGGGCTGGTCAGTACCGCGAGCCCCCCGAAACCCAGCAGTACGCCGCCGAGGGTGCGCAGCGCCGGCCGGTCGCCGGTGGCGGTCCGCAGCACCACCAGCCACATCGGCACGGCCGCGACGAGCAGCGCGGCCAGGCCGGACGGGATCGAGGTCTCCGCGAGCACGACGAGGCCGTTGCCGCCGAGCACCAGCAGCAGGCCGACCAGGACCGCCGCACCGGCCTGCGCACGCGTGGCCCGGAGCGCGGCCGGCCCGTACCGCCAGGCGACGAGGCCGAGCAGCAGCAGGCCGGCCGCGATGAAGCGGGTTCCGGCGGACAGGAACGGCGGCATGGTCCGGACGACGACCCGGATGCCGAGGTAGGTGGAACCCCAGAGGACGTAGACGAGGGCGAGCGCGACCCACACGGCGCCCGTGACCCTGCGGGCGGCGGATTGCGGCGGCTTGCTCTCGGCGGTCTCCGGGGTGCGCATGACCGGATCCTAGGTTCGTTGGCGCGTACACGCTCCCCGAATATCAGCCCTTGAGTAGGGCGTTCAGCTCCCCGTACGGGAGTGACGCGTCGAGCGCGGTGTACGTACCACCCGCGATCAGCTCCTCGGCGGCGCGGCGGACCACGTCGTAGGCGGCCGACGCGACCGAGGAGCCGAGGCTGACGCGGGCCGCGCCGAGGGCTCCGAGCTCGGCGACGGACGGCGCGCCGGGGCCGGCGAGGACGTTGAGCGGCGCGTCGATGCCCTTGGCGAGCTCGCGGACGGTGGCCGGGTCGGTGACACCGGGGACGAAGATGCCGCTGGCGCCCGCGCGGAGGTAGGAGGCGGCGCGGGCGAGGGTCTCGTCGAGGCGGTGCTCCTCCTCCCCGAGGCCGAAGAGGAAGGTGTCGATGCGGGCGTTGATGAACAGCGGGACCCCGGCGGTGTCGGCGGCGGCCCGGGCCGCGGCCACCCGCTCCGCGTGATCGGCGGCGGCCCGGGTGCCGTCCTCGATGTTGACGCCGACCGCGCCGGCGGCGAGCACCCCGGAGACGGTCTCGGCGACGCCGGCCGGGTCGGCGCCGAAACCGCCTTCGATGTCGGCGGTGACCGGGACGGAGATGGCGGCGACCACCCGGGAGACGAGGTCGAGGGCACGGTCACGGGTCAGGGCGTCCCCGTCGGGCGCGCCGAGGGACCAGGCGACACCGGCACTGGTGGTGGCCACGGCGGGCGCCCCGGCGGCCTCGACGAGACGGGCACTGACGACGTCCCAGGCATTGGCCAGGGCCAGCGGCGCGGCGGGGTCGTGGAGCGCGGTGAACCGGCGGGCGAGATCAACGGTGTTGGTCATGGTCCCAGTTCACCAGACGGCCCCGTACCCGGCTGGCGGTTTTCCGACGCGGAGGTGTCGGCGCGGCGCCCTTGCCCGGCCTACTCCCACCCCGCCTTGAGGCCTGCTCCGCACAGGGGCAGGACCGTCGTGCGGCCCTGGAGGGGGTCGGTGGTGGCCAGGGGGCCGACCGCCGCCCAGCAGGCCGCTGCCGTGGGTTCCACGAACAGGCCGCGCTGCGCCAGGTCCCGGCGGGCCGCGCGCAGGGCCTCTTCCGGGACCGTCAGGAAGGTGCCGCCGGACGCGCGGACCGCGGCCAGGATCTGCCGGGCCCGCGGCGGGGCCGGGATCGCGATCCCGTCGGCGAGCGTGGGCAGCTGTTCCACCGGGGCGGCGTCCTTTGCACCCGCTGCGAAGGCCGTGGCCAGCGGGGACACCGCTTCGGCCTGGACCGCGATCAGCGCGGGCGGTTTCACGCCGCGGCGGGCGAGCTCCGAGACCGCCAGGGCCGCCCCCAGCAGCAGCGTGCCGTTGCCGACGGGGACGACGAGGGTCTCGGGGAGGCGGCCGCCGAGCTCCTCCCACACCTCGTACACGTACGTCTTCGTCCCGTGCAGGAAGTACGGGTTGAAGACGTGGCTCGCGTAGAAGACCCCGGGGAGGTCGGCGGCGGCGCGGGCCGCCAGCGCGGTGGCCTCCCGGCCGCCCGGTACGAAGCGGACCGCCGCGCCGTGCGCCCGCATCTGCTCCGTCTTCTTCTGCGAGGTGCCCTCGGGCACGAATACCTCGCACTTCAGTCCGGCGCGCGCGCAGTACGCGGCCACGGCGGTCCCCGCGTTCCCGCTGCTGTCCGCGACCACCCGTTCCGGGGCCAGTCGCCGGGCCAGTTCCGCGAGCATCACGGCGCCGCGGTCCTTGAAGGACAGCGTGGGCATCAGGAAGTCGAGCTTGGCGTGAACGCGCTCCGCGAGCGGGACCAGCGGGGTGTTCCCCTCCGACAGCGTCACGGAGAACGCCCCCGGCAGCGGCAGCGCGGAACCGAACCGCCAGAGCGAGTTGGGTCCGGCGGCCGGTTCGAGCGGGCCGGCCGGATCGGGTGCGAAGTCGAGGTCCCACGGTCCGCCGCACAGGGGGCAACACCAGGGGGCCGTCCGGGCGTCCGCGCGCGTGGAGTCCTCGGGGCAGACGTAGCCGGGCAGTGCGTGCGTCATGTGCAGAGCACCTTTGCTCATTCATGGCCGTTGTATGGCACGGATGTTACGCGTTCGTCCCGGGGGCGACCGTTACGGCGGCCGCACCCGCTGCGTACTATTTCGCGCATTCGTTCGCGCCCCCGCTGTGATGGAGCCCCTTGCCCCGTGAGCACCCCGCCGCCGCCCCACTGGTCCGCTCCGACCCCGCAGCCGGCGTACGGGGAGCCCGCGCTCAACGGCTTCGCGCTGGCGTCGCTGCTGGTCGGGCTGCTGTGCCTGCCGCCGCTCGGTGCCGTCTTCGCGATCGTGGCGCTCGTGCAGATCGGGCGGAAGGGGGAGCGGGGCAGGGCGCTCGCGATCACGGGCCTGATCGTTTCCCTCGTGATGACCGTGGCCGTCGTCCTCGTCACGGACCAGGTGGCGGGGCGGCTGTTCGACCGGCTGGACACGCTCCAGCGGTTCGAAGGCGCCGACGGCGAGTTGACCCCCGTGGACGACATGCGCGCGGGTGACTGCTTCAACGTCCCCGGCGGTGACCTGCTCGCCGAGAGCCCGTTCATCTACCGGATCGCCTGCACCGAGGTGCACCAGGGGGAGGTCACCTCCTCGACCCGGCTCGGCGGCGGCGCCTTCCCCGGGGTGCCCGAGCTGCGGAGGGCCGCCACGCAGGCGTGTTGGAAGGCGCAGGACGCCTACGCGATGGATACGTGGGCGCTGCCCCCGTACGCGGACATGTTCTACTTCGCGCCCACGCGCGAGTCGTGGAGCGCCGGCGACCGGCGCTTGCTCTGCGTCATCGGCACGGCGGAGGAGGAGCACCGCGGCAGCCTGCGCAAGGACGCCGGAACGCTGGAGCCGCACCAGGTGGCCTTCCTGCGGGTGATGAACGAGGCCGACCTGGCGTTGGGCGGCGAGCCCGAGGAGGACATCGACGAGGCGCTGCCGCAGTACCTGGACTGGGCCCGCGCGGTGGACGTCGCGCTGGCCGCGGAGGCGTCGCTGCTGGACGGGGCGAAACAGCGGCCGGAGCTTGCCGGGCCGGCGCGGGCGCAGCTCAAGGAGGTCGAGGCGGCGCGCGCGGGGTGGCAGCGGGCGGCCAGGGCGACGAAGCCGGCCGAGTTCAAGGCAGCGTGGGACGAGGCCACGGGGGCTGTGTCCGTGCGCACGGAGAAGGCGCTGCGCGGGGCGTACGGTCTGGCGACGACGGTGCCGGAATGGCTGGCGGAGCAGTCGGGCGGCGACTCGGACGGGTCCGGTTCGGCCGCGACCTGAGGGGCCGACGAGGATAGCCGCAGGTAACGCGCGGTAACGGGTTTCAGTGACCTGGCTTCATCACTTCGGGTGAAACTCTGGCCCTTGCTTGCGGTCCACAACCGACGGTTGCCAGGGTGTAGCTGTCTGTCAACCTGATGGGAGTGGCCAGTGACTTTCGGTGAGCAGCCGGCCTATCTGCGCGTCGCCGGGGATCTGCGACGGAAGATCGTCGATGGGTCCCTGCCCCCGCACGCCCGGCTCCCCTCGCAGGCCCGGATCCGCGAGGAGTACGGGGTCTCCGACACGGTGGCGCTGGAGGCGCGCAAGGTCCTCATGGCGGAGGGGCTCGTCGAGGGCCGGTCCGGGTCGGGTACGTACGTACGGGAGCAACCCGTGCCGCGGCGGGTCGCGCGCTCGGGATACCGCACGGGCGGGGTGTCGACGCCTTTCCGGCAGGAGCAGGCGGAGGCCGGGGTCCGCGGGACGTGGGAGTCCAGCAGCGAGCAGGTGGTGGCGCCGGCGGAGATCGCCAAGCGGCTCGGCATCGAGCCGGGCGAGCGTGTCATGCGGACGCGGTACGTGTTCCGTGATACGGGGGAGGCGATGATGCTTTCGACCTCCTGGGAGCCGCTCGCGGTCACCGGCCGGACCCCCGTGATGCTGCCCGAGGAGGGGCCGCTCGGAGGCTCGGGGGTCGTCGACCGGATGGCCGCGATCGACGTCGTCGTCGACAACGTGGTGGAGGAGGTCGGAGCGCGGCCGGGCCTGGCGGAGGAGATCATGCTGCTGGGCGGGGTCCCGGGGCACGTGGTCCTGGTGATCGGCCGTACGTACTTCGCGTCCGGGCTGGCGGTCGAGACCGCCGACGTGGTGGTCCCGGCGGACCGCTACCGCCTGTCGTACCACTTGCCCGTCCGTTGAGCGGCGCTCCCCGGGTGACGTGTCCCTGGGGAGCGGCCGAGGTGTGACATATGACGGGACGTCATGGACCCGGCGGGTTTCGGCGCGATGGTGATCGCCCCCGCCGCCCGGTTCCTCGCCTTCTTCGGGCCGTTCGGCTCCCGTGCCGGGGTCCGCTCCCCCTTCGCCGCCCGTTCCGCGGCCGGACTCGCCCTCGTTCCCGGCCCGTTGACCGCGCGATTGGCCGCGCGCCCCGTCCCGGAGCGCGCCGGGTCCGAACCGGCGCGCACGGCCCGCTCGTACGCGTGGCCGGATGCGTACGCCGTGAGGTACCTCTTCGTAAAAAACCGTATCCGCTCCGTAAAGGTCGGGCGTAAGCTCGGGCATATGCGCAATGCGGTTTCCTGGGCAGGTACATCGGCGGAGGGTGAAACGCGATGAACGACAGCGGTGCCCTGCTCCCATGGCTGGTCATACGTCAGGACGACAACGGCAACTGCTACCGGGTGGGCCGCTACCCCACCCGGGCCGAGGCCCAGAAGGTCGTCGACAGCCTCGAAGACAGGGGCCACAAGCAGCTGTACTGGGTCGAGCGGATCGGCCAGACCGCCACGACGAACTGAGCGCTCCCGCTGTGACATAGGCTCCGCCCCATGACGGTACGAGTGGTCGTGGGCGGAGCCCTTTGTCATGAGGGCCGCCTGCTGGCCGCCCGCCGCAGTGCACCCCCCGAAGTGGCCGGACGCTGGGAGCTGCCCGGCGGCAAGACCGAGCCGGGCGAGTCGGTCCCCGAGGCCCTCGTCCGCGAACTGCGCGAGGAGCTCGGCGTGGAAGCCGAGCCGCTGGAGCGGATTCCGGGGGAGTGGCCGGTGCGGCCGGGGCTCGTGCTGCAGGTGTGGACCGCCCGGCTGCTGTCCGGCGAGCCCGTGCCGCTGGAGGACCACGACGAGCTGCGCTGGCTCGGGCCGGAGGAGCTCGACTCGGTGGACTGGCTCGACCAGGACCGGCCGGCGGTGGCCGAGGCCGGACACCGGCTGCGCGCCGAGCGCGATGAGCGGCACACCAGGTCGCACGGGGGCGCGTGACGCGCGCACACTGGGCCGTCTGCGCCACAGTGCGCCGGTGCGGGAGGATCGGGTGGTACGACGCCTCGAATATCGGGTATGTCGCTATTAGTCCCAATCGTGTACTGCCCCTCGTGGCTCTGTCCCTGCTGAATCGGACTGGGGTCGTTGCCGGCCCGGGAAGTGATCGGCGTGATCGACACAGACGGTGAATGCGCCGAGTGGGCCTTCCCCGCAGAGCCCGGCGCCGTCCGCACCGCACGCCACGCCGTACGCGGCACGCTCAGCTCCTGGGGCCTGGACTCCGTCGGCGATGTCACCGTCCTGCTGGTCAGCGAGCTGGTCACCAATTCGCTGCGGTACGCCTCCGGCCCCATCGGGGTCCGGCTGGTGCGGCGCGATCCGGCCAGTGAGAGCGTGGCGGGGGGCGCCGCGCTGCTGGTGGAGGTTTCCGATCCGCTTCCGGATCCGCCCCGCGAACGGGTCGCGCAGCCGGACGACGAGGGTGGCCGGGGGCTCCATCTGGTGGCCGTCTCGGCGCAGCGCTGGGGAACCCGGCACGGGAAATCGGGCAAGACCGTGTGGTTCGAGTTGGCACTTCCTGGTGAGTAACAAGGTGAAGGATGGCCGACGATCACAGGGCATGGCTCGAAATAGTCGGGACCTTTTTGTGATCGTGAACGCCGTGCCGTGCGGGGCCGTGGTGCTGAATACTTCGGTCATGGCCGGTCCGGTTGCGGTGAGCTGGAGGGGACGGTCGCGTGAGCGAGATACCTGCGCAGGCACATCAGGCCCGTGTGCCCGGGGAGACATGGCACGACTCCCTGTGGCACAGCAGCCCGCCTGGCTCGATATATGACTACATAAAGGTTGCGTCCTTCTCCATCGGACCCGACGGGCTCATCGACCAGTGGAGCCTGCGCGCCGAGGACCTGTTCGGGCTGACCGCCGCGCAGGCCGTGGGCCGGGACCCGGTGGACGCCTTCATGCCGCCGGAGCTGCGCGCCGGCGGGCACCGACGGGTGGCCGAGATCCTCGACGGCAAGGAATGGACCGGCCTCGTCCCCTTCCGCATCCCCGGCGGGGACGGCGCGCACGGCGTGGCCGAGATCTACGTGATGCCCACCCAGACGGAGACCGCCGAGCGGGCCGCCCTGTGCGTCGTGGTCGACGTACGCGCGCTGCGCCGGATCGAATCCGACCTGGCAGCTTCGCAGGCGATTTTCGGCCAATCTCCTTTCGGTTTCCTGCTCTTCGGAACGGACCTCACCGTGCAGCGGGCCAACCGCCGTTTCGCGACCGTATTCGGCGGCGCCGTCGAGGAACACCGCGGCCGCACCGTCCACGACTACCTGCCGCCCCAGGAGGCCGACCGGATGACCGAGGCCCTGCGAAGGGTCCTGGAGACCGGCCATTCCGTCACCGACCTCCAGATCACCGGCGCCGCCCCCGGTAGCCGGGAGAAGCGCCACTGGTCCATCAACCTCTACCGCCTCCACGGCGGCACCGGCCGCCCCATCGGCGTCGCGGGCCTCGGCACCGACGTCACCCGCCGCCACCTCGCCGCCCGCGAGGCCGCCGGGGTCCGGCGCAATCTCGCCCTGCTCAACGAGGCCGGGCACCGCATCGGGAACTCCCTCGACCTGGAGACCACCGCCCGCGAACTGCTCGACGTGACCGTGCCGGGCTTCTGCGACCTCGCCGCCGTCGACCTCTACCAGGGGCTGCTGCTCGGCGACGACGACCGGCCCGCCCGGCCGCACGGGCCCGGCGTGCCCCCGCTCCCGGCCGGGCTCGGTCCCGGACGGGTGCCGTCCGCGCCGCTGCGGCGGGTCGCCTTCGCCTCGGCGGTCTCGGACGCCCCACTGTCGGGTCCGGGCGCGCTGGTCTCCGTGGGGGAGATCCACCGCTATCCGGCGGCCTCGCCGGGAGCGCTGGCCCTGCGGACCGCGCGGCCGCGGCTGATCGAGGGCGGCGGCCCGGACGACCTCGTGCAGTCCACGCTCGTCGTGCCGATGGTCGCCCACGACACCGTGGTCGGGCTCGCCCAGTTCTCCCGTACGAAGGGCAGCGAGCCCTTCGGCGAACGGGACCGGGCGGTGGCCGTGGAACTCGCCGCCCGCGCCGCCGTCTGCATCGACAACGCCCGGCTGTACCGGCGCGAGCACGAGCGGGCGCTGATACTCCAGCGCAGCCTGCTGCCGCCCGGGGACCCCGAGGCCGCCGGCCTGGACATCGCCTGCCGGTACCTGCCGGGGAACGCGGCCACCGAGGTCGGCGGAGACTGGTTCGACGTCATCGAGCTGCCCGGGCACCGCACGGCCCTGGTCGTCGGCGACGTGATGGGCCGCGGGCTGCGGGCCGCCGTCGCGATGGGCGAACTGCGCACCGCCGTACGGACCCTGGCGCTGCTGGACCTGGAGCCGGCGGAGGTGCTGACCGCGCTGGACGAGATCGCCCGCGGGCTCGGCGCGCCCGGCGGCTCCCAGCAGGCCTCCCGGGCCGCCCTGCACTCGCGGGACGCGGACCGCTCGGAGGTGTACCTCGCGACCTGCGTGTACGCCGTCTACGACCCGGTGACCCGGCGCTGCACCATCGCCAACGCCGGCCACATGCCGCCGGTGCTGGTGGAACCGGCGGAACCGGGCGCCCCGCCGCGGCCCGCGCTGCTGCTGGAGGTGCCGCCGGGGATGCCGCTCGGGGTGGGCGGGGAGCCGTTCGAGGAGGTGGAGGTGGACCTCCCGGAAGGAGCCCTGCTGGCCCTGTACACCGACGGGCTGGTGGAATCGCGGGACCACCCGCTGGAGGAGGGGCTGCGGGGGCTGCGGGACGCGCTCGCCGACCCGGTGCGGCCGCTGGAGGACGTCTGCGACCACGTGCTGAACACGCTGGACACGCGGCACGGCGAGGACGACATCGCGCTGCTGATGGCGCGGGTGCAAGGGCTGCCGATGGACGCGGTCGGGGACTGGCAGCTGCCGCGCGAGGCCCGGTCGGTGGGCCGGGCGCGGGAGTTGGCCCGGGCGAAACTCCCGGCATGGGGCCTGGAGGGGCTACTCGACACCACCGAACTGCTGGTCAGTGAACTGGTGACGAACGCCCTGCGGTACGGCGAGGGCGAGATCAGGCTCCGCCTGCTGCTCGACCGCACCCTCGTCTGCGAGGTCTGGGACGGCAACCTGGTGCAGCCGCGCCGCCGCCGGGCCCGGGACACCGACGAGGGCGGGCGCGGCCTCCAGCTGGTCGGCATGCTGTCCGCGGGCTGGGGCACGCGCCGCACCCACCGCGGCAAGACGGTCTGGTTCGAGCTGCCCCTCCCCGGCGCTGCGGCCGAGGCGGTCTCGGAGCTGTCGGCGGAACAGCTCCTCAACATGTACGGCTGACCGCACGGCTGACCCGTCCCGCGGGGCCGCGGCGAACCTCAGGCGGCCTCGCGGGACTTCAGCGCGGCCAGGCGCGCCTCGACCTCCGCGGTCCTGCCGAGGTCGTCCAGGGCCTCGAACTGGGCGTCCAGCGAGGAGGCCGCGAGCTCCTGCCTGCCGAGCGCCCTGGCCTCCTCCCGGCGGACCTTGTCCTCGAAGCGGGCCAGGTCGCTCGTCGGGTCCATGACGTCGATGTTCTTCACCGCGTCCAGCATCGTGTTCTGCGCCTGCGCGGTCTTGGCGCGGGCCACCAGCTCGTCGCGTTTCGCCGTCAGTTCGGTCAGCTTGTCCTTCATCGCGTCCAGTCCAGACCTGAGCTCGTCGACGACCTCCGTCTGCGCGGCGATCGTCGGCTCCGCCGTCGCCGCCTCCTTCTCCGACCGGAGCTGGCGCCCGAGGGCGACCTTCGCCAGGTTGTCGAACTTGTCGGCGTCCGCCGTGGCGCCGGACGTCCGCAGCTCGTCCGCCTTGCGGCTGGCCGCGAGCGCCTTGCCGCCCCACTCCGCGGCCGCCTCCACGTCCTCCTTGTGGTCCGCCTCCAGCATCCGCAGATTGCCGATCGTGGTGGCGACCGCCTGCTCCGCCTCCGAGATGTTGTTCGTGTAGTCGCGGATCAGCTGGTCCAGCATCTTCTGCGGGTCCTCCGCCTGGTCCAGCAGCGCGTTGACGTTCGCCTTCGCGAGCTGGGTGACACGGCCGAGGACGGTCTGCTTGCTCATCGGTGCCCTTTCCCGGGTTGACGCGAGTGGGTCAGAAACGGCCCCCGCCGCCCATGCGGCCGCGGGTGCCCCCGCCGCCGAACGAGCCGGGTCCCGGCCCCCCGCCCCCGCCGCCGAAGCCCCCGCCGAAGCCGCCGCCCCCGCGGCCATCGCCCAGGATCTCGCCCAGGATGATCCCGCCGAGGACCGCGCCGCCCATGCCGCCGCCCTGCTGCTGCCCGCCGCCGTACGGGTTCCGGTACGCCCGTACGTCCTCCTCGGCCAGCTGCTGCGCCTGCCGCGCCAGCCCGTCCGCCTGCTGCGCCTGCGCCAGCGCCCCCGCCGGGTCCGAACCCGCCAGCGCGGCCGACTGCTCCAGCCGCCGCTGCGCCTCCGCCAGCCGGGTACGGGCCTGGCTGCCCACCGCGCCCCGGCTGGTGGTGACGTAGTCCGTCGCCGCCCCGATCGCACTGCGCGCCGAGAGCGTCGCCTGGTCCAGCAGGGCGGCCGCCCGCTGTCGGCCGCTCTCGCGCTCCCGGGCACCGGTCAGCGCCTCGTCGAGGACCGCGTCGGCCTCCTCCACCCGGCGCAGCGCGTCGATCGGGTCGTACCGGCCGGCCGCCTGCTCCCGCCGTACGTCGGTCAGGACCGCCTCCGCCCGGCCGATCCGGCCCCGCAGGTCCGCCGTGGAGGTGCCTTCCGCGGTGCCGGTCAGCAGGCCGCGGGCATCGGCGAGGTCGGTGTCGGTCTCCGTGAGCGCCCCGGGCAGCTTCCCGGCCGCCTCCGCCAGCTCCTGCGCCCGCCGCTCCACCGCGTCGACCAACGTCGCCGCCTGGTCCACCGCGCCCTCGGCGGCCCGCACGTGCACGGCCGCCTTCCCGTTGTCGCCGCCGTCGAGCGCCGCACGGGCCCCGCCCAGGTTCGTCGTCGCGAACAGCAGCCGGTCCTCGGCCTGTTCGGCGTTGGAGGCCACCGGTGCGGACGCCGAGTCCGCGTACCGCCCGGCCATCGCGGTCAAGGTCGCCGCGGCCGTCGACGTACGTCCCGCCAGGTCCTGGGCGTGCGCCTCCACCGTGGCGAGCGCCCGCGGGGCGTTCTTCTCCAGGTCCCGCAGCCGGTCGAAGTCCGCCGACTCGGCGTCGAGGCGCCGGTTCGCCTCGGTGCACCGCGCCACGATCTCGTCCAGCATCCGCCGCCGCGTCGGATCGTCCTCGGGGTACGCGTCGTCGAGCTGCTGGCGCAGCCGGAACGCGGCCGTCAGCTCGCTCTGCGCGAAGACCACCGCCTCGGTGAAGGCGGCGACCGCCTCGTCGCCGAACTGCGCGGAGGCGAAGCCGAGCTCCTCGGCGCTGGTGCGGATCGCGTCGTCGGTCTCCACCAACAGGGCCTTCGCCTTGGCGTCCAGCTCCGGCAGCGGGAGCGCGGTCGTGGTCGCCGGCTGCGCGCCCCAGCCCGTCGTGCCACCGGCGCCGGCGCCCCTGCGCTTGCGGCGGGTGTACGCGTACGCCCCGAGCGCGCCGGCCGCACCGACGAGGACCACCGGGAGCACGTAGTCCCCGGCCCCGCTCGTGCCCGTGTCCCCGCCGGGGTCCGCCACGCCGGGGGTGACGTCCGGAACCGGTACGGGCTTCCCGGAGAGCACGGCGCCGTACCCCTCGGCGGCGCCGATCGCCGCGCCCGCCCAGTCGTTCTGCCGCAGTGGGGGCTCGATGGCCGTCCGGGCGACGTCCGCGAGCTGCGCCTGGGTGAACCCGGAACCGACATCGGCCGAATAGGCGTACTGGCGGGCCCCGGTCGCCACGGCCAGCAGCACGTCGTCCTGACCGAGGCCGTTCTTCTGCGCGGTGGCGTCCGCCCAGCTCTGCGCGGAACGCCCGGAGAAATCGTGCACGTACGTCACGAACAGCTGGATCCGGTGGTCGGCGTACAGCTTGTCCAACGCGGTGGTGACGGCCGCCTTCCGATCGCCCAGGGCGCCCACGCGGTCGGTGATCTGTCCCTGCGAGGACAGGGTGACGGGATCCTCGGCCCGGGCGGCCGGCGCCCCGACCACCCCCCAGCCACCGAGCCCCAGCAGCGCGGCGGCCAGGACCAGCCCGGCCCGTACCGACGTCCCCGTGGCGGTGCGTCGCATCGACCTGCTCCTGGGCGCCCTCACATTTGGGAGGGTAGGGGCGGCCGTGCCCACCCGCACCCGGAGAACCCCGCGGCCCGGAGCCCGTTACGGGAGGGCGTACGCCGCCAGTTCCGGGCGGGACAGCACGAGCTGGTCGCCGACCAGCAGGGTGTCCCCGTCGGCGAGCCCCGGCTGCTCCCACTGGCGGCGCTGCCTGCCCGTCGCCGGATCCAGGACGGCGACGAACGGGCCCGACTCCCGGCCCAGCCGCCCGCGCCGGCCACCACGGGCGGCCTTCACGTACAGTCCGCCCGCCCGCAGGCCCAGCAGTTCGAGCGCGCACACCGTCCCCTCGCGCCGGACCACGGTCCGCTGCCAGCGCAGCGCCCCCGTCCGGGCGTCGAGCGCGAACACCAGGTCCCAGCCCTGGTCCCGGCGGTGCCCCGCCGCGTACACGGCGCCGCCCTCGACCAGTAGCCGCGCCGCCGGCACGCCCGGGGCGAACTGCCACAGCTCCCGGCCGGTGCCGCGGTCCACGGCGCGCACGAGCTCCCCGTCCAGCACGTGCACCGGCTGGAGGCCGGGCTCGCGGTCGAAGGCCTCCGAGCCCCGTAGCTGCGACCACATCCGCCGGCCGCTCGGCAGGTGCAGCGCCTGGAGCCACCGCCCGTCCGTCAGGACCAGGCAGTCGCCCACCGCCGCCAGGGACCGGGTGGCTTCCGACAGCGAGCGCTGCCACACGACCTCGCCCGTCACCGCCCGCAGCACGGTCAGGTCGCCCCGCGCCTCGTGCACCAGCACCGGACCGGCGCTGCGCAGCGAACCCGCCCGCGGCAGGTCCCGCCACCAGCGCACCCGACCGTCACGCGGCTCCCGCGCCACCACCCGGACCCCGGGCCCACCGTCCCGGCGCACGTCGACGTACACCGTGGCGGCGTCCGCCACGCAGGACACCAGCAGCCGCCCGCCCTCCGGCAGCAGCGGCGCGAGCACCCCCTCGTCCGCGAAGGCCGTCCAGCGCGTCGCGCCCACGTCGGCCCGTACGCAGCCCACCGCGGCACCCGACCGCCACACCAGTGCGGACCCGGCGGAGTGCAGGGCGTCCGGGCGGACCGCCTGCCGCCACCGGCGGCCGTCCGGGTCCGCAGGCCGCAGCGCCCCTGCCCGCTCGGCGAGCACCGTCACCCCGGGCGGCGGCGGGGCTCCCGGCTCCGCCGCCGCCTCGGGCAGCCAGGTCGTACCCGCCGCGGCCACGCAGTCCCGCGCGATCCGGGCCAGTTCGACGGCCCGGACCGGCGACCCGAACGGGCCGCGTGCCCGCTCGACGAGCTCCCGGGCCCCCGCCGGGTCCAGCGCGGGACCGGCGGCGCGCGCCACCTGCTCCCGGACCTCCTCCAGGGCGCCCAGTGCGTGCGCCGCCTTCTCGTCACCGGCCGTTTCCGGCCGGCCGCGGAGCAGGCCGTCGGCCCGGGTGCGCAGCCGCTCCGCCTCCACGAGCAGTCCGCGCTCGGCGTGCCAGGCCGCCTCCTCCCGCAGCCACGCGGCCCGCTCCTCCAGTACCCGGGGCAGTTCCTCCTCGGCGAGCGCCAGTGCGCGCCGCGCGCCGGTCACGTCCCCGGCGGCGGTGCGGTCCCGCGCGACCTGGCACAGCGCCAACAGCCGGGCGCCCGCGGAGCCGATCCGCTCACTGAGCCGCAGGGCCGCGGGCAGGTCCCGTGCGGCCAGGGCCAGCACCATGTCGTACGTCGCGGTCGCGCGCCGGCCGGCGTCCTCGATCCGGGACAGATCCCGCTCGGCCCGTCCGGGTTCGGCCACCGCGAGGGCCACGTCGACGCGGGCCCGGATCCTGCTCCCGGCGGAGCCGTCCGCGAAGTGGTGGCCGACGAGCCGGGCGGCCTGCTCGGGAGCCACCACGGCCAGCTCCTGCGCCACCGCGAGCAGCGGGCCCTGACGGTTGGAGCCGAACACGGTGAACAGCGCCTGCTCCGCGTCGGTCAGCAGCCGCAGGGCCCGGGCCGGGGCGTGCGGGGCGGTTTCCCCGGCCAGCAAGGTCAGCAGCCGGGCCACCTGCCCGCCGTCGCCCCCACTGCCGGTCCACGCGACGGCCTCCGCGTCGGCGAGCAGCCGGCCGGCGAGCTCCGCGTCGAAGCGGGCCGCGGCGTCCGCGGCGACGGCCAGCGCCTCCACGCGGGCGTCGGCGCCGTGCGGCCAGGCCCGCAGGGTCTGCTCCACCTCCAGCAGCAGCCCCCGCACGACCTCCCGCACCTCGGGCGTCACACCCCCGCCCCCCGGCACCGGGTGCGGGTCCGGTGTCCGCTCGGGCGACACGGCCTCCGGCCCCGGGCCCGGCTCCTGGTCGGCCCCGGCCTCCGCCTCCGCTCCGGGCCGGGACCCGGGCAGTGTGCCCGGGTCCCGTGGCACGACCCGGCCCGCGACCACACCGTCGAGCACGGCCGCGGCCGCAGCCGCGACGTCGATCCGGGCCGCCGGTGCACGTCCGGGCACCGGATCCGGCGGGAGCCCGGGCGGTACGTGCCCCGGCTCCGAGCCCGGCGCCCGGCCGGGCGCCGCCTCCGGTGTGCGGGCGGCCGCCGGTTCGGGATCGTCCGTGAGCCCGCGAAGACCGCGCAGGGCCTTGCCCACGGCCTCCGCCGACTCCGGCCGGTCCGCCGGGTCCTTCGCCAGCAGCGCCTGCACCAGCCGGTCCAGCTCCGCGGGAACCGGCGCGCCGACCTCGCGCAGCGGGAGCGGTGCCTCCCCGGTGTGCCGGAGCATCAGGGCGTACAGGTCGGCGTGCCCGAACGGCGGGGCCCCGCTCAGCAGCGCGTACAGCACGCACCCCAGTGCGTACAGATCGCACCGGCCGTCCACGCGTTCGCTGCGCCACTGCTCCGGCGCCATGTACGCCCAGGTGCCGATCACCTGGCCCGTGGCCGTCCAGCCCGCCGTGGCGTCCGCGGAGTAGGCGATGCCGAAGTCGCATATCTTGAGCCGCCGGCCCGACAGCAGGAAGAGGTTGGACGGTTTCAGGTCCCGGTGCACC
The DNA here is from genome assembly GCF_041431095.1 of Streptomyces sp. NBC_00597. Lineage (GTDB taxonomy): Bacteria > Actinomycetota > Actinomycetes > Streptomycetales > Streptomycetaceae > Streptomyces. The sequence goes on from NZ_CP107757.1 coordinate 5,848,080, forward strand.
ACGGACTGCTGGTGCGCAGCGGCCAGGGCCTCCGCCGTCTGCGCGGCCAGGTCGACCGCGACGTCCACCGCGAGCCGGCCCTCCCGCGCCAGCACCGTGGCCAGGTCCTCGCCCGCGAGCAGCTCCATGACGATGAACAGCCGTCCGTCCTGCTGCCCCACGTCGTGCACCACGGTGATCCCCGGGTGCTGGAGCCGCGCCCCGATCGTGGCCTCGCGCCTGAACCGGGCGACCACCTCGTCGCTCGTGGCCGCCTCCAGCAGCACCTTGACCGCGACGGACCGGCCCAGCGCCAGGTCGTGGGCGCGCCACACCTCGCCCATCCCGCCCTTGCCGAGCCGCTGTTCCAGCCGGTACCGGCCGGCCAGCTCATCCCCCACCCGCACCGCAAAGCCCCCTGACATCACGTCATACGACGTTTTCCCAGGGGGCATTGTGTCCTGCGAAGTGAACCACCGGGGGTGCTACGGCTCGCTGCGCCTGCGGATCTTGCTCCCGAGCCACACCAGCGGGTCGTACTTGCGGTCCACCGCCCGTTCCTTCAGCGGGATCAGCGCATTGTCAGTGATCTTGATGCCCTCGGGGCAGACCTCCGTACAGCACTTGGTGATGTTGCAGTAGCCGAGCCCGTGCTCCTCCTGGGCCGTGCGCTTGCGGTCCAGGCCCGCCTCCGCCGCCGCGTCCAGCGGATGCATGTCCAGCTCCGCGACCCGCATCAGGAAGCGCGGACCGGCGAACGCCCGCTTGTTCTCCTCGTGGTCGCGCACCACGTGGCAGGTGTCCTGGCACAGGAAGCACTCGATGCACTTCCTGAACTCCTGCGAGCGGTCCACGTCCACCTGCTGCATCCGGTACGCGCCCGGAGCCACCCCCTCCGGCGGCACGAACGCCGGAACCTCGCGCGCCTTGCGGTAGTTGAACGACACGTCCGTGACCAGGTCCCGGACCACGGGGAAGGCGCGCAGCGGGGTGACCGTGATCGTCTCGGACCGGTCGAAGGTGGACATGCGCGTCATGCACATCAGCCGCGGCCGCCCGTTGATCTCCGCACTGCACGAGCCGCACTTGCCCGCCTTGCAGTTCCAGCGCACCGCCAGGTCGGAGGCCTGGGTGGCCTGGAGCCGGTGGACGATGTCCAGGACGACCTCGCCGTCGTGCACCTCCACGGTGAAGTCCCGCAGCTCCCCGCCTTCCGCGTCGCCCCGCCAGATCCGGAAGCGGGCGTCGTAGTCAGTCACTCGTAGAGCTCCTCTTCGGCGAGGTACTTGACCAGCTCGTCCTTCTCGAAGAGCGCGAGCAGGTCGGGGCGGATGGGTTCGGTGCTCGTCCGGACGAGGGAGATCCGGTCGGCGGCCGGATCCTCGGGCGCCGGGTCGACCGGGCGGCACAGCAGGTTCACCGGGCGCCAGCTGCGCTCCATCGACGGGCAGTCCTCCCGGGTGTGCCCGCCGCGGCTCTCGGTGCGCTCCAGGGCCGCGCGGGCCACGCACTCGCTGACCAGCAGCATGTTCCGCAGGTCCAGGGCGAGGTGCCAGCCCGGGTTGAACTGCCGGTGCCCCTCGACGCCGGCCCTGGCCGCCCGTACGCGCAGGCCCGACAGCTTCTCCAGCGCCTCGGCCATCTCGCCCTCGCGGCGGATGATCCCCACCAGGTCGTTCATGGTCGTCTGGAGCTCCTGGTGGAGCGTGTACGGGTTCTCCGCGCCCTCGGCGGCGTGGAACGGGGCCAGCGCCTCCGTCGCCGCCGCGTCGATCTCCGGCTGGGAGACCGCGGGCGGCGCGTCGGCCAGGCCCGAGGCGTACTCCGCCGCGTGCATGCCGGCCCGCCGGCCGAACACCAGCAGGTCGGACAGGGAGTTCCCGCCGAGCCGGTTCGAGCCGTGCATGCCGCCCGCGACCTCGCCCGCCGCGAACAGGCCCGGGACCCCGACCGTGGCGGCGGTCTCGGAGTCCACCGCGATCCCGCCCATCACGTAGTGGCAGGTCGGGCCGACCTCCATCGGCTCGGCGGTGATGTCCACGTCCGCCAGCTCCTTGAACTGGTGGTACATGGAGGGCAGCCGCCGTTTGATCCGCTCGGCCGGCATCCGGGTCGACACGTCGAGGAAGACCCCGCCGTGCGGGGAGCCGCGGCCCGCCTTGACCTCGGAGTTGATGGCCCGGGCCACCTCGTCGCGGGGGAGCAGCTCGGGCGGGCGCCGGTTGTGGTCCGGGTCCTCGTACCAGCGGTCGCCCTCCTCCTCGGACTCCGCGTACTTCTCCTTGAAGACGTCCGGGACGTAGTCGAACATGAACCGCTTGCCCTCGCTGTTGCGCAGCACCCCGCCGTCGCCGCGCACCGACTCGGTGACGAGGATCCCCTTCACCGAGGGCGGCCAGACCATTCCGGTGGGGTGGAACTGCACGAACTCCATGTTCAGCAGCGGGGCGCCCGCGAGCAGGGCCAGCGCGTGGCCGTCGCCCGTGTACTCCCAGGAGTTCGAGGTCGTCTTGAAGGACTTGCCGATCCCGCCCGTGGCCAGGACCACCGCAGGCGCTTCCAGTACGAAGAACCGGCCGGACTCGCGCTCGTAGCAGAAGGCCCCCGAGACCCTCTGCCCTTCCTTCAGGACCCTCGTGACCGTGCACTCCTGGAAGACCTTGAGCCTGGCCTCGTAGTCCCCGAACTCCTTGAAGTCCTCCTGCTGGAGCTGGACGATCTTCTGCTGGAGGGTGCGGATCAGCTCCAGCCCGGTCCGGTCGCCCACGTGCGCGAGGCGCGGGTACTCGTGCCCGCCGAAATTGCGCTGGGAGATCTTCCCGTCCGGGGTGCGGTCGAAGAGCGCGCCCCAGGTCTCCAGCTCCCAGACCCGGTCCGGGGCCTCCTTCGCGTGGAGTTCCGCCATCCGCCACTGGTTCAGGAACTTGCCCCCGCGCATCGTGTCGCGGAAGTGCACCTGCCAGTTGTCGCCCTCGTTGACGTTGCCCATGGAGGCGGCGATCCCGCCCTCCGCCATGACCGTGTGGGCCTTGCCGAACAGGGACTTGCAGATGACGGCCGTACGGGCTCCCCGTTCGCGGGCCTCGATCGCGGCCCGCAGCCCGGCGCCGCCCGCACCGACCACGACCACGTCCCACTGCTGCCGGTCGACTTGAGCCATGTCAGAAGATCCTCGGGTCGGTGAAGGTGCCGCTGGCCAGCAGGTACACGTAGAAGTCGCACAGGGCGACGCTGATCAGCGAGGCCCACGCGAGCAGCATGTGGCGGGAGTTGAGCCGGCTGATCCAACCCCATAGCCGGTAGCGCACCGGGTGCTTGGAGAAGTGCCGCAGACGGCCGCCCATGATGTGCCGGCAGGAGTGGCAGGACAGCGTGTAGGCCCAGATCAGCGTGATGTTGACGAGGAACAGCAGCGTCCCGAGGCCCATGTGGCCCCACTCGTAACGGTCGTTGCGGAAGGTCAGCACCGTGTCGTACGTGAGGATGCCCGCGACCGGGAGCGCCGCGTAGAAGAAGTACCGGTGCGCGTTCTGCAGGATCAGCGGGAAGCGCGTCTCGCCCGTGTACTTCTCGTGCGGCTCGGCGACGGCGCAGGCGGGCGGCGAGGCCCAGAAGCCCCGGTAGTACGCCTTGCGGTAGTAGTAGCAGGTCAGCCGGAAGCCGAGCGGGAAGACCAGGATCAGCAGGGCGGGGGACAGGCCCCACCAGCTGCCGAACAGGTCCAGGTTGGGGCCGCCGCGCATCTCCTGGCAGTTCTCCGCGAGACACGGGGAGTAGAACGGGGAGACGTACGGGGCCGCGTAATAGTCGGCGTTGGCGAAGGCCCGCCACGTCGAGTAGACGATGAAGGCGAGCAGCCCGGCCGCGGTGGCGGCGGGGGCCAGCCACCACCGGTCGGTGCGCAGGTGCCGGGCGGCGATCGCGGCCCGGGAGGCGTCGTGGACGCCGGTCAGCTGCCGGGGTGGTTCCGTGCCTGTGGCCAAAGGGGACTCCGGGTGGAGTGATGAGGGGTGACCCACGAGGCCCAGCCGCGGACGGCTGGGCCGGGTGGGGTGCGGGGTGCCGCGCGTGCGGGGGCCAGGTCCCGTCGTCAAGGTCCCGCCCGGCCCGCGGGCCCGACCGGCGCTACTTCGACGACAGGACCTCGGCCCGTCGGGTCAGGGTGCCCGGCGGTCGCGGGCGCCGAGACCCTCGTCGTCGACGTCCTGCCACAGCGTGCTGTCGTACGGGGTGTCCGGAACGGGGACCATCCCCTCCTGGCGTGGCGCCCGCGAGGTGGCGGGGGCTTGCCGGGCGACGTCCTGCTCCAGCCGTTCCACCGAGCGGACCAGGTCGTTCAGATTGCGCCGTACCGCGGTCAAATCATCTTGCAGGGACATGACTTGCCCTCACTTCCGCTGGTTGCGGTGGCAACGCTCATGTGCGCCTGCGAGTGTCGCGCCTCCCGTCCCCGGTTGTGAAGGGACGTGCAGCGATTGCGGGCGCGCAGGCGCAATCTGTGCGCCCCTCCCTGCTCCCATTTTGATCCCTCTTCCGAGGGAACGCCCGTCCGTGGCGCAAGCGGGATTGGTCCGCACGGGTGGGGTTCGCGGCGTGGCGAGGGTCGGCTGCGAGAGGTGTGGCGAGCTGTGGATTTCAGTGTGTAGCGGCACCCAGTGTGATCAGCTCCATATACCGCCAAACGTGATCAAGCCGCCCCTTTCACGCCCCGTCCCGGAGGTACCACCCATGTCCCAGAGAAGGCGCAGGTCCTTGGCGCTGCTGACCTCGGGAGTCCTCGCACTGCCGCTGCTCGCGGGCTGCGGCGCCGGAGACGACGAGGGCGGTCCCGTGTCTGCCGGCCAGGACATCGCGGCGACGGCCCGCGACAAGGTCGCCGACGGCGGCGTGCTGCGCTGGGCCGTGGACGCCCTCCCGGACACCCTGAACACCTTCCAGGCCGACGCGGACGCCACCACCAACCGGATCGCCGGGGCGGTGCTGCCCCAGCTGTTCACGCTGGACGACAAGGGACGACCGGTGGCCAACCCGGACTACCTGGAGAAGGCCGAGGTCGTCGAGCGGGAGCCCAAGCAGGTCGTCCTGTACAAGCTGAACCAGCAGGCGGTGTGGAGCGACGGCCGCGAGATCGGCGCCGCCGACTTCGTGGCGCAGTGGCGGGCCCTGAACGGCAAGGACTCGGCGTACTGGACGGCCCGCAACGCCGGGTACGACCGGATCGAGAAGATCGAGCGCGGAAAGACCGACCTGGAGGTCAAGGTCACTTTCGCCAAGCCGTACACCGACTGGCGCTCCCTGTTCACCCCGCTCTACCCCAAGCAGGTCACCGGCACCCCGGACTCCTTCAACGAGGGGGCCCGCGGCACCCTCAAGGTCACCGCCGGGCCCTTCAACCTCGGCGCCATCGACAAGGGGACGGGCACCGCCGCGCTGACCCGCAACGCCCGCTGGTGGGGGCGGCCGGCCAAGCTGGACTCGCTGGTCCTGACCGCCGTTCCCCGGGCCCAGCGCCCGGCCGCGCTGGCCGCCGGCAAGGTCGACCTGGCGGAGATCGACCGCGCGGGCGCCGACCGCATCGCGGTGGCCCGCCGGGACGCGGAACGCTCTCCGGGCCCGGGCGGGGCCCCGGCGCACGGACCGGGCGCCTCGGTCACCCCGGCCCAGGCCACGCTGTCGTGGGCGGTCGCGAACGGCTCCGACGAGGGCAAGGCGGCGACGGAGCGGGAGACCCGCGCGCAGAACGCCGAGGCGGCCAAGAGCTACGCCGACGAGCAGTCGGCGCTGCGCACCTTCACGGTCCGCAAGTCCCTGGAGCCGGCCTACACACAGCTCGCCCTGAACGGGGCCTCCGGCCCGCTGGCCGACGAGCGGGTCCGGCGGGCCGTGGCCCGGGCCCTGGACCGCAAGGAATTGGCCGAGATCGTACTGAAGCCCCTGGGCCTGCCGGCGAAGCCGGTCGGCAGCCACGTGGCGCTGGCCGGGCAGCGGGCGTACGCGGACAACAGTGACGCGCTCGGCGGCAAGGACATCCACGCCGCCGAGGCTCTGCTCGCGGACGCGGGCTGGCGCCGGGGCGGCAAGCTCACCGAGCCGTCGGGTGCGAAGGCCGGCTCCGAGAACGCGGAGGGCGACGGCCAGGACGACTCGAAGACCCCGTCGGGCCCGGGCACGGGCAACGACGGCCTCTACATCGTGGGCCAGGAGGACGAGCGCAACGGCGACACCCTGGAGCGCGGGATCCCGGCGGTCGGCGGAGAGGCGTTCGTGCAGGGAGGCCGGGGCGAACGGGTCTCCCCGGTGCCGGCCGCGGCCCTGCACGCGGAAGAGCAGAAGGCCGCGCTGCTGGCCCAGGCCGACGCCCTGGACGCGAAGAACCCGGGCGGGTCGGCGCGAGCGGCGGACGACGCGGACACGACGGCCGCCGACGACGCCAAGCGCGGTCCGGCCCGCGACGGCGAGGCCCCCGGGCCCGGCAAGGTCGGGACGGCCTCCCCGGCGCCGGCACCGGCCAA